>DASWGV010000186.1:0-58851 GCA_036393515.1 Gemmatimonadales bacterium | reverse complement strand
GCCGCCCGTTCGATCTCGGCCCTTTTCCAGGCTCCCTGGCTCTCCAGGGGGCCAACGGCCAGGCTCGCGAGGGCGAGCGTCATGCATCCGATGCGTGACATTACAATTCTCCTTGAACGGACGCGGCCGCCGGCCCGATGGGACCGATGGCCCGGAGCCTCAACAGCACCCGGTGCCGCTCCATGCCCTGGTCAATGAGGTCCAGCTCGTCGGGATCGTGCTCACCGGCGAGGCTGGCGATCTCCGCCAATACCAACTCCACATCCTGCAGCAGTGCGGCCAGGCGCGGGTCCCGGCCGGCCGGCGAATCCATCACCAGCCGGGTCGTGAGCAGCATCTCGCGGGCGGCCCCGGGCGCCAGCTCCATGGACGCAACGGCAGCCTCCGCCCGGAACACCGTGAGGAACGTCTCGACCAGTTTCAGATGCTCGAGCGCGGCGACCCGGTAGGCGCCTATGCCCCCATTAGCCTCCGCCGTCATGAGCGCTCCTTGGTTGGGGGCGCTCACCCGCCCGATGGCGATCCCCAGCGCCAGAACCGCCGCGGCCGCCAGGCCCCACCGAACCCAGATGACCCGGCCCGGTGTAATGACGGGCTGCCGCGCCCGTTCCGCCTGGATCCGCGCCCACATCTCCTCTCGCGGCGGCTCCGTTGGCCGGTGATAGTCCGCGGCCGCGTCCCGCAGGAACTCTTCGAATCGCTCGTCGGTCATGAGGCCCACTCCGGTGCAAACTCGGCCAGCTCCGTCCGGAGGCGGGCGCGCGCCCTGGACAGCTGGGCTTTGGATGTCCCCGCCGGCATCCCCAGCGCCGCGCCAATCTCCTGATGGGTGTATCCTTCGACGTCGTGCATCACGATGACCATCCTGTACTTGCCTGGCAGCCGATCCAGCGCGTCTTTGAGCCGTTGCTTCAAGTCCGGGTCCGCCCGTACCGGCACCGCACCCACATGTTCCGCCGCCTCCAGGTCCGTTTCCCGACGGCGGAACCGCGTCACCCGCCGGAGGCCGTTGAGGATGACCGACGAGGCAATGGCGTGGAGCCACGTCCCGAATGAGGACTCGCCCCGGAATTCGGCGATCTTCCCGAAGGCCCGGATGAACGTCTCTTGCGTGAAATCCTGCGCCAGATCGCCATCCCCAGCCATGCGGTAGGCCAGGCGGTACACCCGGTCCACGTGGGCGTCGTACAGCGCCCGCTCGGCTGTGGCGTCCCCAGCGCGGACTCGCTCGATCAACAGCCGATCGTCCACCGGGCTCCGTTGCTCAACGGTCTCGTCCGCCGTCCAAGAGTGTGACACGCCTGCGGGGAAAAGGGTTACCTAGGGCGGTCCAGCGGACCGGCGGTCTGGGGGACGGACCCGCGGGCTCCCGATTCGCCCGGCGGGCTACGCCGACTTCGCCACCCGCCTCAAGACCCCCCGCACCACCTTCTCCAGATCGGCCGCCAGCTCCCCGCTCGCGGCCAGGACCTCCTGGTGCGAGAGCGCGGTAGGCGAGACGCCGGCCGCCAGGTTGGTGATGCTGGAAACGCCCAGCACGCGCATCCCCCGGGCCCGCGCGGCGAGCACCTCGGGGACGGTAGACATGCCCACCGCATCAGCGCCCCAGCCGGCCAACATCCTGATTTCGGCCGGCGTCTCATAGCTCGGGCCAAGGAGACCGGCGTACACCCCCTCCTCCAGCCCGATTCCGTCTTGGAGCGCGACCTCTCGGGCCAGCGCGCGGAGTTCGGAATCGTACGGCTCGGACATGTCCGGAAACCGGGACTCCCCCGGAGCGACCGGCCCAACCAGCGGGTTGCGCCACATGAGGTTGATGTGATCCGCGATCAGCATGAGCGTAGGCACATGGAACGTGGTCCGAAGACCGCCCGAGGCGTTGGTGACGATCAGGATCTCAACGCCCAATTCTCCGAACAGACGCACCGGGGCTGCCACCAGCTCCGGCCCGTGCCCCTCGTATAAGTGGAACCGTCCATTCTGGAGCACTACCGGCACGCCCTCCAGTTCCCCGATCACCAACTCGCCTTTGTGTCCCGTGACCGTCGGTTCCGGGAACCCCGGAACGTCGCCGTAGGGGATGCGCACCCCGGCACGTACAGCATCTGCCAGACTTCCCAGACCAGAGCCGAGGACGATCCCAACCCGGGGTCGGAGAAAACCGAGGCGCTGGCGGACGACAGTGGCGGCCTGGCGGTCCGGGGGACGGACACGCCCGCTCCCGGCCCCCGCCCCGTTGGCCCCGAGCCCGCCCATCCGTCCCCCACTCCGCCTGTCCGCCGGTTCGCTTGTGGTCACATCAGCATCCCAGCGAGGCTGGCGCTCATGAACGCCGCCAGGTTGCCCCCGATCATGGCGCGCAACCCCAGGCGGGACAGGTCCGCCCTCCGTTCCGGTGCCAGCCCTCCGATCCCACCGATCTGTATGGCAATGGAGGAGAAATTGGCGAACCCCAGCAACGCATAGGTGGCGATAATGGCGCCGCGGGGCGAAAGCTCCGCCCCGCTGCCGAGCAAGGCGGCAAGATCGAGATACGCCACGAACTCATTGACCACGGTCTTCACCCCGATCAACGATCCGACGGTATCAGCGTCCGCCCAGGGTACGCCCATCAGCCACGCCAGCGGCGCCAGCGCCCAGCCCAGGATCTGTTGGAGGGAAAGCGCCGGACTGCCCAGGAGGCCACCCACGGCCCCGACGGCAGCGTTCAGCAACGCGATCAGCGCGATGAAGGCCAGGAGCATCCCGCCCACGGTGAGCGCGAGCTGCAATCCCTGCGCCGCCCCTGACGCGGCGGCGTCGATGACGTTGGCGTCCCGACGCTCGATCTGGAGCCTCAGGGTTCCCCGGGTGACCGGCTCTCCCGTTTCCGGCACCAGCATCTTGGAGATCACCAGCCCCGCCGGCGCGTTCATCACGCTCGCGGTCAGCAGGTGGCCCGCGATGTCCGGGAAGTACGGGCTCAGCATGCCCACATAGGCCGCCATGACGCCGCCCGCGATGGTGGCAAAGCCACCGACCATGACCGTGTTGAGTTCCGACGCGGTCATCTGGCCGACAAACGGTTTGATCAACAGGGGAGATTCCGTTTGACCGACGAAAATGTTCCCGGCGGCGGACAGGGTCTCCGCGCCCGACGTCTTCATGGAGCGCTGCATGCCCCAGGCCATCCCGCGCACGACCCATTGCATGATGCCCAGGTGGTATAGCACCGACATCAGCGAGGAAAAGAAAATGATGGTCGGCAAGACGCTGAACGCGAAGTACGCCCCCGTGGCTGCCCAGACCTGGGGCTCGCCCAGCGGGGCCATGTCCGGCGGAGTTCCCCCGGGCAGGCCCACCGGGACGTTGTTCTTCACCAGGTTGCCGAAAATGAAACGGGCGCCCTGCTCGGTGAACCCCAGCAATTGGGTGAACATGGTGTTGGCGCCCTGAAACAGGGCGCGGCCCACGCCGGTCTTGAGCACGATCAGGCCTACGACGGTTTGGAGCGTTACGCCCATTCCCACCAGCCGCCAGTTCACCCGCCGCCGCTCCACCGACAAGAGCCACGCGAGCCCCAGCATGGTGGCCATGCCCACGATCCCCATGAGACGAGCCAGAAACGGCACGTCGAGACCCTCACGCGCCGCCGCGAGCCGTTCCGCCGCCGTCTGCGCCAACCACAGCCCGGTCATGCCACCTCCGCCAGTTCGCGTGTCATGCGGGCCAGCAACGGCGCCCTCTCCGGCTCCGGGAGAAACGCGCCCCGCACCGCATTGAGCATCACCCGCTCCAGGTCCGCTCGGTCCAGGCCCAAGGTGCGATGCGCCACCCAGTATTCGTCCGTCAGGGTGGTCGCGTCCATTAACCGGCTGTCCGTGTTCAGCGTGACCGCGCAGCCCCGCGCCACGTAGCCCCGAGCCGGGTGTTGCGCCAGGTCAGTCACCGTGTGCGTGTGCAGGTTGGACGTGAGACACACCTCCAGCGTGATGCCGTGCTCGCACACCCACGCTTGGAGGTCAGGATCCTCCGCCAGCCTGGTGCCGTGGCCAATCCGCTGGGCCCCGCATTGCTCCAGCGCCTGTCGAATGGACTCGGGCCCGTCCCCTTCGCCGGCGTGGCAGGTGCACGCCAGCCCGTGGCTCCGGGCGTAGTTGAACGCCCGCACGTGGTCCCGCGCCGGGTGCCCCCGCTCCGCACCCGCAAGGTCAAAGGCGACCACGCCGTCTTTCGCGTAGTCCACCGCCAGCTTGGCGAGATCGAGCGAAATGTTCGGAGAGAGCGTTCGGAGGCCGCATACGATCAGGCGCGCGATGGTGCCTGTCTGGGCCTCGGCCCGTTTGAGACCCGCGAGCGGCGCTTCGACCGCCTGCCGGTACGAGAGTGCCGGCCGGTGGAGCGCCGGACAATACCGCACTTCCACATACCGGACGTTCTCCGCCGCCGCATCGAGGACGAACTCGTACGCAATGCGCTCGAGCGCGGGGGCAGTCTGCATCACCGCCAGGGTGACGGTGTACTTCTCGAGGTACTGCTCCAGGCTCCCGGCGTCACGCACCAACATGGCGCGCGCCAGCGCCTCAGGGTCTTCCGCGGGGAGACGCACACCTGCGGACCGGGCCAACTCGATCATCGTCGCCGGCCGAATGCACCCGTCGAGATGTACGTGGAGTTCCGCTTTGGGGAGTCGGTGGAGCAGTTCGCGGGAGAGCATCAAACCCCTCCGCCACGCCACCATCCCGGGCAGCCTCCTCCCATCCCCCCGCACCACCAGGGCAGGGCGGCAGTGGCGGCAGAAGGCTTCACCTGGGCGGCCGAGCGGAAACCACCACGCGAATGATCGCGCCGGGAAACACCGGGTCGCTCAGGCCGATAGGGCGGCCGACGCCGTCCGTGGCGTGGGCCCGGCCACCGGCCAGCGCCTCCGCCAGGGCCGGATCCAGCGCGGCTACGGCCGCGTGGAGCGACGACGCGGCCGGGAGGTCCACCGGTCGCTCGTTCACAAAGACGCGAATGCCGGTCACTGCCGGGGCTCGAACGCCTCTCGCGCCTGGGCTGCGGCTTCAGGGGGGATAATGCGCCAGGATTCCCGGAAATAGTCAGCCGCCCGCAGGGCACCCGTTTCGCGCACGGCATCCACCAGCAGGTCGCGAATGCTCTGGTCCCGGTCGTACACCACGGGCAAGCTCGCCAGCATGCCGAATTCACCGCCGCCACCCTGCCGGTAGTTGTTCAGCGCCAGCGTGAAGCTGTCCTCCGGCCCCACCAGCCGTCCCTGGTAGGTGAGCTGGAGGATGCGCGAACCCTGCGGCCGGGACAGGTCAATGACATAGCTGACCCCGCTCACCATGTCGAAGTTGTAACCGGGAATACCCTGGTTGACGATGCCGCGCTCCGCCGGATACGAGTGGTAGTATCGGGCGGAATGCTCCAGGTACCGGAGCAGCGTCGCGCCGTCAATCCGGACGACCTTCAGCGTGTTTTCGTAGGGATAGAGCGCGGCGACATCCCGCAAGCGGACCGCTCCCATGGGAAGCGCCACCTGGGTGTTGAACGCGGCCGTGGCCGACAATTGGGCCCCCGCGGCTCGGCGTTGGACCTCGTTCACAAAATCAATGAGGGGCGTGTCCTCCGCCCGGGCATAGCGCGCACTCCACCCTTCGTCCACCGTGCCCAAGGGAGCGGCAGCCCAGACCCGCACCCGTTCGTGGCCGGTTTCCAACCGCCGGACCACGGCGGGATGGGGCGGGACGCCGGCCAGGGGAATCTGCTCCCCACGCACACGCGTCACCCGCCACGCACCGGTGCCCGGCGTTGCCACGCCGGCGCCGCGCACCAGCGAGACGTGCGCCACCGCCAGGCTCCGCGCCCACGCCTCCGGTTGGATGAAGTGGACCCCGTTGATAACGGAATCCACGATGCGCCGATGGCTGTGACCCACCACCACCAAGTCGGGACGCACCGGAAGCTGGGCCAGACGGGCTGCCACATTCTCCTCTCCGATGCCCGTCGTGTCGTAGCTCGAGCCCGGGCCCATCCCGCTATGAATGACCGCGATCTTGAGATCGACACCGGCCTCCGCCACGTGGCTCAAGGCCTCCGCCGCATCCGGCAGGATGGGGCGCACGCGCATGCGTCCGGCCACTCTGGAGCGATCCCACAACATGACGCCCGGCGTGGTCAGCCCAACGATCCCCACGCGGACACCGCCGCGCTCTATGACCACCGAGCGCCGGTAGGCCACGGAGTCACGGGGGAGGCCGTAGACGTTGGACGAGACGATGGCGTAGGTCGCCCGGGACAGCGACCGCGTGAGGACGTCCACCCCGAAGTTAAACTCGTGGTTGCCGAGCGCGGCCGCGTCGTAGTCCAGGGCGTTCAACGCGTCCACCACAGGATGCGGGTCGGACGGCTGGACCGTCGCGAAGTAGGTGGCGAAGGGACTGCCCTGAATCAAGTCACCCCCGTCCAGCAGGACCACCTGGCCGGGATGCGCGCGCCGCAGCGAGTCCAGGACGGTGGCGGCCCGCGTGAGCCCCCAGGGAGCCTCGGCGTCGTTCTCGTAGTCCCAGTGGGTGACCCGGCCGTGGATATCGGTCGTCGCCACCACCACCAGCTGTGCGGTCTCCTGACTTCGGAGGCCGGCCGGGCTGGCGGCGGCAAGGAGGACCGCGAGCAGAGGAGGGCAGCGCCACATGATGAGGGAATCTTGCCGAGCGCGCGGACCGGCGCAATCAGACGAGATGCGGAATGCTGTTTCCTCTCCATCGTCCCCTTCAACTCTTCCAGCCAGTTCTCCACCACGATCTCGCGGCCGCTCTGGGGATCCTGCGCGGAGCCGCGGGGGCGTTGGCGCTGGCGTTGGAGAGGGGCGGACTGGCGGTCTGGCGGACCGGGGGATGGACAGGAGGGGCCCCTGGCACGCCGGACATTCAAGCACGCTCACAGACCGCCTGACCGGCAGTCCGCCCGGGTCCAGGTCGTTACCTCTCAGAAGCCCCGCCATCACGTAATCGTTACGCGCTCCGCCGATCCTCAGGCGTCGCTGTTCGACCCAGGATTCCCGGCGTTCGCCCAGAGGGTCCCACATGCGCATCCCCGTACTGATTGCCTCGATGACACTCGCCGCGAGCATGGCCCCGCTGGCGGGTCAAAGCAACGGCGCACGCGACTCCTTCCGGATGGCGGCGGTAGAGACCGGCCGGGTGGTCGGCGTGGTCCGCGATGCCGCGCAAGGATCGCCGGTCGCCGACGTCGAAGTGCTGGTGGACGGCACCGACCTTAGCGCGACGACGGCCCTGGACGGGCGCTACACCCTGGTCACCGTGCCGGCCGGTACCGTGGCGTTGCGTTTCCGCCGCATTGGCTACCAGGTCAAACGGGTAAACGGCGTGCGGGTGCCGAGCCGCGGGGTGACCGAGCAGAACGTCACCCTGGAATCACAAGTGTTTCAGCTGGAAGAAGTGGTGGTCACCAGTGCCCTGGCCGAGCGTGGGAGCGTGAGTCGAGCGGTGGAAGAGCAGCGCCTGGCCACCAACATCATCAACAGCATCAGTATGGCGCAGATCGAGCGGAGCCCGGACAGCGACGCCGGTCAAGCGATGCAACGGGTGAGCGGCGTGACCGTTCAGGACGGCAAGTACGTGTTCGTCCGCGGCCTGGGCGAGCGGTACACCACCACCTCGCTGAACGGCTCGCGGGTGCCCAGCGCCGAACCGGAGCGCCGCATGGTGCCGCTGGATCTGTTCCCGTCGAACCTGTTGGAAGCCGTCACCACGTCCAAGACCTTCACGCCGGACCAGCCGGGCGATTTCAGCGGTGCCCAGGTGGATCTCCGCACCCGCGAGTTTCCGGCAGGGCGCGCCTTCTCCCTGTCCACGTCCCTGGGCCTGAACGCGGCCATCACCGGCAAGACAATCCTGCGGGCGCCCACGGTGGGGCGCGAGTGGCTGGCGTCCGGCGGCCGTGAGCGGGCAATGCCGCGAGTGGCGCGGGACGCCGGTACCCTCACCGGCGCGACGCAAGCCGATGTCAACGCGATCGTCGGCAGCTTCCGGAACGCCTGGAGCGCGGTGCCGGGCACCGGGGCGCCCTCTGGTTCCCTGAGCCTGTCCTTCGGCGGCGAGGACCCCCTGCTGGGGCTTCCCATCGGGTACGTAGGGTCGCTGACCTACTCCACCAGTCCGGAAATCCGCGCGGGCGAGGAGCGGGCGGTGGCGGTGGACGGCTCGGACGGCACTCGGCCACAGAACGAGTACACTGGCTCCACCGTCCGGACCGGCGTGCTCTGGGGGGGACTGCTGAACCTGAGCACCCGCCCGGGCGGCGGCTCCAAGATCTCGCTCAACAACATGTACGACCGGAGCGCGGAGAACGAGGCCGCCCATTACCAGGGTAACAACGAAGAGTTCAGCTACGACTTCGACCTGACGCGCCTCACCTTCACCCAGCGATCCATCCGGTCCAATCAGCTGGCGGGACAACACCTCCTGGGCGGACGGCACCAGGTGGAGTGGTCGGGGACACTGTCGGGCGTGACGCGGGACGAGCCGGACCGATCCGATGTCGTCTACCTGGCAACCCGCGATCCCCTCACGGGCGCCTTGACACCGTCGTACTGGTTCGGCGCGCCCCGGAGCGCCACCCGCACGTTTTCCGCCCTGGAGGAGTCGAGCCGGGACGCCCGCCTCAGCACGCGGCTAACCTTTGGACCGCCGTCGCGGGAATTTGCCGTGAAGTTCGGGGGCAGCCTCCGGCACACGGAGCGCGATGCGGACAGCCGCGCCTTTGATATCATCAACTTCACGCTGGACGAAGCCGAGCGCTCCGGCGCCGCCGAAACCATCTTCAACGGTTTTAACGCCGCAGCCAGCCGCCTGGGCCTGTTCATCAACGCCAACGGCGGGCAGTACGCGGCGTCCGACGATAACACCGCGGGCTTTGTGCAGCTGGAAATCCCGGTCGGCGCGGCCGTCAAGCTGGTGGGCGGCGCTCGGGTGGAGCGGGCCCAGCTGGAGGTCAATTCGCTCTCACCGCAGGGCGCGCCCGCGCAGGCCTCCCTGGACGACACCGACGTGCTGCCGGCCCTCACTATCAACGTGGCGCTCAGCGACCGACAGAACCTCCGGCTCTCGGGCTCACAGACGCTGTCCCGGCCCGAGTACCGCGAGTTGTCGCCGGTGAGCCACTTCGACGTGCTGGGCGGGCTGGTGCTGTCCGGGAACCCCAACCTCACCCGATCGCTGATCCAGAACGCCGACCTCCGATGGGAGTGGTTCCCCGATCCGGGCGAGGTGATCTCGCTCGGCGTGTTCGCCAAGCGGTTCCAGGATCCTATCGAACGCGTGGTCAAAGGCACCACCGGCGCGCTCACGCTGGGCTTTGTCAACGCGGAAGCCGCGCACAACTACGGCGTGGAGTTCGAGCTTCGGCGCTCGCTGGCCGACCTGACCGACCTCCTGTCCCCGTTCACGGTGTTCGGCAACGCGACGTTCATGCGAAGCGAGATCCGGCCGGGCAACACTGATGTGTCGGCGCTGACCAGCGCCAATCGGCCCATGGTGGGCCAGGCCGGATACGTGCTGAACGCCGGACTGGGATATCAGCACCCGACCCGGGAGGTATCGGCCACCCTGCTGTACAACACGGTGGGCCGCCGGATTCACGAGGCCGGGGCGTTGCCGCTGCCCGACTCCTACGAGGAACCGCGGCACCTGGTGGACGTAGCGCTCCGGGTCCCCGTGGTGGCCGGTCTCTCCCTGAAGCTTGACGGCAAGAACTTGCTCGACTCCCCGTTTGAAGTGACCCAGGGTCAGGTGACGCGGCATAAATACCGCACCGGCCGCACCTTCTCCGCCGGGTTCAGCTGGAGTCCGTTCCGATAGGAGATCGTGCTGTCGCCGTAGCGGGATTGTGACACGGCCATCACGCACCCGTCATTCGCTCACCGTTCCTTATGCCTGTCGCGCCGGAGCTTCCGCGCGGCAGGACCTTCTATCCAAGGGTGAGGTAACGGTCATGCGAGATGCGAACGGTGCGACCGCCGGTGCGGCCCGTGGGGCCTGGTCTCTGTTAGCGCTGACCACGGTCCTGGCGCTCCCTGCTTGTAAAGACGCCGTGGAGTCAGTGCCGCCCGCCGTGCCGGCGAACCTCGTCGTGACCCAACTGACCCTCACGTCCGTGCGGGTCACCTGGGACGCCGTTTCCAGCGCCGAGAGCTATGTGCTGGAGCGGGCCGATGCCGGCAATCCCGGCGTCTTCACGCAGGTGGGCGGTACCCTCGCGAACCCCACCCATGACGACGCCGGATTGACCGCCGGGGTCAGCTACAGCTATCGGGTGGCCGCGGTGGCCGGGACGCTGATGAGCGAGTATGCCACGCCGGTGTCCATTGCCACCGGGCTCAAGACCGCGACGCTAAACGGCAACGTCACGGCGAGCCGCACCCTGAAGGCGGATACCGTCTACACGCTGAGTGGGTACGTCAAGGTGACCAACGGCGCCACGCTGACCATCGAGGCGGGCACCCGGATCGTTGGCGATACCACCACGCCGGGGAGTTCCCTGTGGATCCTGCGCGGCGCCAAGATCGAGGCGCAGGGCACCGCCGCCCAGCCCATCGTCTTCACCTCGGCCCGATCAGCGGGCAACCGCGCCCCCGGGGATTGGGGCGGCATCGTCATTGTCGGCAACGGGATCATCAACCGCACCGGCGCCACCATCTCCACCGAGGGACCGGCCAACATTTCCGAAAATTACGCCGGGGGGAACAACAACGCGGATAACAGCGGGACGCTGAAGTACGCCCGCATCGAGTTCGCCGGGTATGACGTCTCCAACGGCGCGGGCCAGGAGCTCAACGGGGTTTCCATGTACGCCGTGGGCGGCGGCACCCGCCTGGAGTATGTCGAGGTGCTGAGCGGCCTGGACGACTCCTTCGAGTTCTGGGGCGGCGCCGTGCAGGGCCGGTACCTCCTGTCCTATGAATCGGGAGACGACCATTACGACTGGTCCGAGGGCTTCCAGGGCAAGCTCCAGCACATCGTCGCGTTCCAATCCCAGCGCCTGGTTCCCCGGCCGGGCACCGGCACGGTGTCATCCGACCCACGAAGTGTCGAAGCCGACGGATGCGATCCCGGCGTCACCGGATGCTCGGTAACCACGACCGGCGCCAGCGAACCCTACTCCAACCCGACCGTCGCCAACTTCACCTTCGTCGGCACGGGCGCACTGGGCGGCTTCCCGTCCGACGGGAACGGGATCGTGTTCCGCCGTGGCACTGGAGGGTGGCTGCAAAACGGCGTCATTGCCCGCTTCAAGGGCATCGGCATCAACCTCCGGGACGCCTGGACCGATTCGCTCCACACCCGCGACAGCCTGGGCATCAAGGACGTGATCCTGGCCGAGAACGGGCAGAACTACGATGCCGTGGGGAGCCACTTCGGCCAGGAAACCAAGTTCGCGTCGGATAATCATCGCACGGCAGCGACGTCAGCCGAGTTGTTTGTCGCCAACGGCCTCAACACCACCAGTCTCGACTGGACGCCGGCGGGTGCGGCGACCTCGGGTGGCGGCACCCTTCCGGCAGCCCGGGCGGCCGGCTTCTTCGGCGGCACCATGGACAACACGACGTATGTGGGTGCGGCGAACCCCGCCGGACCCAAGTGGTGGCAGGGCTGGAGCGCCTACGCCGTCAACTGAGGGACCATAGCCGCGTGCGACTCCACCGTTGGGCTCTTCTTTGCACGGTCGGCGTCCTCGCCTGCGAGCGGGTTGGTGCCGCGCCCGGGCGCGGGGCGCCGTCCGTGGTAGACAGCGTGGTGCCCTGGGATATTGCGCTCACGCGTTTCCGGGAAGGCCTGGCGGAGCCCGGAGGGCTTGAGGGTGGAGCCGAGTCTCGCGAGGAGCTGGTGCGGGCCTTCATGGAGGCCCTGGAGCGCCGGGACACGCTGGCGCTCGACCGGCTGATCGTCAGCCGCGCGGAGTTTGCCTTTCTGTATTATCCCACCGTACCGGAAGCGCACCCGCCGTATGACCTCTCCCCCGCCCTGCTTTGGTTCATGCTCCGCGAGGCGAGTCATACGGGCGTGCGGCGCGCCTTGATGGACCAGAGTCGAAGTCCGCTCCGCTACCTCGCGCATGAGTGCGATGCCCAGCCGAGTCGGCAGGGGGACAACCTGGTGTGGGGACCGTGCGTCCTTCGCCGCCTTACGAGCGCGGGCGACACGGTGACCGCGCGGCTGTTCGGGCCGATCCTCCAGCGGCGGGGGCACTTCAAGTTCATTTCCTACAGCAACGATCGGTGAGGGGCCGGCCCCGGAGCGGCAAGGGAACCCTCGCGGGCGCCACCAGGCTTCCCCCACCGACCCCCGCGGGTTCGGGCGCCGGCGTATCACAGCCGCACGGAGCGGCCTTATATTCGCCGGCAATGACTCACCGCGTGCTGGTAGTGGATGACGAGCCGGACATCACCGCCCTCGTCGCCTACCACCTCGCCAAAGCGGGCTATCGGGTATCCACCGCGTCGAGCGGCACCGAGGCCCTGAAGACCGCCGCGATCGAGCGCCCCGATCTCGTGGTGCTGGACCTCATGCTCCCCGGTGTGCCGGGCCTCAAGGTCCTGGAGGACCTGCGCCGCCGGGACGAGACCCGCGACATGGGCGTGATCGTGCTCACCGCCAAGCGGGATGAGGCCGATCGCGTGCAGGGCCTCCAGCTCGGCGCCGACGACTACCTGGCCAAGCCCTTTTCGCCGGAAGAGCTGGTGCTCCGGGTCGGCGCCGTCCTGCGGAGGATCGGCAGCCCGCCGGTCTCGTCCGGATCGGTCATCTCGGCCGGTCCGCTGGTGATTGACCGGGGAGCGCACCGCGTCACGGTGGAAGGCAGCGAGATCGAGCTCACCGCCACCGAATACAATCTCCTGGTCACGCTGGCCGAGCGACGCGGAAGGGTCCAGACCCGGGCGAGCCTCCTGGAAACCGTATGGCACGCCCATCCGGACATCCAGACGCGCACCGTGGACATGCACATGCAGCGTCTCCGGACCAAACTGGGACCGGCAGCGGATTTCCTCGAGACCGTGAGAGGATTCGGGTACCGGTTCCGGGCGGCTGACCGGTCCGCCGGATCCGGCCGGTGACCTTCACCGCGAGGTTGATCCTCGGCGCCACCATCATCCTGCTGGTCACCACCACGGGCCTCACCATCGCCTCGGGCGCCGTGCTGCACGCGCGGGTGGAGGCCGCCCTGGCGGACGAGTTGGAGCGTGACGCGCGCGCCGTCGCCCTCGCCATCGAACGCCGTACCGGAGATCTCAACGCGCTGGCGCATCGCTACGGGACCGCCCTGAGCCGGCGGGTGACATTCATCGCCGCGGACGGCCGCGTGCTTGGTGACTCCGACTTCGACAATGCCAGTCTGCGCCTGCTGGAGAATCATGCCGACCGACCCGAGGTGATCGCGGCACGCCAGGGCCGGCGGGGCGTGACCGTCCGTCAGAGCGAGTCCACCAACCGCCCGGAGCTCAAGGTCGCCATTGCGGCGTGGCCCGGCACGGTTCGGGTCTCCGCGGCCCTGGCCGACGTGGACGCGATTGTCGCCGACGCGCGCCGCACCATGTGGGCCGTGGCCCTTGGCGTGCTGGTCCTCGGCTCCGGGGCGGCGGCCCTGGTCGGCCGGTCGCTGGGACGCCCGCTGCGCGAGCTCGCGGCGGCCGCCCGTGCCCTGCCAAACACCGCGGTCCTGACCTACCCGGCCAGCCGGACCCCCGAGATCCGCCAGCTGGTGAACGCCCTCCGCGCCATGCAGGCGGAACTTGCCACTCGCATGGCGGATCACCGTCACGAGCAAGACGAAACCGAAGCATTGATCGAGGCCATGGTGGAGGGCGTGATCGGGTGCGACGCCGAAGGCGCGGTGGTCGCCGCCAACGCGGCCACCCGGCGCCTCCTGGGATACGGACCGGACCAACCCCTCCCCGGCATCCGGGAGTTGTTCCGCCAGCGCGATGCGCGGGAGGTGGTGGAACAGGCCCTGAACGGAAGTCACGCGCCATGGACCGAGGTGGAGCTGGGCGGCCGTACCGTCCTGATGACCGCCCGCCCCCTTCCCACCCGCGGCGCGGTGTTCATCCTGCACGACCTCACCGACCTGCGCCGGCTGGAAACGGTGCGCCGCGACTTCGTGGCCAATGTCTCCCATGAGCTGAAGACACCGCTCACCAGCATCACCGGATACGTCGAAACGCTCCTCCGGGGGCAGGCGGCGGAACCTGACCGGCAGCGCTTTCTCGAGGTGGTGTTGGCCAACGCGCGCCGGATGCAGCGGCTGGTGGACGACCTGCTGGACCTGGCCCGCCTGGAATCCGGGGCGTGGAAGCCGCGGCGAGAACCGGTGGACGCCCAGCTGGTGGCGGAGGATGCCTGGGCGCCGTACGCCGCGCGGGCCGCCGACCACGGCATCCGGTTCCAGGTCTCCGCCGCCGCCCCGGCCCCGCACGTCCTGGCGGACTCCGGCGCACTGCGACAGGTCCTGGCAAACCTGTTCGACAACGCGCTGCGCTACACCCGCGACGGAGGAGCCATCACGGTGCTGGTCCGGGCCGCCGGCCCGGACACGGAGGTCGCGGTTTCAGACACGGGGACCGGCATCCCCGCCGAGCATTTGCCGCGCATCTTCGAACGATTCTACCGCGCCGATCCCGGGCGTTCGCGGGCCGACGGCGGTACCGGGCTGGGCTTGAGCATCGTCAAGCAGCTGGTGGAGGGACACGGGGGCCGGGTGGAGGCCGAGAGTGTGCTGGGCCAGGGTACCACCATTCGGGTGCGGATTCCCAATGCCGGCTGATCCCAGGACGTCCGTTACCTGTCCGTTACCGATCCGTGGCATTCCTGTCACGGGGCAAGACTTGGTTGGGTCCCACCGCCTTCAACCGGAGTTCTTGGTGCGCTGCACTCCTCCTCGCGTCGGCCTCGCGATGGGCATCGGTCTGACTGCCGCCACGTCTAGCGCGCCGGCACAGGTGCCGAACATCCGCGTGAACGGACGCGCGCAGGTGCAGTATCGCGCTTCCTGGGGCGACTCCACAGCCAGCTACAGCACGGCGGCGGTGAACAACGGATTCGAGATCCGGCGCCTGCGCATCCAGACGGACGTGCGCTTCGGCGACAACATGCTGCTGGTCATCCAGCCAAGTCTGGAGATGGCGGCGCTGCGCATGCGGGACGCCTACTTCCGCGTTGGCTTGACGCCCAACCTCGGCGTCACCATGGGCCAGGAGAAATCCCCGTTTTATCGGTACGAGTTCAACAGCTCCAACAACCTCCCTTCCATTGAGCGAGGGGTGCGGATGTACGGGCTGACCGGCCGCGAGGGGCTGAATGACCTGGTGGTGAACAACGGCTACGGCGCGCAGGACCTGGGCGCCTTTGTGGACGCCGACCTCATGGAGCACCGCGTGTTTTTCAAGGTCGGCGTCACCAATGGCTCCCGCGAAAGCTCGCTCGACGTGAACAACGCCAAGAGCTTCTTCGGCCGCGCCGCGCTCACGGCATTGGTGAACGCCGACGACCAGCCCGTACTTCAGGTGGGCGCTTCCTTCGCCGCCCGCGACCGGGCGGTGTGCGCGGTCTGCGCCGGCACCATCACCTACTTCCCGGATTCGTCCCGCACCACCACCGCCGTGGACCTGGACTTCGAGATCGGCGGCCACCGGCCAGGCTTTCACCTGATTGCCGACCTGGCGACCGGCGACAACGTCCCCACGCGGCTCCGCGTCAACTCGGGGCGGAATTCCGCCAACCTTCGCAACACCGCCGACAGCAACGTGGTCACCTTCCGGGGCATCAGCCTCATCGCCGCCTACCGTGTGGTCACCGGCACGTCCGACACCAGGGTGGTCCAGATGCTGGAGCCGGCGCTCCGCTTCGACTACGCGGACCCGGACACGGGGGTCCCCGGCGACGAGGGGTACCTCATCACCCCGGCCCTGAGCGTGTACTTCGGCCTGACCACCATCATGCGGGCCGGTCTGGACCTATACCGCTACCAGGACGCCGGCGGCGCCGGCCGCATGGCCCGGGAGTTCAAGGTCTCCTGGCAGGCCAACTTCTGACGATTGCACACCGCGGAGGCATGCTCGCAATGCTCAGATTCATACTGACCGCCACGGCCGCCGGCGCCCTGGCGGGCCCCGGGATGGCCCAGGTTCGCCTCACCGGTGCGGGCGCCACCTTCCCGAACATCATTTACCAGAACTGGGTCCTCACCTACAACCAGAGGTTCGATAATGTCCAGTTGAATTACCAATCGATCGGCTCGGGCGGCGGGATCCGACAGTTTTCCGACCGGACCGTTGACTTCGGTGGCTCCGACGCCCCCATGACCGACTCGGCCATCGCCGCCATCGATGGGAACGTACTGCACATCCCCGCCGTGCTGGGCGCCGTCGTCCCAACGTACCACCTCCGCGGGATCACCGAGACCGTGAAGTTTACGCCTCAGGTCCTGGCCGGGATTTTCCTGGGCGAGATCACCAAATGGAACGACGCCCGGATCGCCAGCGTGAACCCCGGCCTGGCACTCCCCAATCAAGACGTGCTCGTGGTTCACCGCTCCGATGGCTCGGGCACCACCTATGTCTGGACCGACTACCTCGCAAAGGTGAGCCCGGCCTGGCTTCGGCGGGTGGGACGAGGCACCTCGGTGAACTGGCCCGTGGGGCTCGGCGGCCGGGGCAACGAGGGCGTCTCGGCCACGATACGCCAGACACCAGGTGCGCTGGGCTATGTGGAGCTGGGCTACGCCATCATCAACCGGCAGCAGTACGGGCAGGTGCAGAACAAGGCCGGCGCGTTCATCACGCCGAGCCTTGAGTCGGTCACGGCCGCCGCCGCCGGCGCCATGGCGGATATGGGACCACGCACGGATTTTCGCGTCTCCATCACCGATCCGCCTGGCCCCGACTCGTACCCCGTGTCGAGCTTCACCTGGATCCTGATCCGGAAGACGTATCCGGACGCCGCGAAGGCGGGGGAACTCATGAGGTTCCTGTGGTGGGCGGTTACCGAGGGGCAGGCGCAGGCCCCGCGGCTGGGCTATGCCCCGCTGCCTCAGGCCATGCTCCCCTGGATCCGCACCCGGCTCGAGTCGGTGACCGGGCCGGACAACCGGCCCGCCTGGAGGGCGGCGGGCAACTAGCGGCCGCCCCGGAACCCTCCCTCCTCCCCGACCCGACCGTGGCGCCGCGCGCCCCATCGTCCCGGCCGAGGCGTCGTTACGGCGACCGGGTGTACCGGGTCGCCCTCACGGCCCTGGCGTGCCTGCTGCCGCTGGTCCTCCTGGCGGTGGTGGGCGAGTTGAGCGTCAGCGCGTGGCCGGCCCTTCAGCGGTTCGGCCCGGCCTTTCTGTGGTCGTCCACCTGGGACCCCGTGGCCGAGGTGTACGGCGCCGCGCCCATGATCTTCGGGACCCTGGCGTCCTCGCTCATCGCGCTGGTACTCGCCGTGCCGCTCGCCCTGGGCGTCGCGATTTTCCTGACCGAGTTCGCGCCGGCCTGGATGCGCCAGCCCGTGGCGTTTCTGGTGGAGCTGCTGGCGGCGGTCCCGAGCGTGGTGTACGGACTGTGGGGCATTTTCGTCTTGATCCCGGTGCTGCGCACCTTCGTGGTGCCGCCGCTCAAGGCGGTCCTGGGGTGGACACCGTTGTTCAGCGGTGTGTTCTACGGCAACTCGTTGCTGGCGGGCGGCATCATCCTCGCCATCATGATCGTGCCGTATATCGCGGCGGTGTCCCGCGAAGTGTTGCTGGCCGTGCCCGCCAGCCAGCGCGAGGCCGCGCTCGGCCTGGGTGCGACGCGGTGGGAAGCGGTGTGGACCGCCGTCCTCCCGTACGGCCGGGCTGGTGTTATGGGCGGCATCATGCTGGGCCTGGGCCGCGCTCTGGGCGAGACCATGGCCGTTACCATGGTGATCGGCAACCGGCACGACATTGGGCTGTCGGTGCTTCAGCCGGCCTACACCATGGCCGCCGCGATCGCCAACGAATTCTCCGAAGCCACCACGGACACGTACCTCTCCGCGCTTTTCGCGGTGGGGCTGGTGCTCTTCGTGATCACCGTGATGGTGAACGCGCTGGCGCGGCTCCTGGTCTGGCGGGTCGCGCGCGGGGCGGCGGTGGGGAGCAAGGCGATATGATGACACCGCGTAGCCGCCGCCGGCTGTGGAGCGCGGTCATGACCGGGCTGGTGGCGGTGCTCTGCCTCCTCGCGGTCCTGCCCCTGCTGCTCATCTTCGGCGACCTGGTCCACAAGGGCGCCACGTCCATTGACTGGGACTTCTTTGTGAAGAGCCCCGTCCCGGCCGGTGAAACCGGTGGCGGCGTGGCCAACGCGATCGTGGGGACCGGCATCGTGGTGGGACTGGCCTGTCTCATTGGTCTCCCGGTGGGCATCGGAGCGGGGATCTATCTCGCGGAGTACGGCTCGGGGCGGCTGGGCTGGACCGTGCGCTTCGTGGCCGACGTGCTGAATGGCACGCCGTCCATCGTCATCGGGATCTTCGCCTGGACCTGGATCGTGAAGCCGTTGGGCCACTTCTCCGCCCTGGCCGGCGGCGCCGCGTTGGCGGTCCTGCTGGTGCCCATGCTGGCCCGGACCACCGAGGAGATGGTGCGCCTGGTACCCCACTCGTTGCGCGAGGCGGCGCTGGCGCTGGGCTACTCGCGGTGGCGCACCTCGCTCGGCGTGATCGTCCGCACCGCCCTGGGCGGCATCGTCACTGGCTCCCTGGTGGGTATTGCGCGGGTGGCCGGCGAGACGGCCCCGCTGCTCTTCACCGCCCTGGGCAACCTCAACTTCTCCACGTCCGTGACCCAGCCCATGCAGACGCTGTCCCTGCAGATCTACGTCTACGCCACCGGTCCGTTCGATGAGTGGCACCGCATGGCCTGGGCGGCGGCGCTCGTGCTCATGGGACTGGTCCTGATCCTCGCCATCGCCGCGCGGCGGGCCACGCGTGAGCGGTATGCCTCCCGCTAGCGCGACGCCCCCGCGCCTGGAGACGCGCGGCCTCACGGCGACCTTCGGCCGCACGGTCGCCGTGCGCGACGCATCGGCGGCGTTCCCCACCAACACGGTGACGGCGATCATCGGCCCTTCCGGCTGCGGCAAGAGCACCTTCCTCCGGTGCCTCAACCGGCTGCACGAGTTGTCCGATGGCGGCAGTCTGACCGGTGAGGTCTTGTTGGATGGCGAGGACATCTACCATCCGTCGGTGGACGCGGTGGACCTGCGGCGACGGGTGGGCATGGTCTTTCAGCGACCCACGCCGTTCCCCACCATGTCCAACTTCGACAACGTGGCGGCGGGCTTGCGGGTGAACCGGCGGCCCGGCAAGGCGGCGGTGCGCGAGGCCGTCGAAAAGGCCCTGCGGAGCGCAGCTCTGTGGGACGAGGTGCAGGACCGCCTGGATGAGAGCCCGCTGGCGCTTTCCGGCGGCCAGCAGCAGCGGCTGTGTATCGCGCGGGCGATCGCGCCGGAACCAGAGGTGTTGCTCCTGGACGAACCCACCTCGTCGCTGGACCCCATGGGCACCCAGGCCATTGAAGACCTGGTGCAGCAGCTGAAGCGGGACTACACGGTGGTCATGGTCACGCACAACATGTTGCAGGCGGCTCGGGTGTCTGACTTCACCGCGTTCTTCTACCTGGGTACGCTGGTCGAACACGAGCCCACCGCCCAGTTATTCACCCGCCCGCAGCAGCCGCAGACGGAGGCGTACGTCACGGGGCGTTTCGGATGACGGCGCCGGCGGCGGTGGCGATCCAGGAGTTTTCCTTCTGGTATGGGGTCTCCCAGGCGCTGACCGATGTCACCGTCGCCGTGCGGCCCAACACCGTCACGGCTTTCATCGGTCCATCGGGCTGTGGGAAGAGCACCCTGCTCCGGTCCATCAACCGGATGAATGAGCTGATCCCGAGCGTGCGTCATGCCGGGGACATCCGTCTATTCGGGCGGTCGGTGTATCACGCGGGCGCGGATGTCGTCGACCTTCGCCGGCGGGTGGGCATGGTGTTTCAGCGGCCCAACCCGTTCCCCAAGTCCATTTACGACAATGTGGCGTACGGACCCCGCATCAACCGGCTGTGCCCGGCCAACGAATTGCCCGACCGCGTCGAGGGCGCGCTCCGTCAGGCGGCGCTTTGGGAGGAGGTGCGTGACCGGCTGCAGGAACCCGGCACGGGCCTGTCGGGCGGCCAGCAGCAGCGGCTGTGCATTGCGCGGGCGTTGGCCAATGAGCCCGAGCTGCTCCTGCTGGACGAACCGTGCTCCGCCCTCGACCCCATCGCCACGCAGCGCATCGAGGAACTGCTCGTGGAGTTGCGGCAGCGCTATAGTATTCTCATCGTCACCCACAACCTCCACCAGGCAAGCCGGATCGCGGATGAGACGGCGTTCTTCTACTTGGGGCGGCTGGTGGAGTTCGCGCCGTCGGAGGAGCTGTTCACCCGCCCGCGGGACGAGCGAACCGAGGCGTACGTAACCGGGAGATTCGGATGACCGATCCCAAACGGCATTTCCACGAGGAGCTGGCGCAGCTGAAGGAACGGCTGCTCCACATGTCGAGCTTGGCGGAGGACGCCCTCGCCCGGGCGGTGCGCGCCTTGCTCGACCGCGATGCCGCGGCCGCGGACAAAGTGGTGCAGGATGACCGGCGCATTGACGCGCTGGAGATCGAAATGGACGACACGGTGACCAACCTGCTGGCCCTGCACCAGCCCATGGCCCGTGACCTCCGTCTGGTTCTGGCGGCGCTGAAAACCGCCGACGACCTGGAGCGCGTGGGAGATCACGCCGTCAATATCGCCCAGGCTGCGCGGCGCCTGCTGGCCTACCGTGTGATCGCTCCAGAGCCGGAGGTCGTTGAGATGGCCCGCCTGGCGCGCGAGATGCTGGCCAGCGCGCTGGAGGCGTTTGTGCGCGGGGACAGCAAAGCCGGCCGCGACGTCTGTGCCCGCGACGACGAAGTGGACCGGCTCAATCAGTCGCTCTTTCGGATCCTCATCACCCACATGGCCGAAGATCCCCACGTGATCGGCGCGGCGATGCAGGTGTTTTTGGTGGGCCGTAACTTGGAACGGGTAGCCGACCTCGCCACCAACATCGCCGAGAACGTCGTGTTTCTGGTGGAGGGAAAGTCCATCAAGCACCACATCGAGGATCACCCGGAGGGCGGCACCACCTCCTAGAACATCTGGTGGACCACGGGCCGGCGGTGGCGCGCCACGTACTCCGGGCGCACGAACAGCCGGATCAACACCGCCCCCGCGATAAACCCGCCCAGATGCGCCATGAAGGCCACGCCGCCGCCCTGCCCGCGCATGCCCAGGGACCAGAGACTCGACAGGAATTGAAGCCCCGCCCAGTAGAGCAACATGAACGCGGCCGGTACGGCGACCGTGGTGACGAAGAAGCCGAAAAAGACCAGCATGTGAATCCGTACCCGTGGGTAGAGCACCAGATACGCCCCCATGACCCCACTGATGGCGCCTGAGGCTCCCACCATGGGCACGGCCGAGCCCGGGCTGAAGACGATCTGCGCGGCCGCCGCGAGCACACCGGTGAGCAGGTAGAACACGACAAACCTGAGGTGCCCCATCGCGTCCTCGATGTTGTTCCCGAACACCCACAGGAACCACATATTGCCCAGGATGTGGAACCAGCCGCCGTGCAAAAACATGGATGTGGCCACGGTGTGCCATGCCGCCCCGGGCCCCACCTCGCAGCTGATCCCGGGCCCAACGGGGAGACTGATTGACTCCCGGAGCCGTCCGGTGAGCTCCGCGGGAATGGCGCCCAGGCGGCAGACCGATTCGGCGAGGCGCGGATAGGTCCCCGCCCCCTGCACCACAGTCCACACCAGTCCGGTCAGCACGATGATGCCGACGGTGACCAGGGGAGTCAGGTATGTCGGATTCTCATCCTTGTAGGGAAACACACCAGAATCTTAGCGCTAACTCGTTGAAGTACAAAGGCTAGCGATGCTGCCAATGTGGCACGGACCCGTGGTATATGGCTTGCTCCTGCGACGCTGAGGTAGCCGTACGCATCCCTCCCTTATGAATCAGGAGTCGTCCGCATGGCGCAGAAAGTGATCGGGATCGACCTGGGCACCACCAACTCCGTCGTTGCGGTCATGGAGGGCGGTGACCCCGTGGTCATTCCCAACTCCGAGGGCGGGCGGACGACTCCGTCGGTCGTGGCGTTTACCAAGGATGGGGAGCGGCTGGTGGGGCAGGTCGCCAAACGCCAGGCGGTGACCAACCCCAAGAACACCGTCTTCTCCATCAAGCGATTCATGGGCCGCCGGACCGGCGAGGTCAAGCAAGAGTCCTCCAGAGTCCCCTACGCGGTGACGGCCGGTGCCAACGACCTCGCCGTGGTGGACATTCAGGGCAAGCGCTACACGCCGCCGGAGATCTCCGCCATGATCCTGCAGAAAATGCGGCAGACCGCCGAAGATTACCTGGGCCACAAAGTGGAGAAGGCGGTGGTCACGGTACCGGCCTACTTCAACGATGCCCAGCGGCAGGCCACCAAGGACGCCGGCAAGATCGCCGGCCTCGATGTGTTGCGCATCATCAACGAGCCCACCGCGGCCGCGCTGGCGTACGGCATGGACAAGAAGAAGGAAGAGAAGGTCGCGGTGTTCGACCTGGGGGGCGGCACCTACGACATCTCCGTGCTGGAGTTGGCTGAGGGCGTCTTCGAGGTGAAGGCGACCAACGGCGACACGCATTTGGGCGGCGACGATCTCGACCAGCGGGTGATTGACTGGCTGGTTGCCGAGTTCAAGAAGGACCAGGGCATCGACCTGTCCAAGGACCCCATGGCCCTCCAGCGCCTCAAGGAGGCCGCGGAGAAGGCCAAGTGCGAGCTGTCCACCGTGATGCAAACAGAGATCAACCTGCCGTTCATCACCGCGGATCAGTCCGGCCCCAAGCACCTGAACATGACGCTCACCCGGGCCAAGCTGGAGCAGCTGGTGGACGACCTGGTGCAGCGCACCCTTCCGCCCATGCAGCAAGCCTTGAAGGATGCCGGGCTCAACCCCAAGGACATTGACGAGGTCATCCTGGTGGGCGGGTCCACCCGCATGCCCAAGGTGCAGGAGATCGTCAAAGGGTTTTTCGGCAAGGACCCGCACAAGGGCGTCAACCCGGACGAGGTCGTGGCCATCGGCGCGGCCATTCAGGGCGGCGTGCTCGCGGGCGAGGTGAAGGACGTTCTCTTGCTCGACGTGACGCCCCTCTCGCTCGGCATCGAGACCCTGGGCGGGGTGTCCACCGTGCTCATCCCGCGCAACACCACCATTCCGACCAAGAAGTCGGAGGTGTTTTCCACGGCGGAAGACAATCAGACCACCGTCGAGATCCATGTGTTGCAGGGTGAGCGGGACATGGCCCTCCACAATCGGACCATCGGGCGGTTCCAACTCACCGGCATTCCGCCGGCTCCCCGTGGCATGCCGCAGGTGGAGGTCACCTTCGACATTGACGCGAACGGTATTCTGCACGTGTCGGCCAAGGACAAGGCCACCAGCAAGGAGCAGAAGATCCGGATTGAGGCGTCCAGCGGCCTGTCCGACAAAGAGATCGAGAAGATGGTCAAGGACGCCGAGCAGCACGCCTCGGAGGACAAGACCAAGCGCGAGGAGATCGAGCGCCGGAACCGGCTGGATGCCATGGTTTACGAAGTGGAGAAGAACAGCAAGGAATGGGTGGACCGCCTGGAAGCCGGCCACAAGGAGCGGTTGAACGCGGCGGTGGAGCGCGCCAAGGCCGGGTTGCGCACCGGCGACTCGGACGAGATCGGCAAGGCCCTGGAGGAGTTGTCGCAGGCCTATTCGGCCGCCGGCGCGTCGCTGTACCAGGCGGCCCAGGCCAGCGGCGCTCAGGCAGACGCCTCGGCCGCGGGGCCCGAGCCAAAGCCGGAGCCGGGGAAGGAAGAAGTGGTGGAGGCGGACTACGAGATCGTGGACGACTCCAAGGCGTAGGACGAACCGTTCCTCTCAGGATGATGCATCGACATGAATACGCGAACTTCTGACTGGATGAAGCTCGGCGTGCTGGTGGCGCTCGCCGTTGTGCTCACGCTCGCCTTCGCCGCCGCGGTGAACCTGCCGCGGCGGTCGGAAGCGCAGATCCGGCCCGTGTCGCTGCCGGTGGACCAGCGCCCGGCGGCTCGGACCGTGGCGTCCGCGGTCGAACTGGGAGACGCCTTCGCCTCGGTGGCCCAAGCAGTCCGCCCGTCTGTGGTGTTCATTCGGGCGGAGCAGCGTGCCCAGTCCCAGCGACCACAGGCCCGCCGGCGTTTGCCTCCACCGTTCGATGAGTTCTTCCAGGAACCCGATCCCCAGGACCGGCCCCGTCGCGGACAGGGGACGGGGTTCATTATCTCCGCCGACGGTCACATCCTCACCAACAACCATGTGGTGGAAGAAGCCGACCGGCTGCGCGTCAGGCTGCTGGACCACCGTGAGTTCGACGCGAAGGTGGTCGGTCGGGACCCGGAGACCGATGTCGCGGTGATCAAGATCGAAGCCACCGGCCTGCCGGCCCTCACGCTGGGCAACTCCGACTCGGTGCGGATCGGCGAATGGGTGCTGGCGGTGGGCAATCCGCTGGGCGAGGCGTTCTCGTTCACCGTCACCGCGGGAATTGTGAGCGCCACGGGCCGGCTGCTGGCCGGGCTCAACCGTGAGCGGTACGCCATCCAGGATTTCATTCAGACGGACGCCGTCATCAACCCCGGCAACTCCGGCGGCCCCCTGGTCAACATCTACGGCCAGGCGGTAGGCATCAACTCGGCGATCGCCAGCCCTACCGGGTTCTACCAGGGGTACGGCTTCGCCGTCCCGATCAATCTGGCGCGCACGGTGGCGGAGCAGCTGATCGCCACGGGCAAGGTGACCCGTGCCATCCTGGGCGTGTCCATTCGCGACGCGGACGCGGACGACGCGGCCTATGCGGGACTATCCGAGGTCCGCGGTGTGGTGGTGCAGGACTATTCGTTGGAAGACAGCCCAGCCAAACGCGCCGGCCTCGTTCCCGGCGACGTGATCGTGGAGATCGACGGCCGTCCCGTGCAATACGTCGCGCAGCTCCAGCAGATTGTGGGGTTCCGGCGTCCCGGTGAACGGGTACGCCTGACCGTGGTGCGGAAGGGCGGCGAGCGGACCACGGTGACGGTGGCGCTCGGGGCGCGGGAAGACGATGTTCGGAGCGTCGCCCGGGCAGAGGACGCCACGGATACCCGGCGGCCTCCGTTCGAGTCCAAGCTCGGCGTCAGCGTGGAGCCGGTGTCCGACGAAGTGGCGAACCGCGCGGGCTTGTCCGAGTCGCAACGCGGGCTGGCCATCACCGCCGTGGATCCCGACGGGCCGGCCGCGGACAAAGGCCTGGGCCCCCGCCAGATCATCACGCACGTCAACAACGAGCGGGTACGATCGGTAGCTGAGTTCCGGCAGATCCTGGGCAGCGTGCGTGGCGGCGACGTGGTGTCCTTGCAGATCTTCCTGCCCCCGGCGGACCCGTCGCAGGCGGGACAGTCGGTGGTAGTGCGGCTGAGAGCGGCGGGATGACCACGGACATACAGGGCGGACCGACGGACCGGGGGACGGACGTGGAAGGCCGCAGAGCTCCGTCCAGGTCCGCCCTCTAATGGGCCGCGGCCACGTGCTTCAGCTTCACTCCGACAATCAGATAACCCAACCGAGTCTCCCACGGTAGCGCCAGGACCACGGCAAGAGTCGGCACGATCACGCCACCCAGCCCTGCGCCCAGTGGGCCGGTCAACCATAGGCGCAGAACCGCCCACAAGCCCAGGAAAGCACCGTACGTGAGGAGTAGCCCCAGAACCTGCTGGAAGCCGTTGCCTCCCCCGGGCTCCACCTTCATGCCTCCGAGGTACAGGGCAACAATGGGAAAGAACGCGCAAACGGGTACCAGCCACACCGACATGGACTGCTCCTTTCCCGGCGAACCGGGGGATCCGTGGTGGACTTATGGAAGCGAGCGCGCCTCGGGCCGCGGCGCGGCCCCGGCGCGTGACCCGTGACTCACCGGCTTGGATAGGCCGGTCCACCCGCACGCCATGCACCAGCGGGCCTGTACACCCACCAACCCGAGACCGCGCGGGTAAGCCAGCGCGGCAGTTTCCTCCCCGCAGTGAGGACAATGCGCACGCCGGGGAATCAGCCACCAGACAGCGCCAAGCACCAGCACCACCCGGAGCAGCACGGTAGCCATGAGCACAGCAACCACCAGACCGGAGTTATCCACGCCCAACCCCTTCGCGGGACTCTCGGGTACCAGGGAGGTTGCGCACCAGTCGCGCTACGGTCAAGGGATGCCCGCCGGGTGCCACCGGCGCTTCGGGGGACATTGCGCTATCGTTGGGCCGACCCGAACCGAGGGAACCGATGGCTCACCGCACCGTCGCGTGGCTGCTCGCGGCCTCCCTCGTTGTCATTCGCACGGCCGGAGGGCAGGTGATGCTGGCGCCACCCACGACCACGCCGGCTGCCTGGGAGCGGTTTGCCGTGCGGGCGGCTAATCCCAACGACACACCGATCGTGTCCGTGACGATCCGGCTGCCTGACGGCGTTCGCATGCTGGGCGTGGATGCCCCGACGGGCTGGACCGCTCGCTACACCGCCGCAACCGACTCGACGTCGCAGACCATCGAATGGGGACAGGGGCGCATCGAGCGGGGCGAGTTCCGGGAGTTTCCGTTCCTGGTGCGCGTGGCTCCGGATCTTCGCTCCGGGGACCTGGTCTTCCCGGTCCGCATCACGCGGCTGAACGGCTCGTCCCTGGAGTGGGCGGCCGGCGGGGCGGGGGCGCCACCCACGGTGCGCGTGCTGGCCATTACGGTCGTGTCCCCGGCCGCCGGATTCGCGCTCGCGGCGTTTGCGTTGGGGCTGGCGACGGTGGCGATTGCGCTGACGTTGTCGAGGCGACGGGCATGAGCCCTCCCTGCCCTTCAGCGCGCCACATCTGCAACAAGCCCTTGTACTTCCGCCGGAACTCCGCGGGGTCCTGTTGAATGGTCTGGTCGGTGAATCGGTGGAGAATCCCCTCAAGCAGGTCGCGCATCCCGTCCACCGTGATCCACCCGTGTCGTAGATAGGCCAGCACCACCCGGTAGTCGTCTTCGTCGCCCCGGGCGATCAGCCGGAACGACACGCTGTAAGGATCGAAGTGAAGAAGGCGGAGGCCCGAGGCGGGCGCATCGCGGGCCGTCACGGGACGAGCCCGGCTTTCGTGTCCGTCGGGCAGCGGAATCACATCGCCCGGCGACTCCAGCACGATCCGGGGGGAGCTGCCCGTGGGCCTATCCAGCGCGCGCTCCAGCGCGGAACGATCCGGCGGGGACGCAGCGAGGTGCAGCCCGTTGCTCTCGGCAATCCATCCCTCGTAGAGCTGGCTGGTTGGTCCCACCAGGAACACACGGGTCCCATGCCGGAGACCGGCGCCGATCCGCGTCAGGAGATCCTGCAGATCGCTCCGGCGGACCGGCCGCCAGCCGGTCGCCTGAGCGCTGGGGGTCACTTGTAACGTCGCTTGGGCGTCTTATCGTGGCAGTCGTACACCCAGAACGTGTAGGCATACGGAAACATGGTCTGGACCACGTGGAAGGGCTCGTATTCGAAAAGCCGGCGCATGGCCCAGGAGAACCGGTACCGCGGACTCTCGGGGGTGATGATTTCGACCACGCAGTCCACCTGGAAGCTCACGAACACGGGGGAGTCGCCGGTCCACAAGACGGAGGCAAAGGGATGGCGGCTCAGGTTGCGGTAGGTATCGCCCTCGAAGATCTCCAGCAGGCCCAGCCGGCGCCAATCAATGTGCTCGGGGTGTGCGTAGAACTCCCGGGCAGTCCCGATCCGGAGGGCGCGCGTGTCATCCACCGCATGCGGCGGCAACTGCTGGATCTGCTCCACCGCCGTCTCCACCAACTGGAGATAATGGTCGAGGTGCTCATCCTTGGGCGTGAAGCCGACACCCTTGTTGGCCAGGTTGGGAACGGAGCCACCGTCCGTCCACGTGCCCACCACCGGCAAATGGCCCGCGTTGAACCGGACGTACTCGTCGCGCTCGATCTGGTCGTAGATCTGGCGCTTGTAGGCCAGCTGCCAGGACACGAACGGCTCCGGCAGCTCCCGCACGGGCATGGCCCGCGCGCCGTCCGGCCCCAGCCACGTCGCTACCCCGCCGGCGACCTGCACTTGCCGCACCAGCCGCTCGAGCTCGCTGGTGCCGACGGTTGCTCCCACCGCGGGCCGCGGCTCGGTCGCCGTCACGCGGGCGGCGCGCTCGAGGGTTCCAGGGCGGCCTGGGCTCGACGTGCGCGCCGTCGTCCGTGCCACCATACGGCCAGAATGGTCCCGGCAAAAACGATGGGCGCCGCCACCAACAGCGCACCCACCCAAAACATGGCTGCTTCGGCCGCGTGGTGATTCATCGGCCCAGGAAGCGCCGGAGGTTCTTCAGGTAGTAGCCGAACGCCGCAGCCACCAGCGCCGAAGCCACGCCCAGGACCAAGACAGCCGCCTGGCCGTTGGCGCGGAACCACAACAGGGCCCACACGGCAAACCCCGCGAAGAACAGGATCGCCGTGCCGATCAGCAGTCGGTGAAAGGGAATCATATGACGCCTCCCGTCCTCACCACACGTACTCCGTGATGACGGCAACCACCATGATCACCGCCAGTGGGAGCGGCGCAATGGCGAGGATACGCACCCGGTTGGTCTCGAAGCGGAGATGCATGAAGTACAACGCCACCAGCAACGCCTTCCACACCGCCAGCACGATGAGGATCAGGAGCAGCACATTCCGGGAGAACGCGGAAACGAACGCCACACCCAGCTCGGCGGCGGTCAGGACCGCCAGCATGATGAAAATGCCGATGTAGTTCGGATGGTGCCGCTTGGCTTCAGCCATGGTCTTGAGGCCTCAGATGAGGTAGACGATGGTGAACAGGATGATCCACACCAGGTCCACGAAGTGCCAGTAGAGTCCGATCACTTCAACACCCCGGTGATCCGTGGCCGAATACCGGCCCTGGAACGCCTTCCAGGTCACAAAACTCAGGCAGATCACGCCCATGGTCACGTGGAACCCATGGAACCCCGTCATGGTGAAGAACGTGGCCCCGTACAGCGCGATCGAAGCCGGGAGCGCCGGCCCGCCCTTGTATGCCCCACCTTGAGCGGCCGCCTCGGCCAGCTCGTGGCCTTCCCGGTAGCCACTCGGCAGGAATCCGTGATGGGCGAGCTGGAGATACTCGTACACTTGCACGCCCACGAACGTGGCCCCGATGAGCGTCGTCGCGAGCAGCCAGGTGCGCAGCCATTGCTGGTCGTCGTCCTGGGCCGCCGCGAAGGCCTTGACCATGGTCACCGAGCTGCAAATGAGCAGGAAGGTATTGATCGCGGTGATGGGAACGTTGAGGATCTGTCCGGGCGCGGCCCACTGCAACGGGTTCCCAAACCGCAAAATGATGTAGGACCCGATCAGCGCCGTGAAGAACATCACTTCGGACGCCAGGAAGACCCACATCCCCAGTTTTTCGTTGTAGACGCCGGACCCGGACTCGGCCTCCACCGGGGGCAGCATCACGCCGGTCTCTGCGTGCGTCACACGCGCTCCCTTCAGTGGCCCGCCGGCGCGGCAGCCGGCCGGCTCTGGCCTTCGAGTTGGCGATCCTGCGGCAAGAAGTCCTCCGTCACCTGCGGGTGACTGAATTCATACGGGGCATGGTACACGGTCGGCGTCCGCTCGAAGTTGCCGTGCGGCGCCGGAGACGGCGTGGACCACTCCAGCCCGGTGTCGTTCCACGGATTGCGTCCCGCTTTGGCACCGAAGAACCAGCTCAGGATGAAGTTGAGCGCGAAAATGATCTGGACGGCGAACAGCAGGAACGCGGAAACGGTAATGAACGTGTTCATCGGTTGGAGCGGCTGGAGAAACTCGTACTGGCTCGGGTCGTAAATGCGCCGCATGTGGCCCTTCAGGCCGAGTTCGTGCATGGGCCAAAAGACCAGGTTGTAGAACACGAACGTCAGCGCAAAGTGCACCTTACCCCAGAACGGGTTCATCAGCCGGCCGAACATCTTGGGGTACCAGAAGGTGATGGCGCCGAAGAGCGCGAACAGGCTCCCCCCGAACAGCACGTAGTGAATGTGGGCCACGATGAAATAGGTGTCGTGGATGTAGATGTCCACGGGGGTGGCCGCCATGAACACGCCCGAGAGGCCCCCGATGACGAACATCGCGACGAACGCGATGGCGTGGAGCATGGGCACGTGGAACTGAATACTTCCGCGCCACATGGTGCCCATCCAGTTGAACGTCTTGATGGCCGAGGGCACGGCGATGAACATGGTGGAGATCATGAACGTCATGCCCAGCGTGGGATTCATGCCGCTCTGGAACATGTGATGGCCCCAGACCACCCATCCCAGGAATCCAATACCGATGATGGCGAACACCATCGAGTGATACCCGAAGATGGGCTTGCGCGACCCGTTGGCGATGATGTCCGAGACGAACCCCATGGCCGGCAGAATCAGGATGTACACCTCCGGATGCCCGAAGAACCAGAACAGGTGCTGCCACAGGAGCGGCTGCCCGCCCTCCGCCGGCAGGAAGAAGTGGGTGCCGATCACCTGGTCGAACAGCAGCATGATGGCGGCGCCCGACAAGATCGGAATGGCCAGCAGCACCAGGATGGACGTGATGAAGAGCGCCCAGATGCTGAGCGGCAGGCGGAACCACGTCATCCCCGGCGCCCGCATGTTGATGATCGTGGCGATGTAGTTCATCGAGCCCAGAATGGACGACAGGCCGAGGATGACCAGGCTGAGGCACCAGAGCTGTTGGCCCCAGGACACGCCGGTCATCTCCGGCAGGGCGCTGAGCGGCGCGTACGCGGTCCACCCCGCGCCGGCGTGCCCTCCCTCCACGAAGAACCCCGCGAGCATGAGGATGCCGGCCGGCACGGCGATCCAGAAGGACGCCATGTTGATCCGGGGGAACGCCATGTCCGGGGCGCCGATCTTGAGCGGGATCAGGAAGTTGGCGAACACGCCCACCAGCAGCGGCATGATGGCGAAGAACACCATGAACGTGCCGTGCATGGTCACCAGGGCGATGTAGAACTCCGGCAGCAGAATCCCGCCCGGGGCCATGGTCTCCGGCAGGATACCGCCGCCCGGCATGGCCTGCCCCGGGTACCCCAGCTGCCAGCGCATCACCATGGCCAGCGTCCCGCCGAGCGCCAGGAACAGCAGGCTCATCAGCAGGAACTGGATCCCGATGATCTTGTGATCGGTCGAGAACAGGTACTTCCGCAGGAACGACCGATCGTCCACGTGCGCGTGGTGGGTGGCCTGATCGAAAGGTGCAGCAGTCGTCGCCATCGGCTCCCTTACCTCACTGGGCGGCGTTAGAGGTCTGTTCGGCGAGCCAGCGCTGGTAGTCCTCTTCCGTATGGACGTCCACGAAGGCCCGCATCCGATAGTGCCCGAGTCCGCAGAGCTCGGCGCACGCCAGCTCGTACCGGCCGGTCTGCGTCGGCTCGAACCACACGTTGATCTCCATGCCCGGGACCGCGTCCTGCTTCAATCGGAAGGCCGGCACGAAGAACGAATGAATGACGTCCTCCGCGGTCAGCCGCACCACCGTGGGCCGGTTGACCACCACGTGCAGCTGATTGCGCACGGTGAAATCGTCGTCCGAGCCCAGCTGGCCGTCGGCCCCGGGGTAGGTCACCTGCCACTCGAACTGCTGGCCGCGAACCCCCACCGGGACGGCGTCCGGCGGGACGCTGTCCCGCCCCTTGATCCGATTCCACACCGGAGCGCTCATGATGCCCAGGATCACGACCGTCACCGCGGGCACGGCGGTCCAGACGATCTCGGCGGTGACGTTGCCGTGGGTGTAGTGCGCCTTGCGACCGGGCCGCGCCCGATACTGAATGGCGAACCACAGCAACCCCGCTTCGACGATGACGAACGCCACCGCGGTCAGCACCAGGATCACGTAGTAGATCCGGTCAATGCCCGGCGCAAAGGTGGAGAACGCCGGAGGAAGCATCCAATCCATGAGAGGGGCCCCTACTTGGCGCTGAAGGTGAAGTTGGCGCTCGCCGCGCCCGCCGCAGGAACCGTCACACTCATGGTCTGCGTCCCGAGCTTCTCATGCCAGGCCTCGACTTCGTAGGTGCCCGCGGGCAACCCGGCAAGGGTGAACGAGCCGTCCGCCCCCGTGACCGCGAAGTAGGGATGGTCCAGCACGGCCAAATTGGCGTGCATCCAGCCGTGCACGCTGCACTGGAGCGGGATCGCCAGCTCGGCCGCGGTGAAGGAACGCGTGGTCTTCATCCCCTTGACGGGCTGGCTGATGTTGAAGCCACGGTTCTTCTTGGGAACCGCCTTGATGTTGTGCAGCACGGCGTCGCTGTTGCGGATCTCCAGCGGCTGCTTCACCATGACGGCCAGGGTGCGGGGGTGATAGAGACACCCGCTCTGGTCCAGCACCGTGGGCGTGGTCGGCGCGGTTGCCGCCTGACCGGCCGGCAACCCGCCCTTCACGTAGACCAGGACATTGGCCAGGTTGCCACCGGTGACGGTGACCACCGGATCGGTCGTGCTGCTCCCGGCGCACGCCGCCTCCTCGCTCATGTCGATCTTGGGATTGGCCGGGGGCGTGCCGGTGAACTTCACAGTCCCCGTCACATTCCCGGCGGGACGGTCCTTGGCCAAGGGGCCGAGCGCGGCCGCCGTGACCAATACGAGTGCAGACAGCACCAGCTGCTTCATGGCAACACCCTCCTAATTGGGGGCGCCGCGCCGCGGCTCCCGCCGCTGCGCGCGCCAGATGACCAAGACTCCCAGGCCGGCGGTCAACATCGTGGCCACGACCGGGGCGATGAAGACCGTCGGCGGCGTCGGCACGTCGAAATAGACCCCATACCACGCACTGATGGAACCCCGGGCGTCCGTTTCTCCGTGGGACCCGTCGGCGGCAAAGAACGCCATCGGAACGACGACCCCGGGTGGAAAACTCGGCGCCTGGCTCGAATCGGTGGATGCTAAGGCCCGGGTGAACTGAACCTGCCAGGCTCCCTGGTCGTACCGGGCCAGATGGGTGACCTGGGCGCCGTCCCGCGGCGTCAACTGTCCAAAGGCCGCGCCATTCCCCTCCTCCAGCCGGTCCGGCGCGCTGGTCCAGCGCCAGAGGTGCACCGGCCGCTGGCGGTCTCCGCCCAGAAAATAAGGCCGTTCCAGGTCGGCCGAGAGCTGGGCGGGGAATTGGACCGTGAGCCGGTCCGGCCCTTGCGCCGTCGGCGACCCGTCCACGTCCGTCGCGGTGGCCGCCATGGCGGCCAGCCATTCATCCCACGCCGCATCAGGACTGGCGGACCGGTCACCCCAGGTCACACGCATAGCGAGGGTAGTACCGTCATGGACCGCCTGCACCCACAGACCTTCCACCGCCGGCGTGAACCACCGGGGCTGCTTGATGATTTGCCCCACCAGGGGAACGTAATACCGTTCGACGCCGGACCAGAGTGCGTCGCCCGGGCCCCCGGGCAGGGCGCCCCGGACAAGATGGGCCCGCACCACTTCCTGGGGGCGGGGCGCCTGCCCGGGCGACAAACTGTGGACATACTGTGCCACGCGCCACAATTGTTCGTCGGTGATGACGCCCGCATCTATGACGTCGCTGAAGGACGGCATGGGCGTGCCGTCGAGGCCCGTGCGGAGACGCAGATAGATGTCTTGCACCGTCGCTCCGCCGTTGAAGCGCCAACTCTCCGTGAGGTCGGCGGCGCGAATGGGGAAATCCCAGTCATCGCGCAGGGTCGGCGCGGACTGCCCGTCGCCCCGGCCGGCCTGCCCGTGGCACTTGAAGCACTCGAGTTTCTCATAGGTGGCCTGGCCCTCGGCCAGGCCGTCCGCGTTCTCGCCGGGCGGCCGTCCGACGGCAATCGGCGTGGGTGGATCGCCATCAAAGAAGGTGGACAGCGACTTGAGGTAGCTCACCAGGTCGCCGCGCTCGGTGGCGCTCAACTTCCCAGCCCAGGCGGGCATCGCGGTGCCCGGCATGCCCTGGTCAATGATGCGCCGAATGTCGGCGTCGGTGGGCAGCTCGCCGCTGGCGGTGGTGCGGATTTGGTAGGACGCGCGGGTGAAATCTCTGGGCCGGGGCAGCATGAAGGCCGCCGCTGAGCCGTCCCCCGCCCCGGTCTCACCATGGCACTCCATGCACCACTTGTCGTAGACCGCCTTCCCCCTCACCCCCTGCCCTTCCTGGGCGGTTAGGGGGATCGCCGCTGGGGCAATGAGGAGCAGCCCGATCCAGGCTCCAACCGCCCTAGTCATGCTCCCCGCCTTCGCCGCCCGCGCCGCCCGCGCCCAGGCGTCGGGGGTTGAGTCCAGTCTGTTCATACAAGAAGATGATCACCTGCCAGATCTCTTCCTCGGTCAGGAAATCCTCCCACACCGGCATGGCGGAGTTGGCGGGCCCGCCTTCTTTGGGCAGGCCCGGGCCACCTTTGGCGATGCGCCAAAACACAAAGCTCTCGCGCAGCTGCGCGATGGTGCTGCCGTCGAACGGTAGCGGAGTGGGATTGAACCCGTGCGCGAAGTGGCCCCGGCCATCCAGGAGGTCGCCGTGGCACGGCAGGCAGTTCCGATAGTACACCTGTTTGCCCGCCGCGTAGTGGGCCGGGAGGTCGCCGGTCTGGCGGAGCGGATTCTCCAGGGTCGCGAGCTCCATCACTTTCCCGCGGAACGTGATACGGACCGGCGAGGCGGGGTGGACCGACCGGAGGGCCGCCGGCGCCGACACCGTGGGCCGCACCTGCCGGTAGGTCACCACGCCGACCAGTGCGGGGAGCAGGACCAGCATGGCGCCCCGCACCCGGCGCCGATCGGGCTCGACGATGGTCCGGTTGATCGGCTCCTTGAACCGCGCCCATCGTTCCTCGTTCTCGCTCACGTAAATCAGCACGCCGACCAGGGCTGAGAGCATGTACTGGATGACCACGGACTGCGGGACCGCCGGGATTGCCACCGCGACAATCAAGTAGGCGGCCACCAGAATGAGCAGAGCCTGCCAGAACGGGTGGCCCAACGTCTCCCGGACCCGCGGACTCACTTGCGCCCCGCCAGGAATTGGACGATGGCCTCGAGCTGCGCCCCGCTCAGCTGCGTCCCGAAGGTTGGCGGCATCATCCCCGCGAACTGGGCGAACCCCTGCGCCGTGTCCGCGTTGGGGAACAGAATGCCCCGCCGGATCCGGTCGGCCGTCACCCGCCCCCCGATCCCGTCGAAGGACGGCCCCAGGGGTGGCCCCGCGCCGTCCATGGCGTGACAGCCCAGACACGCGTTCTGCTGGAGGAGCGCCAGCGGGTCCAGGGTGGTCGAGGCCGCGGTGGCAGGGGCCGGCGCCGGAGGCGCGGCACCGGTCGCGGCCGCGCCCTCCAGGTCCGCCGCAGTCACCGTCACTTCCCCGCCCTGCGACTGAAGGAACGCCACCACCGCCCAGATCTGGTCACCGCCCATCTGCGTGGTCATGACGGGCATGATGTTCTGGAAGGTGGGTACAATCGAGTCGCCCGGGGCCACCAGCGACTGATGCAGGTACTCCTTGCAGGCCTCTCCACGGGCGGCCCCGCACCGGGAACCAATAGGCCCCAGGCCCGCGTGATCGGCGACCAGGTTGGGAGCGCGGGTGCCCAGGCCGTGACAGGCGGTACAGATCTGGTTGTAGATCTGCTCGCCGGCCGCCGCCAGCTCTTCGGGACTGGCGTTGGCGTCCAGCGAGACGGCCGCGGGCACCTCAGACTGAAGCTGCGGGATGATGTGAGCAACCATGGTATAGAATCCGATCACGGCGACGCCCAGGCTCAAGATCTTGAGGTTGGTCCGCCACATGACCGCTCAGCCCTCCGCCGACTGGTGCTTGGTCATGGCATGTTCCGCCAGCCCGCCCAGCCAGAAGATGAACGCCACCAGAGCCAGAAAGATGAGCACGCACGCGCTGATCATGTTCGCGGCGTAGCCCAGCGCCGGGGTGGCGGCAAAGGGGCTGGTGTCGCGCAGAACTTCCCAGACGTGCCAGTGCTGGCGAATGCCGCTCCGCGCGAATCCCATCAGACCCATGAGCCAGGTGAACGTCACGGCCAGGACGAAGAGGGCATACTGGGAGCGCTCGGGCATGTGGCCCCAACGGATCTCGCCGCGCGACTCGGCCCCCCGGAGCAGGGCGATGTCGATCACCGTGACGCCGACGATACACACCAGTACGGCCAGCACCTGGTAGACGCTGAAGCCGATCCGGACCACGTCGTCCACAAAATACCCGTACACGCCGTAGAACAGCACCGCGCCGGCGGCCAGCGCGAACATGGCGCCCTGGATCGTTGTGCCCGACGAAGCCCAGGCCACGACGGGGTGCTTGTTGGCTCGGCGGTACAGCAAGAAGGACAGGAACGTCGTCAGGATCATGATGTTCACGGCTGTGTTCTTGGCGCTCATGACCCCCAGGACGTCGAGCAGCGGATGGTACTGACCGCCCATGGCCGCCTGCTCTTCGCGGGTGGCGATCATGGTGTGCGGCGTGGCCCACACCACCCAGCAGATGACGAGGATCAGGAGCAGCCACTTGGTGTAGGGCATGTAGCGCTCGGCACCGGGAATGCGCTGCATCCCGAGCCACAGGTAGTAGTTGGCCGCCAGAAACAGCACGCCGATGAGCACCGCCTGAATGATCCACAGCCAGCTCATGAACCCGCCCATCATGGTGATACCCATGGACTGGTTGTAGGCGTAGATCTCGCGGCCCAGCCAGTAGCCGGCAAACGGCAGCACGATGAAGGTGGAGATGGCGATGAAATTGCCGACGTAGCCCATCCAGTCGTAGTGCGCCCGCTCCTCGTCGGTCTTGGCGGCCAGGAACCGGTACCCCGCGTACGCCGCCACGATGGACCCACCAAAGACGGCGTTGGCGATCAAACGGTGGATGTTGATGGGCATCCAGGTGGCGTTGGCGAGCGCATTCCACAACTCCACTTCCGCCGGCAGGGTCTCAGGGGTGACGTTGGCGGGCGGCGACATCATGTAGGTGAGCCAGCCGTTGGCGATGAACATCACGATGGTGCCCCAGACGTTGAGCAGCAGGCCAAGGCCCCAGTGACCCCACTTGGCGCGCCCCGCCTTCCACCGATCCCACCCGTAGTAGTACAGGTACAGCGTGAAAGATTCGATGAAGAACAAGCTCACGTAGATCCACATGGACAGCCCGAAGATCTGGGCCATGTGGGTCCAGAACCTGGGGTACAGCGTGGTGAGGAGGAACACCAGCATGGCGCCCCACAGCGCGGTGGCGCTGTAGGCAAACACCAACAGGCGGGTGAACTCCTTGGACAATCGGTCATACTTGCCGTCCTTGCCCACGATGCCGATCAATTCCGTAATGACCGCGAACATGGGGACGCCCAGCACGAACGCCGCGAACATGAGGTGCACTTCCGCCGCGACCCAGACGGCCGCCCGCGCCCCGATGACCGGGAAGCGGCCGTAGGCGCCGGCGGTGTCCGCAGCGGCCTGGAGCAGCAGGGGCAGCTCAGTCATCGCGCGTGAAGAAGGGGAGTCGCTTGGAGAAATCCACCGGCATGGACCGGCGAACCTCCTGCATGAGCTCGACGGTCACTTCCTCCCGTCCGTGGCGCCGGGCGTACTCCTCCAGCCGGTGCACCACCACCCCCCGCACAAACGAGGGGATGCGCCGCAGGCGTTCTTCGGCGGCCGGCGACCAGGCCAGGCGCGGCGCCGCAGGCGCGCCGTACGTGACGGGTGACGCCGGCGCCAGCACCGGGCCGCCCACGGGCTCATAGGTGCAGGAGGGATCTTCAGCCAACAGGTCACCCGTGTGAGCGAAGGCGCGCGCCCGGCAGCCGCCGCACACCCGCCGATACTCGCAGCGACCACACCGCCCTCCCAGCGATCCCGCACGCAACGATTGAAACAGCGCGGCGCCGTTCCAGACGGCCTCGAACGACTCGCGGCGCAGATCGCCCGCGACGGACGGCAAGTAGGGGCACGGCGTCAGCTTCCCGTCCGGCGTGATCCGGCAATACTGCACGCCGCACGGGCAGCGGGTTTCGTAGTTGAGGAGGGGTGAGTCCTGCGCGGCGGCGTGCACGTGCCGCATGAAGTGGGGCGCGCACTTGGCGCGCACCATCATGCGGCCCAGGTACTCGCGGTGCAGCACCACCAGCTCGGCCAACACCGCCTCGTACTCTCCCGGGGACACATCGGACAGCCGTGCTCCGCGGCCGGTGGGCACCAGGAAGTACGCGTTGAAGCACACCGCGCCCTGCTCCGCGGCCCAGGCGACCAGCCGGCCCAACTCGTCCCGGTTGCCCCGCGTCACCGCAGTTTGGATCACGAAGTCCAGGCGGTGTCGCCGGAGCCGCTCCAGCGCTTCCGTGGTGGCGGCGAGGGCGCCGCTCCCGTGGCGGAAGTTGTCGTGGTTCCGCGGCTCCAGGGAATCCACACTCACCGCGAATCCGGTGACACCCGCGTCCCGGAGCTTCAGGATCCGATCCGAGGTGAGCAAGGTCCCGTTGGTACCGACCACCACGGTGGCGCCCCGGCGGGAGGCGTGGCCCGCGAGCACCGCGAGGTCGGGACGCAACAACGGTTCCCCGCCCGAAAGAATGAACAGCGGCGCCGGATTGAGTGCCAGGATTTCGTCCGCGATCCGCAGGCACTCGTCGGTGGTGAGCTCGTCGGCCGCGGTCTCGTCAGGGCCCGCGGCGATGTAGCAGTGGGCGCATTCCAGGTTGCATCGCCGCGTCAGGTTCCACGCCACCACGTGCGGGACGTAGGTCGCCGAGGTCTCGGACCGCGCCGGGACATCGGCGACCAGCAACGAGGCTGGGCCCTCCGGCGTCACGCCGTCTCCTCCTTTTCCAGCAGGCGCGCCACGGCTGCCTTGGCCTCTTCCGGCGTCGTCGTTTTGAAATCCACCGGGCACTGAGCCATCTGCTGTTCAATGTCACGGATGGGACAGCGCGTGATGCCCGCAGCCTTGGCTTCCTCGATGAACCGCTTCATTTCCGGGGAGAGCGCCCCCGTCCCGCCCTCGGCCTCGGCGCGGATCTGCTTGGCCCGCAGCTCGGTGAACATCACCATCATGGTCTCGGCGTCGAACTCGTCGGCCTCGATCATGGCCTGCTTGTTCTCGTCCATGACCTGGGTGGTCACGCGCCAGATGTCCCGTTTCCGCGCGAACCGCTCCACGGTGTTCCGCGCCAACGGCCGGGCAATGAGGGGGACGAGCTGGAGCCGCTCCCAGGATTCCTCGGTCCAGGCGATCGGATCCGTCACCACCCGCGCGCGCCGGGTCACCGCCCCGGTGTAGGGGCATTTGACCTCGACTTCAGCCGTGGCTGGCTCCGGGTCGGCATCACGTCCCTGAACCCGCGTGGCCCGCATCTGCTCCTGGGCCTTGACCTCGGCGAGCGCGATCTCCTCCGCGTTCCCGATGCCCATGATGAGCTGCATGTGCGTGGGCAGGAGCTTGGTGATGGCCTCATCCAGCCACCTGTTGGTGACGGTGGTCCCCTGATTCTCCGTGTGCTCCAGGACGTACTCCTCCACCGCCCGCCGCGCGATGCCCTGCGCGAACGGCGGCACGCGGAGAATGCGCACCTCTGCTTCCGGCGCCCAGGGCAGCCCCGTCACCCCGTCTTCCTCGATCCACGGGATGTCATCGGGCTTCACGCCCTCGGTACCCACGAGCAGCGTGGTACAGGGTGCCAGCCGCACCAGGTTCTCCGCCTGCGAGCCCAGCTCCGTGCCCTCAATCCGATGGGCGCCGTGACGCGCGATGACCAGCAGCGAGGGCTGGATCTCTTCCGCCCATTGGAGAACGACTTGAAACGGCTTACCGATGAGGATCTGGGTCTTGAGTGGGACGTCGGGGAATCGCTGGGCCATCACCTGGGCCCGCTTGATGTTGGCCTGGCACAGCTTCAGCAGGCCCTTGTCAATGATGTTGTTGTGCAGCTCCTCCTGCTCCTCGAACTTGAACACCTTCTGCGCCTGGACCGTCAGGACATCCTTGATGTTCCGGAACACGACGTGGTGGTATTCCACGTCGAAAGCGCTGCACACGAAGAGCGATCCGCCGAAGACCTGCGCCAGCTCCAGCGCCTGGAGCATGCCGCGGTAGCTGTAGGAGGAGCCGTCCACGCACACCAGGAAGCGTCCCCCCTGGAGGGGACGGTCGTCGCGGACGATCAGGGCATCTTTGGCAATGCCGCGCAGGGACCGCGCGGCCACGCCGCCGAGCTGCGAGTAGGGCTGGCGTCCCAAGCCGTGGGCGCCCATGGCCACCACGTCGTACCGCCGGCCGGATTCCCCCGCGAGCTTGGCCGCCTGGTCCTCTTCTTCCGCTACCAGGCGGCCGTTTTCGCCCACCCGCACGTCACTGCGCACGCGCGTGCCGCCATCGTACGTCGCGGCCCGGTTGGGATCGAACCCGATGAGCCCGGGAAGCCGCCCGGCGCCCCGGTTAACCTCCTTGACGATTTCCTCGTAGTTGATCCCCTCCAGCAGCTGACGGGTGAGCGGCACGTTCGCCCGGGCACACCGGGTGGCCAGGCTCTCCAGGAAGCTGTCCGCAATGAGCTGTAAGCCCTTTTCGATCAGCTTATCGTGGATCTTGCGCTGCTTCTTGATCTCTTCTGGGGTCTGGAATTGCGCGGGCAGGCCGGTCTCAAGCTGGCGGAAACGGACATCGTGGAGCCGGGCGGCGTAGACATGATTGCCGGTGATCCGGCCGCCGCTCCGCTGGCACAACTCGATGGCCCGGTCCACGGCCCAGTCGGACGGCGCCGAGTTGTCCACAGGCACAAAAACTTCCCGGTACACAGCGGCCCTCCCCGTCAGGGTGGCTGCATCACCCAACGTAAACGGCGCGTTCCTTGTGTGGTACTGCTGATAGCGTACCGGGCGCGAGCCGCCCGCACCACCCCTGGACCATCGACTTCACGCCGCGACGTCGTGAAGCGAGCGGCGGGACCGGTAACGGGGCGAAAGTGGACGGGAGACGGTGGGCTGTCAAGGGACAATTTGCCGCCCCGCTTCGTCCCACACGGTGAGGGCATCCACCGGGCACGCGTCGCAGGCTTCCAGGAGCTGCTCGCGCGCCACCAGCTCCGGGTTCACAAACGCCACGATACCGTCATCCGCGAGGACAAAGGCCTGCTCGGCGCCGGTGATACAGTTCTCGAACCCCACACAGAGGGTCCGGTCGATGCGGACCCGTAACCCGCCCACGACGCGCTCGTCAAACTCCGACACTACATCCCCTCGAGGCCGAGCTCGGTCCGCGCCTGATCCATGACGGCGGGGGTGATCTCCGCAATGGCCCGCTCCGCGGCGTAGTCCGCATAGATCTTCTTCACCATGCCCCGGACGAAGCTCGGCACGCGCTCGAGCCGCGCCGCGGCCTCTGCCGACCAGCGGACGTGTCCCGGCGCGCTGGTGAACGCGTCGGCGCGGCCCACCACCGCGCCCCGCACCAGCTCCATCGGCTCGTCGTCGAGCGTCTTGCCACCGATCTGGACGCCCAGGGAACGAACCATCTGGGTCTCCATGGGGTTGGCGAGCAGCGCGATTCGGCGACGGCAGGCCGGGCAGGTGAAGCTCGCGGCGAACGTGCCATCCCCCGGCTCCTGCCGCTCGGCGAACTCCATCTGCCGGTCACAGTCAACGCACAGGAACTTCACGGCAGTCGCGCCAACACCGCTTCGACGACGTCGTCGGGACACGCCAGAACACTGCCCGAGAACGGAATCCGGCCCAACAACGGCACGCCGAACTCCCGCGCCAGCCCATCGCCGGCATCTCCGGGGAACAGCGGGCCGACGGCGCCGCAGGAGTCGCATCGGCGCCCGCTGAAGTTTTCGACCACCCCCAGGAGCCGAATGCCCGCCCCCGCGGCGGCGTGCAGCGCGCGGCGCACCGACCGGCCCGATTCCTCGGTAGGAATGGTGACCGCCAGGGCGCCGGTGAGCCCCGGCACCAGGTCCACCAGATCCACCACCCCGTCGGCGCCGGGCGGCAGATCGATCAGCAGCAAGTCCAGGGTTCCCCAAGACACATCGCTCAAGAACTCACGCAACATGCCGGCCTCTAGCGCCCCACGCCACACGAAGCGTTCGTGGCCCGGTTCCTTCCAGCGAAGGGGGCTCGCCTCATCGAGCAGGAACTCGGTCGACACCACGCGCACGCCGCCCGCGCCCGTGACCGGGTGCGCGCCATCCGGGCCCACGGCCAGCGATCCCTGCGCGTCGAGGAGCCGGGCCACCGTTGGACTCCGCAGATCGGCGTCCACCACGCCGACCCCTCCGGCCAGCCGCTGGGCCGCCGCCAGCGCGAGGCCGGCGGTGAGATAGCTCTTCCCCACACCACCCTTCCCACTCATCACGGCCACCACGTGACGCACGTGCTTGAGCCGGTCGGCCACGCGCCGGCGCTGCGCTCCCACCTGGGCGGCCAGATCGGACCGGTCCGGGCCCTCGACGTCGAAATACGTCCGGAAGCTCACAGGTCCCACCCCGCCCGCGCCAAGCTCCAGAGGTTGATCATCACCACCAGCAGCGCCGTACCGTAGAATACCGCCGGCAGTCGCTGATCCACCCCGGGAAAGAACGTGTGGCCGATCAGCGTAGGAATCCTGAGGGCGGCGATCAGCCACACGCCGCGGGCGACCCACACGCTCTGCCAACGCCAGAGTCCCCAGAACACCGCCGCCACGATGGCGGCGCCGATCAGCATCCAGAGGCCTCCCGCTCCCCGCCCTTCCGGCAGCAGGCCCCGCCGCCACATGGCGAAGGTCGCACCTTCGTAGAGCAGTCCCAGGTGCAGGTACACGAACGCTGCCTGCCGGAACTTCCGGGTTCGCGCCTCAGGCCAGCGGGGCGCCCAGCCGGTGCTCGGGCCGACCGTTGACCCGCCGGTCCCGGTCATTCTACTCTCCCGCGACCATGACCCACTCCGCGTCGCGCGCTCCGGCCCTGCTGATTGGCGGATTTGTGGTGTTCGTCGCCGTGCTCATCGCCCTGGTGGCCGCCTCCCTGGCCCGCCGCCGGGTCGCCGAGTTCGAGCCGTCTCCGACCGTGACGGCCACGACCGCGGAGACGTTCACTCTCGACACGGTCACGGTCGACGCCCGCGATCCCGCGGCCTGGCGTTTTGTGAGCTTCCGCCGCGGCGGCGTGCTGCCCGCGGGCGACACGGCGGGGTGGGATCTGGCGTTCCGGAGATTCCAGGTGATCGCCTCGGGCGCGATCGCGGACGCCGGACCAGTGGCGTTCGAGCAGGTGCACCAGGCGCCGGCCGGAGGCTATGTGACGACGCACACCGGCCGCGACACGGTCAACGCCGCGATCGCCCGATGGTATCGCTACAGCTTCGTCACTCATCTCCTGCACCCGTTGAACCGTGTCTATGTGGTGCGCACCACGGCGCAGCGCTACGCCAAGCTCCAGTTCCTGGGATACTACTGTCACGGCACCGCGCCGGGATGCGTCACCGTCCGGTACGCTTACCAGCCTTCGGGAGACCGTACCCTGCGCTGACCGATTGCCCGGAACATGATAACCGCGCGGCGGGGCGGGCGGTCCCCACCGCCCGTGGTTCCGTCTCGCGCAATCGGAGCCGGCCGGTATATTGGCAGCGAATCAGGGCCTGACGGACCCATACCAGTCGGGGGCGGACTATGGACGTCCAGCGCATCTTGCGGGAAGGATTTATCGCGGGCCTGATCGGCGCGACGGGGGTGGCACTCTGGTTCCTCCTGGTGGACGCCATCGCGGGCCGACCCTTTTTCACGCCCGCGATGCTAGGCGAAGCCCTGTTCTGGGGGCTCCGCGACCCGAGCGCGGTGCACGTGGCCTTTCCGACTATCGTAGGCTACACCATGGTCCACGTGCTGGCGTTCGTGGTGGTGGGCATCCTGGCCGCGATCCTGGCGTACGAGGTCGAGCTGTTTCCGGCCACCCTGTTCATTGTGGTCGTCTGCTTCGCCATCTTCGAATTCGGCTTCTATGTGATCGTCGCCACCATGGCCCGCCCGTTGCTGGGCGCGCTGGCGTGGTGGAATGTCGCCATCGGGAACGCGATCGCCGCCTTCGGGATGGGCTACTATTTGTGGCAGATGCATCCCAAGCTCCGGGAGGAGCTGAAGGCCCATCCGCTGGGCGAGCCGATGGATCAGGGGGTGGACGAGCCGGTGTAATACGGAGGCGGACGGAGACGGACACGACGTACCGGGGGACGGACCTGCAAGTCCGATCACCCTACATCTCGGTCCGCCCCGGCTCTTCGTACCGGGATTCTTCATCACGGGACCACTTGAACCACACCACCGTCATCGCCGTCCAGAACACCAACATGCCCGGCACCCACATGATGAGGCCGCCGATCCGCTGGTCTTCCAGGGGGTCCAAGCCCCAGAGCCGGGGCGCCGTCACGTAGAACCGGTACAGGGGATGATCGGCCAGCGTGATCATGGCGCCGATCAATGACATCGGCAGGCCCAGGGCGAACAAATAGAGCAGCTGCACCGGCCGACTCAGGCGCGGGAGCTTCTCCGTGGGGCTGAGGACCGGCCACCACAGCATTCCGGCCGTGACCATCATGGTCAGGTGCATCACAATGTGCACGTCGTGGTTGGCCATCGCGGCCCCATAGGGCCCCGGGAAATGCCAGGCCGCCAGCACAGCGTTGGGGACGGTGAAGGCGATCAGCGGCCGGGTGAGCGCGCGCGCCACGGCGCCCAGGGGAGCCGGGGCCACGATCCGCTCCACCATCCAGCCGGGGACTCCCGAGAGAAACAGCGGGGGCACCAGCAGCGTGAGGAGCAGGTGCTGCACCATATGGGCGCTGAACAGGTACTCGTCGCTCAGGTGGTGCAGCGGGCCGTTCAGGGCGCCGAGGATGACGAGTAACGCGCCCCCGTAGGCGGTCATCTGCCAAAGGGTGACAGGCGCCGCTCCTACCCGTCGTCGCACCGGCCCGCCCAACCAGGTGTAGAGGCCGGCGAGAGCCAGCGTACCCAGGACGGTGCTGGGATGGAGATCCCAGGCGGTCCAGGAAAAGGCGGGGGCTTGGTCCGTCACAGGCGGTCGGGGCACCCCTGGCAAACTATTCTACCGTTCGCCGGTCTTACCCTCGGACAAACGCCCCGTACAGCAAGAGCAGCGCGATTCCCACGCCAAGCGCCAGCATCAGCGGCAAGCTGAAGACCAGCGTGAAGAGCTTGTGATCCGATTTCAGATGCATGTAGAACATCACCACCAGAGCGAACTTCGTGGTTGAGAGCACCAGCAGCGTCGGCACCAGCACCGCCTTGAACGCGGGGACGTAGAAGACCCCCACCTCCACCACCGTGATGATGGTGAGGACGGCCGCGACGGCCAGGTACGTGCCGGTGCCGGGATGCCCGTGCCCTGAGGCAGCAGGTGGTTCGCTCATAGTCGCCGCGTCATTGAATCAGGTACACGACCGTGAAGATCACGATCCAGACCACGTCCACGAAATGCCAGTAGAGACCCGCGATCTCGACGTTGATCGTCTTGTCCGGGCCCAGTTTGCCCTGAAATGACCGGACCAGCAGGGTGAGCAGCCACACCACGCCCACGAACACGTGGCCCCCGTGGAACCCGGTGAGCGTGAAAAAGGTCGAGCCGAACAGGTTGGTCGTGATAGTGAGGCCCTCATGCACGAACGCGGTGAATTCGTATGCCTGGAACCCCAAGAAGAGGGCGCCGAGCAGCGCCGTGGTCCCCAGCCAGACACGCGCCCAGAGCCGGTCCCCACGGGTCACCGCGGCCAGGGCCAGCACCATCGCGAGGCTCGACATCAGCAGATCGAAGGTGCTCACTGAGGTGAGCGGGATATTGAGGATTTCCTGCGGCGTTGGTCCCCGGACGCTCCGCCCTTTGTAGATGAGATAGGTGGAGATGAGGGAGCCGAAGAGCAGGCACTCCGACCCGATGAACGTCCAGAACGCGAGCTTCTTGTTGTCGAGCCCCGTGCTGGTGGCATGCGCGTGGGCGGGGGCGTGCGTCACTCAGACCTCGAAGGGCTCGAACGCCCAGGCATAGATCGCCACGACCAGCACGGCGGCCGCGGCCAGGACCACCCACAACGTGTGGAACAGCGCTCCCACGGCCATCCCCGCCAATCCAGCGGCGGCCACGATGGGCCAATAGGACCCCCCGGGCACATGTACCGGCTCCGGCGGGACGTCCGGAATGGCCTTCATTTGGGTACGGGACCATCGCGGCAGGCGGCTCACCACCTCCGGGATCACCGTGAAATTGTAGGCCGGCGGCGGCGAGGGAATGGTCCACTCCAACGTGGCCGCACCCCAGGGATCGTTGCCCGCGATGTCGCCGTGCCGTCGGGTGCGCCACGCGTTGACCAGGAACACCAGGACGGACACGCCAATGAGCAGCGCCCCGACGGTCGAAACCAGATTCAGCGTGTCCAGGCCGAGCTCGGGCCCGTAGGTGTAAACCCGCCGCGGCATGCCGAGCAGCCCGATGAAATGCATGGGGAAAAACGCCAGATTCATGCCGATGAAGCTCAGCGTGAAATGGACTCGGCCCAGACGCTCGTTCATCAAACGGCCGGTCACCTTGGGCCACCAGTAATAGATCCCGGCGAAAATGCCCTGGATGGCCCCGCCAAACAGCACGTAGTGGATGTGCCCCACGACGAAGTAGGTATCGGTCTGCTGGAGGTCGGCCGGGGGTGCGGCATGCATCACGCCGGACAGCCCACCAATGATGAACATGGCGATGAACCCGACGGCGAAAAGCATGGCGGTGGTGAACCGCAGCTGGCCGCCCCACATGGTGGCGAGCCAATTGAAGATCTTCACGCCGGTGGGGATGGCGATCAACATGGTGGTGGCGGCGAACACCGAATCCGGAATGGGGCCCAGGCCCACCGAGAACATGTGGTGGCTCCACACGCCCCATCCCATCACGCCAATGAGCAGCCCCGAGTACACCACGACCGCGTACCCAAACAACGGCTTGCGCGAGAACGTGGGGAGGACCTCGGAGACGATCCCCATGGCCGGCAGAATGAGGATGTAGACCTCCGGGTGCCCGAACAGCCAAAACAGATGCTGCCACAGCAGGAGATCACCGCCCGCCGAGACCGAATAGAAGTTGGTGCCGAAGAACCGGTCGAACATCAGGAATACCAGCGCGATGGTGATCACCGGGAACGCCGTGACCACGATGAACTGGGTCACCAGGGTCATCCAGGTGAACACCGGCAACCGCATCAGCCGCATGCCCGGGGCGCGGAGGTTGACGATAGTGACGATGAAATTGAACCCGGCCGCGAGCGATGCCACCCCGAGGATCTGGAGTCCCAACACCCAGAAGTCGATGTTGGCTCCCGGCGAGTACGCCCGCGAGGTCAAGTTGGCGTAGCCGAACCATCCGGCGTTGGGCGCCACGCTGAGCGACCCGGCGCCGAAGAGGGGCCCGGCGATGAAGCTGGAGTTCAGTATCAAGCCGCCGAACAAGAACACCCAGTAGCTGAACGCGTTCAGCCGCGGAAAGGCCACGTCCCGGGCGCCGATCTGGAGCGGGACGATGTAGTTGAAAAACGCGGCCGAGAGCGGCATGATCGCCAGGAACACCATGGTCGTGCCGTGCATGGTGAACAGCTGGTTGAACATGTCGGCGCTGACCAGGTCGTTCTCGGACCGCGCGAGCTGGAGCCGAATCACCAGGGCCTCGAGCCCGCCGAGCAAGAAAAAGGCGAAGGCCGTCACCCCATACAGGATCCCGATGCGCTTGTGGTCCGTGGTGGTGATCCAGCTCCAGAGCACGGAGCGGGTCGCAGGGGCCTCGTGAGCGACGGCGGTGGCCATGCGGGGGGCGATCCTAGCGCAAGCCCTGGAGGTAGGCGACCAGCGCGGTGATCTCGTCTTCCGTGAGGCCGATCCGCGGCATCTTGCTGCCGGGTTTGACGGCCACCGGATCACGCAGCCACTGCGCCAGGCCCGCGGGCGTATTGGGCAACGCCGCTGCGCCGACGGTGGTGCGGCCGCCCACGTGACTCAGGTTGGGACCCAGGACCCCGAACGAGACGGCCTGCACGGCATGGCAGGCAATGCAGGAATTGCTGGCCGGCTCCCGCACCAGGCGAAAGGCCTCGAGGCCCTGGCGCGCCAGGGCGCTCAGCGATTCGGCCGGCGCGGGCGCTGATCGCTCGCGTTCCACCCACGCGGCGAAATCCTCCGGGGCGTCCACCATCACCCGCAGCCCCATCTTCGCGTGCGACTCGCCACAGAACTCGGCACACTGCCCCAGGAACACGCCCACCGAGTCCGGTGTGAAGGCCAACCGATTGGTGCGTCCGGCAATCACGTCGCGCTTCCCGCCCAGACGCGGGGCCCAGAAGCTGTGGATGACGTCCTGCGAGGTGAGCCGCAAACTCACCTGGCGACCTTGCTGCACATGCAGTTCGTTGGCGGTGGTGATGCCGAACTCCGGATACCGGTACTCCCACCACCATTGATGGCCGATGACATCCACTTCCAGCGCGCCCTCGGCGGGGGTGCCGTCCGTGCGGAAGATGGTCTGAATGGTAGGAGCCGCGATGAGAATGAGGATGATGGCCGGAACCATGGTCCAGCCAATTTCCAGCAGCGTATTTCCGTGCACCCGCTCGGGCTCGGGGGCGCCGGGCCGCGCCCGATACCGAATCAAGACATATACCAGCAGCGCTTCCACCACCACGAACACGGCCACGGCAAACCAGAAGATCCACCGGAACAGGTCGTCAATGTGCGCGCCGAAGTCCGCCGTAGGAGCAAGCGTGGACTGCGGGAAGGGACCCTGGCAGCCGACGACCCACATCATCAGGGCGCCCAAGGCGAGCGCCGTCTGCGTTTGCCCGCGCAGCAATGCCAATAGTCCGTCCGGTGACCGTCTGAGAAACGCCCGAAGTACGCCGACCGCCTGGGGGCGGCGACCGAGCGGCAATGGTAGCCCGGCTGGGACCTCGGGTCAATGCGGGCGTCACCCACCGCTTGACCGGCACTTGACCGCCCGCCATAGCTTGACGGGACACGCCACCTCAGGGACAGCTCATGCGACGCGTTTGGCTCGCCGGGATCACCATCGGGGGGCTCCTCCTCGCTCCGGCGCCCGCGGCGGCGCAGGTCACCGCGGCGGACACGGCGGCCGTGCTGCTCGATGCGGCCCGGCGGTTTGAGGCGCAGGGCGACCGCCGCCTGGCGGATGCGCTGCTCGCGCTCATCGCCCGCGACTATGCGGAAACCCCGGCCGGCCTTGCCGCCGCCGAGCGTGGGGCCGCCCTGCGCGGCGCGGACCGGGCGGAGAGCGGCCGCGTGGAGCTGATTGTGTGGGGCACCATCTACGGCACCTGGCTCGGCCTGGCTGTGCCGGCCATGTTCGAGGCGGATGAGCCCACGCCGTACGGGGCGGGACTGCTGCTGGGGGCGCCGGTGGGCTTTGCCACCGCCAAAGCGTACGGCAGGAGCACGGCCATGAGCCAGGGACAGGCGCGCGCGATCCGCTGGGGAAGCATTTGGGGCACCTGGCAGGGAGCAGGGTGGCGCGAGGTGCTGAATATCGGGGACCGCACAGAAACCTATTGCGCGCCTCCCGAATTCGGCGGCTTCTGCAACACCTCCCGAGTGGAATCCGATGTGGCGCCGGTGACGGCCGCGGTGCTCGGCGGGCTCGTGGGCACCCTGACCGGGGCGGCGATCGCCCGCTCCAAGAACATCACGACGGGCACGTCGACCATGGTGGAGTTCGGCTCCCTGTGGGGCTTGTGGTACTCCGGCGCCACCGCGGCGCTCCTGGAGGTGGACGGCGAGGACGCCGGGCTCACCTGGTTGCTCCTCGGCGGCAACGTCGGCCTCCTGGCCGGCGCGCTGGGCGGACCCCAACTGGGCTGGAGTGCCAGCCGGGCGCGCCTGGTCAGCATCACCGGCCTCGCCGGCCTGATGGCCGGCCTGGGCCTGGATCTCCTGTTCGACGTGGACGACGAGCAGGGGGCTTTCGCCATTCCCATGGCGACCAGCCTTGCCGGCCTGGTGGCCGGCGCGGAATGGACCCGCGATCACGACGCCACGCGTCGGGATTTCGGCGAACGGGCCTCCTCCGGGGCGCTCCTGGGTGCGCGCGACGGCCGCGTGGGGCTTGGTGTGCCGGTGCCGACGCCGGCGCTTCTGCCCACGGGTTACGACGGCCAGCGGGTGCGCCGCGAACCCGGCATCAACCTGCGGCTGTTCGACCTGACGTTTTCGACGGGACGATGACGGCCTTGGTGACGGCCAGTGCCTCGACGTCGGCCAGCGCCCGGCCGGTTTCTTCCAGACCATAGCGGCCACCGATCACCCGATCGAAACGCAGCCGATCGCGATGCTTGGCAAGGAGCCGCAGCGCGCGGAACATATGGGTGAAATCCGTGCCCCACTGCCCGCGCACGTCCGCGTGCTTGCGGTTGACGTCCACGTGAAAGTTCACGGTCGCTGAACCGACGTCCGTGTAGTGGCCGGCGATCACGTAGGTGCCGCCGTCGCGCAGGAGGCGAAAGCCCTCCTCGACCGCCGCCGGGTTCCCGGCTGCCTCAATCGCCACATCCACCCCGCGGCCACCGGTCAACTGGCGCACCAGCGCTTCCCGGGCCGCCGGGGCAGCCTCGGTGAGCGAGAGGCACGCATCCGCACCCATGCCCCGCGCCAACTCGAGCCGGGCCGCCGGCGCCCCGATGACGATCACGAGGCTTGCGCCCCGCAACGCGGCGAAGGCCGCCGCCGAGAGGCCCACGGGACCGCTGCCCTGGACCAGTACCGTGTCACCCAGTGCCATGCCGGACCGCTCCACCGCGGCAAATCCGGTGAACAACCCGCAGCCTCCTCCGATGACCTCGTCCGCGCTCACCGACTCCGGCAGCTTCATGATCCGCACGCCCGGCTTGAGGTAAATCCGCTCGGCCCATCCTCCGAGTGGACCCTCCCGCGCCGAATAGGTGATCCCGTACACTCGGCGGCTGGGACAGCGGTTGGGTTGTTTGGCGACCAGGCAGAACCAGCAGGCGCCGCAGATCTCGTGCACGTCGTAGAAGGTGACCACGTCGCCGGGCTTCACGATGGTCCCGGCGAAGTCCCGCTCCACCCCCCGGCTCTCGAGGACCCGGCCTACGCTGACGTGGCCCGGAATGATGGGATAGGGGACGCCGGCAAGGCGGCCATGCGAGAGGTGCACGTCGGTGCCGCACACCTCGCTCGCCACCGTTTCCAGCAAGACGCTACCGGGCTCGAGCACGGGATCGGGGAGCTCCCAGAGTTCCGGCGGCTTCCCGGGAGCGGTGAGGACGGCGGCCTTGATCGGCACAGCAGTCAGCAATCAGCAGTCGACTGTTCTTCCGCTATCTCCCCGTCCGCCCTCCGCCGATCTCGTCGGCATACGCCTTCTTCAACCCCGTGATGTACTGATCGAACAACGCCGCCATGGTCCGGTGCTCGTCCCTCACGGTTTGGCGGAACGGGGCGTCGGTCAGGAAGTGATACAGCACCGCGGTCATGATCTTGGCGTCGAGCAGGAAGCCCGTATGACCCACCGGCCTCATGGAGTCCGCCCACCGCTCCAGCGAGTGCCCCGGAGCGGGCGAACTGAAGACGCTGACGCCCACCCCCGGAATGTCGCGGGTGACGAATCCGGTCTCTTCGTAGCCGGCCGGGCGCTCCGGCTCCAAACTGATGTTCGGCGCGTCCATCGCCTGGGCGTAGGCGAACACCAGCTCCTCGAGCGACCCGAGTGTGATGCCGTCGCGGTAGCGGCCGTAGGTCTCGATCCGCACGTCGGTTCCGGTAGCGAGCGCGGCCGCCCGCGCGGCGTCGGCGATCATGCGGTCCATGTGCTCCAGGTACACCTCGTCCGGGTAGCGGATGTAGTAATCCGCCACGGCGCGTTCAGGCACCACGTTGGGCGCGACGCCGCCCTCGGGGATCACGCCCTGAATGGACGCTTCCGGCCGGAAGGTGGGGCGCAGGTGATCCACCGCCGTGTAGAACTGCACCGCCGCCGTCAGCGCGTTGCGGCCGAACCAGGACATCCGCTGATGCGCCGAGCGCCCGGTGAAGATGTACCTGACCTCGTTGATATTGAGGCAGCAGACACCAAAGCCCGCCTTGGCGCGCGCCGTGGTGCCCGACCCGTGACTCCGGATCAGGACGTCGGTGCCGCGGAACAGCCCCGCCTCCCACATGGTCACTTTGGAGGGGGGCCCCACTTCCTCCGCCGGCGTGCCGAACACCCGGATCCGCCCCTTCAGGTTCTTGGACCGCATCACCTCGGCCATCGCGAAGGCGGCCGCGTATCCCACCGGACTCTGCGCGTTGTGCTGGCAGCCGTGGAACGGCTCCGTCGTGCTCCTGAGGGCATCGTACTCGACGATGATGCCAAGAGTCGGGCCGTCCGCCCCGGCCGGGGCGTCCCACGAGCCGATGAACGCGGTCTCCAGGCCGGCCACCCCACGGTCGACCCGGAACCCGTTGGCCCGGAGGATCGCCGTCAGCGTATCCACCGCCTTGAACTCCTTGAACCCGACTTCGGGATTCTTCCCGATGTGGTCGCTGAGGTCACGCATCCCTTCCAGCCAGAGCTGGTCCACGCGCTGCAACAGCCGGTCGCGATCCGCGTCCTTGCGGCCCGCCATGCGCAGCGCCAATTGTGTCGGGTTGATCTGCGTCTGGAGGGCCTCGATCTCCTGCACGACGTCGCGGGCGGCGGCGCGTTCGGTATCGGTGGTTTGCGCCGACGCCAGTGAACTGACGCCGAGGACCAGAGTCGTGGCAATCATCAGGTGGTGGCGGATCATGGGGTTCTCTCCTTCAGAGTCATCGCCGGTTGCCGGCGCGGGTACCACCGCGCGCCGCCGTCGGCCAAGGTTGATCTGGCGCGAAAGGATCTGTCAACTGGCCGTTCCCGGCCACCTTCCGTATCGTAGGACCCCGTGAACCTCGCCTGGATCTCGCTCGCGGCGCTGGCCCTCGCTGTCGTCGGAGGAATCGTCCTTCGCCTGAACGTGGGACTACTCGCCTTCGCGTTCGCGTACATCGTCGGCGTAGGGTTCGGCCACCTCAAGGCCTCGGAGGTCACGGCGGGGTTCCCCCTCCAGCTGTTCCTGGTGCTCGTCGCGGTCATGTTGTTGTTCGCCCAGGCCCAAGTAAACGGCACCTTGAACAAGCTCGCGCGACAGAGTGTCCGGTTGGCGCGGGGCAATATGGGGATGGTGCCGATCATCTTCTTTGCGTTGACCGTCGGGATCGCCACCATGGGCGGCGGAAACATCGCCGCGAGCGCCCTGCTGGCGCCGGTGGCCATGGCGGCGGCCGGCCGCATGGGGATCAGCGCCTTTCTCATGACCATCATGGTGGGAAACGGAGCCAACGCCGGCGCCTATTCGCCGATCGCCCCCACCGGCATCGTGGCCAACCAGCTGATGGAGCGGGCCGGCCTGGTGGGTATGGAGTGGCAAACCTACTGGAACACGTTCATGGCGCAGACGTTCGTGGCGTTCACGGGCTACTTCCTCTTGGGCGGACTGGCGCTCCTGCGGAGCGGGAGACAGGTGGACGTTGCGGCGCACCTGCCGCCGGAGGATCTCGAGCCGATCAACCGGAGCCAGTGGATCACGCTCGGCACGCTGGGCGCGCTGCTGGCGGCGATCATCGTGTTCCGGGTGGACATCATTGTCGGCGCCTTCGCGGCGGTCGCCGTGCTCCTGCTCACCCGAGTGGCGAACGACGACGCGGCCATCAAGGCCGTACCGTGGAACACCATTCTCATGGTCTGCGGCGTTTCGACGCTGGTGTCGGTCCTGGAAAAGACCGGTGGCGTAGACGTCATCGTAGACCTGCTGGTGGCCATCTCGACCCCCACCAGCGTAACCGGCATTGTGGCGTTCGTCTCCGGCTTGATCTCAGCCTACTCCAGCACCGTGGGCGTGGTGCTGCCGACCTTTCTGCCGACCGTCCCGGGGCTGGCGGAGCGGCTCGGGGCAGACCCCATGGCCATTGCCTCGTCCATCAACGTGGGCGGCCACCTGGTGGACGTTTCCCCGCTCTCCACCATTGGGGCCATCTGCCTGGCGTCCGCCGCGGCGAGCGAGGACAAGAAGGCGCTGTTCAACAAGGTGCTGGCGTGGGGGCTGTCGATGGCGGTGGTGGGCGCGGTGGTGTGTTGGGTGTTTTTTGGACTCCTGTAATGCGACCACCCGGCCCGCCCGCGCCTAGCTGATTCCCACTCGCCCCTTCACGGACTCGATCAGCTTGGGACTGTCCCACCCCACGCCGTGGCGGAACACGATGCGCACGTCGCGAATGTGCCCGTCCCGTTCCGGGTCCCCCCGGAGAATGACCAGGTCGGCCACCTTTCCCGCCTCGACGGTCCCAACCTGGTCAAAGATGCCCAGCACCCGGGCGCCGTTGGCGCTCATGATCCGCACGACCTCGGGTGCCGTGAACCCGGCCTCACGCAACAGCTCGAAGTTCTTCTGATCGCCGAATCCGGGCGGCGCCGCGCCATACCCCGTGGGATCGACCCCTGCCACCAGCAGACCGCCGGCCTTGGAGAAGGCGTATTCGAACTCCATGGCCTTCTTCAGCACGGCTGGCGCGATGCCTTGTAGCCGCCGTTGCTCCGCGGCGGCTCGCACGTCTCGGGCAATGTCCGGCGCCAGCACCTCGAACACCCGCTCGTCTATCGGCGGCCGGCCCTGGACCGAGATCTCGTAGACGGCCAGCGTCGACGTCATCGCGACGTTCCGCTCCACCATCTTCCGTATGGTGGCCTGCACCGGCGCTGACTGAATGTCGAGGTCGCCATAACGGGCCGAGAATCCTGGGGGGCACTCGTCGGGCTGTTTCCGGGGATCGTACTCCGAGTTGGCGAACAGCCCGTGCTCCAGGTTGTCGATGCCCAGGTCCACCGCCTCCGAGTAGGTCACCGAGCAGAGGTGGGCCGTCACCTTCAGCCCGTGCCGGTGCGCCTCCTCGATCGCCGCCCCCAGCTCCGCCCGGGTGATCTCGGTATACGCCTTGAACCAGGACACGCCTTCCTCGGACCAGTACCGCACCACCCGCCGTGCGTCATCGGGACCGTTGAGCAGCGTCATGGTGCGCGAGCCCCGTTGACCGGTGAGATACGGACCGGTGGTGAACATGGTGGGCCCGATGGTCAGCCCCGCGTCGATCTCGCGCTTGAGGTTGAGTTCTTCATAGGGTGAGCGGGCCCCGGTGGTCCGGATGGTGGTGACGCCCGACGCCAGGTAGAGCCGGGAGCCCGAAAACGAGAGCTGCGCTGCGCGTCCGCCGGCGGCCGTGTAAAAGCTGTGGTCATGGAGTCCCACCAGTCCCGGAATGACCGTGTGGCCGGCGAGCTCGAGGACTCGCGCGCCGGCCGGTACCGTGACCCGGCCAGCGTCACCCACCTCAGTGATACGGTCACCCCGAATGACGATCGTCTGGTTCACCCGGGCCGCGGCGCCGGTTCCGTCAATCACCTTCACCCCTTGCAACACCACCACCGGCGCCTCGACGGCCACGAACTCCTGCAAGGCCTGGGGTCGGGATACCTGCTGGGCCACTGCCGCCTCGGCCGCTGCTGCCGTCCATGCCGCCCATGCCGCCAACCAGCGAAACCCACCGACGAGTGACCGGGTCGTTGCGCGCGTCATCGCCCCGCCTCCCCCACGTTGAAGACGAACTTCATGCCGGTTTCAAGATGCTCCGCGATGTGACAGTGCACCATCCAGCGGCCCGGGTTGCTCAGCTCCAACAACAGATCCGTGGTCGTGCCCGTGGGAAGGAGCACCGTGTCCTTCCAGACCAAATTGTCATTCAGGACGCCGTTCTGCGAGAGCACCAGGAACCGCTGGCCATGAATGTGGAGGGGATGCTGCATGGCGTGGAACCCGTCCCGATCATTGGACACCCGGAGCTTGATCACATCGCCCACCGCGAAGCTCCAGTCAATGGCCTCGTTCTCGCGTCCGGTGCGCGGGTCACGCAGGATCCACCGCACCTCCCGCCCGGTGCTCGCCCAGTTCATGTCGGGCATGGTCCCCGCCCACTCGACTGGGTTGAAGTAGAGCCAGTCCCACAGCATGACCTGTTCCGTGGCCGGCGGTAACGAGTCCACCGCGATCGCCAGAATCAGCTCGTGATCCGGCGCCCGGTCGAAGTGGGCGCGATAGCGATCGATGTCCGCGATCACGTCGCGGTTCTCGCGCAGAGTCCGAAACGCCGGACCGCGATCCGGAGCCGCGGGTTCATGGCCGACGACGATCCTCCCCATCCGGGAGACTTCGGGAAAGAACGTGCCGGTCCGGTGATCAATGGCCCGCACGCGATTGACCAGCTGGTACACTCCGCTCTCCGGGAACAGCACCTCCACCACGTAGCGTTCCGCGGGTGACAGCACCACGCTCTCCACCCACGCCTCGCGCTCGAACTTGCCCACGTCGGACGCCACCAGCTTCATCCGCAGCGCGGGACCCTCTGTGCCCTCTCGCTGGAACGACGCGTTGAAGGTGCGGGTGTTGGCCGCGTTGGTGAGATAGAAGCGCACCAGCTCCCCGCGTTGCACACTGAGCGAATAGTCGGGCTCCCCGTTGATGAGAAACACGTTCCCGAAACGCCCCATAAGGGCGTGTGTGGCGCGTTCGTCGCCGAACGGCAGCACGCCCTCCGTGTCGAGGAGAATGTCGTCCAGGATGAGCACTTCTTCGCGGTGCGCCGGACTCCAGTAGGCCGGGCTCCGCGAGCTCACCAGCAGGTTGCCGTACAGCCCCAGCTCCTGCTGCGCGTCCTCACGGTGGTGCGGGTGATACCAGTAGATGCCCGCGTCCTTAAAGAAGACCTGATAGCGGAAGGTCCCGCCCGGCGGGACCGGATCCTGGGTCACGTGGGGTACGCCGTCGAACCGGTTGTCCAGCCGCACGCCGTGCCAGTGCACCGCGGTGGGAAACGGGGTCCGGTTGGTGAAGTTCACGAAGATGGTCGAGCCCTGCTCCACGCTGATCAGTGGACCCGGGTACTGCCCGTTGAACGCCAGCATGGTGAGCGTGCGCCCGCCGATCTGCCGGGTGACAAAGCCCGCCTCCAGGTCGAGCGTGCCGCCGTGCCCCAGCCGCACCACCTGGCCCGGCTTGGCCAGCGGCGGGGTTCCTACCGCCGGGGGCAGCTCCAGAGCGAGCGGAGGCGTGCGCGGGACCAGACTCATCATGCCGGGCAGCATGGTGAGTCCCGGATACATGGGCGGCATTCGCCATCCCCCCAGGTCGTGCACGTGCTCCGCGGTCATGGCCGCCGGGGCCTGCGCCATCATGTCGTGGCCCTCCATCAACGTCGAGGGCGAGCGCCCGCGTAGGACCAGCGGACCGGACCGCTCGGTCACCGCGCTGGAGGTTTCGGCGGAAACGAGAATCAAGAACTTGTCGAGCGCTATCTCGCCCAACGCGGTTCTCCCGTTGGTCACCGCGCCGAGCTTGATGATGGGATCGAAGAACGGCGTGGTGGCCCACGCCACGTGCACCGCCGCGCCGAGTGTGGCCGGATCGGGGAGACCCGCGATCCAGGCGGTGAGATCATAGCGCTGGTGTCCCTCCACCGTCACCGCCACGCCGAACGGAGAGGGTACTCGGCCCAACTCCACCACGCCGCGAGCCTCTTCACCTGCGGCGGTGGGCAGGAGCTCGGCGCAAAACAGATCGGAAGCCGGCCCGCCGACGCGGCTTCCGCCGGCCGACGGACGCTGAGCCACCTGTATGGACGTCGGCATGCCGGTCACAATAGGCGCGGCCACGCATAACCCGGTGACATCGGGTATCGCCTGGGCCGCCAGAGCCGGCGACGCCGCCAGCAGCGGCACCACACGCCATGCTGCGCGTCCTGGTCGCCGCACGACGAATGGCTTCACGCGGGGCACACCACCATAGGGTGGAAAGATGCGGGCGGAACTATCAGACGCAAAACCCGACGGGGGCGTCGCGCGCGTAGGGTCCGGCTACGGACGCGGCTGACCAGTCCCTGAGAACCACGGAACCACCGCTGGCTTGGTCACCTTGCCCATGACGTTCCGCGGCAGCTCGCGCACCACGGTCACGCGGCTGGGAACCTTGTAGTCGGCCAGCCGATCGCGCGCCCAGTCCCGCAGCGACTCCGGCGCGCAGGACCGGCCCACGCGCAGAACCACCGCCGCGCACACCCGCTCCCCCCACGCCTCATCCGGGACCCCTACCACGGCGCACTCGGCCACGTCCGGATGCTCGCGCAGCACCTCCTCGATCTCGAGCGCCGACACCTTGTAGCCGCCCGTCTTGATGATGTCCACGCTCAGACGGCCCAGGATGCGATAGCGGCCGTCCTCCACCACCGCCACGTCGCCAGTGCGGAACCAGCCGTCGTGGAACCCGGCCCGACTCTCGTCAGGCCGCTCCCAGTACTCCAGGAACACGCCGGGCCCGCGCACCTCGATCTCGCCCGGCGTGCCGTGCGGCACCTCCGCACCGGCCTCGTCCACCAGGCGCACACTCACCCCCGGGAGCGGCGTGCCGACGGATCCCGCTACGCGGCGCCCGTGCAGCGGATTGGACAGGGCCATGCCGATCTCGGTCATGCCGTAGCGTTCCAGAAGGGTGTGCCCGCTG
>DASWGV010000185.1:0-8496 GCA_036393515.1 Gemmatimonadales bacterium | reverse complement strand
CTCCGCGGGTCAGGCGTCACGCGCCCGCGTGGTGGGCCTCACGCTCGCGTATGTGTCGGGGCTCGCGCTCTTCTATGCCATCCTGGGCCTGATCGCCGGCCTCACCGGCTCGCTGTTCGGCACGGTATCCTCTAGCCCGTGGGCCAGGCTTGCCATCGGCGTAGTGCTGGTGGTGTTTGGTTCGGCCATGCTGGACGTCTTCCCGGTGGCGGCGCCCGGGCGGCTGGTGCAATGGGCCAGCCGTCTGGGGGGCGGGTCATATGCCGGGGTGTTTCTCCTCGGGGCCACGTCCGGGATCGTCGCGGCGCCGTGCGGGGCACCCGCCTTTGCCGTGGTGCTCACCTGGGTGGCCACCACCGGGAGCGGCACCCTGGGATTCATCTATCTCTTCGTCTTCTCGCTGGGCATGACCGCGCTCCTGGTGGCGGTGGGGATCTTTTCCGGCACGGCGAGCGTTCTACCACGGGCGGGCCGCTGGATGGTGTACGTGAAAAAGGCGGCGGGGGTCATCATGCTGGGGATGGCGGGGTACTACTTCTATCAAGCGTGGACGGTATGGGTATGAAACACAGGCTTGCTGACCTGGCGCTGCTGGTGGCCTTCGCTGCCTTCCCCGGCGCGCTGAGCGCGCAGGACGAAGTGGGGATTCCCCTGGGCACGGCCCCGCCGGCGGTGACCATTGAGGACCTGGATGGGCAGCCGGTGGACCTCGCCACGATCATCGGCCAGAAGCCGGCAATCGTCGAGTTCTGGGCCACGTGGTGTCCCCAGTGCGAACGATTGTTCCCCCGCATGGAGGCGGCGCACACCCGGTACGGAAAGGACGTTGAATTCGTGGTCATCGCCGTGGCGGTGAATCAGACCCAGCGTTCCATCCGCCGGCATCTGGAACGGCATCCCATGCCCTTCCGCGTCCTGTGGGACACCCAGGGCCGAGCCACCCGGGCGTTTCAGGCGTACACCACGTCCTACCTAGTGGCGCTGGATGCCAGTGGGAAGGCGGTCTACACCGGGGTGGGGCCGGACCAGGATGTTGAAGCGGCTGTGCGGAAGGCCCTGAGCAATCAGGGGACAAACCAGAACGATTGATTTCGCGCAGGTCGCAGCGGCCAAGGGACCTACCGCTGCGACCTGCGCCGGAACTCCTTAGTCGTTACCGCTCCCGAGCTTGCTGAGGGCGTCGCCTAACTCGGTATAGGCCGTGGGATCAATCTCCCGGAACGGCACCGCCCGATAGGCGATTTTTCCGTCCGCCCCCACCACGAACAAGTTGCGGTTGGTCATGCCTGCCCGGGGGGCCAGGGCGCCGTAGTTCGTGGCGACCTTGAGGTCCCGGTCACTCGCCATCAGGAACTGGAACTGATCGTCCCGGGCCCACGCGCCGAGCGTGTCCACCGGGTCGGCGCTGATGGCGATCAGCACCACGTTCTGTCCGGCCTTGAAGAGCTGTGCGTACTGATCACGGTACGCATGCATTTGGATGGTTCAGCCACGGGTTCGGGCGCGGAAGAAGAAGGCCAGGACGACCGTCTTCCCCTTGTAGTCGCTGAGCCGGACCGGCTCACGGAGCACGCCATGGCGCGTGGCGCCGGGGAGCACAAAATCTGGAGCGACCGCGCCCACTTCGAGGGGCGGAGTTTGCTGCTCCGTGGGCGCGGGCGGGTTCTGGCCCAAGGCCGGCACGGCGAGCAGTGTCCCTCCCAATCCGAGAGCGGACATGGTTCGTCGCATAAGGTTCCTCGCAACGTCTCTGAAGGGGTCGCAGGGATAATACCGCGTGTGCGGACTGCCCGTCAAACGACCCACCCCCTGAGGGACGTGGGGCGAAGTTCCACACCTTACGGCCGCGGTTTGGAGCCGCCATCAGGTCCCATTAGATTCGCACCACTCCAACACGGGTTTTCTTCATGAAGCGCCTCCTGTCCTCCGTCGCCGCACTGGCTTTGGTCGCGGCTCCGGTGGTCCGCGGGCAAGGTCCCATGCCAATCTCGATCGGCGTGCGCGCCTCTACCTTCGGCTTCGGCGGCGAGGTTGCCCTGGGCCTCACGGATCGCGTGGAAGTCCGCGGCGTCGGTAACTATTTCTCGCTCGGCCGGGACATGGACCTATCCGACGTGGATTTCGACGTTGACCTGAAGCTCAAGAGCGCGGGGGGCCTGGTGGACCTGTACGCCGGCCCGCTTCGTCTGACCGCGGGCGGCATGTGGAACGGCAACCGCCTGGGCGGCACGGCCACCCCCACCGGCACGATTGACATCGGCGACACCACCTATACGGCCAGCAACATCGGCACCGTGGCGGCTGGCATTGATTTCAAGAAGTTCGCGCCTTACCTGGGCATCGGGCTGGGCGGCCGGGGGAAGGTGGGGTTCTTCTTTGACCTGGGCGTGATGTTCACCGGGTCGCCCAACATCACGTACGCCACTACGAGCACCCTCACGGGCGCGGCCCGAACCCAGCTGGACCAGGAGGTCCAGACCGAGATTGACCAGATTGAAGACGACATCAAGTTCTTCAAGTACTGGCCGATGGTGGGGCTGGGGTTGAGGTTTAGGCTGAACTAGGGGCGGAACAAAGACGGACGGGCGGACGGGCGAGCGCCTCTTACTTCACCGCCGCCCGAACCGCCCTTCCGGCCGTCGGTGGCGCCTCGCTCTGCACTCAGGTCGCTTCACTCCATACGCTCCGCCCTCCGCGCTCTCGCCCGCGCCAGCGCCCACACCGCGATCCCCAGCCAGATCCCGTTCACGAAGGTCGAGGGATAGGCCCCGTAGTACAGTGTGTTGGCCAGCAGAAAGACGCTTCCGCACGCGTTCAGCGCTTGATAGAGCCGAGCTCCGCCGGTTACCCGGTGCGACGAGACCATCCAGTAGGCCACGAGCACCGCCGCCGCGCCGATCCATCCCAGAGTGTCAATGAGCGTTTGCATACCCCTATTCTGGTTACCTTCCGCCGCGGATGTCCACTCACCGCTCCCGCCTGTGGGTCATCTTCCTGACGGTCTTCCTTGATCTGGCCGGCTTCGGGCTCATTCTGCCCATCCTCCCCTACTATGCCCAGCGGTTCGGCGCGGGCGGGCTGGAATTCGGGGCGCTGATCGGCGTCTACTCGCTGATGCAGTTCGGGGCGACGATCGTGCTGGGCCGGCTGTCGGACCGGGTGGGCCGCCGACCGATCTTGCTCGTTTCCATCCTGTTCAGCGTGGCCGGCTACCTGGCCTTTGCGTTCGCCGGGAGCTATCCGGTGCTGTTCCTTGCCCGCACCATCTCCGGCTTCTCGGCCGGCAACCTCTCGGTAGCGCAGGCCTACATCGCGGACGTGACCAGCCCGGCGGAGCGCTCCCGCGGCATGGGCCTGATCGGCGCGGCGTTCGGGTTGGGGTTCATTGTGGGGCCGGCACTCGGCGGGATCGCGGGACATTACGGCGGCCCGCGCGCCGCCGGTCTGGCCGCGGCGGGCCTGGCCCTGGTGAACCTGGTCTGGGCGTACCTGGTGCTTCAGGAGTCGCTGCGCGCCGACCACCGGGTGACCCGCCGCCTGCTGGACGTGGAACATCTTGTGACCGGGTTGCGAGACGCCAGCTTCCGGCCCCTGTTCATCGTGTTCGGTCTGATCCCCTTCGCCTTCTCCGGGTACATGGTCGCCCTGCCGCTGTACGCCGGCCGCACCTTCGGATGGGCCGAGCGGGAGTTGGGGGTGTTCTTCGCGATTGTGGGAGTGGTTGCCGCGAGCGTGCAGGGCTACCTGTTCGGGAAGCTGGCGCGGCGGTTTGGCGATCGCCCGCTGATGATTCTCGGTACCCTCGGCATGGCCTTCCCGATCGCGGTGGTTCCGTTCGTGGGCAGCTCCGCCGCCCTCTACGCGTGGGTCTTTGTGCTGGCGTTCTCCAACAGCGCCTGCTCGCCCGCGCTGATGGGCTTGATTTCGCGGTTCGCCGGTGCGACGGAGCAGGGCGCCATGCTGGGGGCGGCGCAGTCCTTTTCGGCCCTCGGGCGGTTCTCCGGGCCGGTTCTGTTCGGGGAGTTGTACGATCGCATCGGTCCCCGCACGGCGTTTCTGGCGGCGGGAGCGGCGATGGTCATGGCGTGGGCGGTGACGCTGCGCGTGCCCCGGGAGCGTGCCCCGGCGCCACCGGCCGCGCCGCCGTAGGCCTCAGCGGCTCACCGTGCCCACCGGGGTGTTGGCCCGCGGCGGCCGCACATAGGCCGACACCACACTCTCGTGCCCTCCAGGCCCCACGGCCGCCACGCCAAAGACGTAGTCGTCAATCGAGATATTGGGCAGCACATACTCGGTGACGTCGCCGACCGACAGCTCGTACTGCCAGTCGGGGGTCCACGCCTCCCGCCAAAAGACCCGGTAACCCGCGGCGCCCGGGGACGCGTCCCAGCGGAGGTGGGTGTCGTAGCCGGACTCGCCGCGGGTGAGCAGGGGGGCGCCGTTGGCGCCGAGGACCACGGGGGCCGGCGGCGCCAGCGCGATGGTCGCCACGCCCGCTGCGTTTACCCGCGCGTTCTGCGCCAGGTAGCGGGGGTCCACGCCGTCCGGGGTGTCACGCACCGTGTGCTGGCGTGCGTAGTTCTCCTTGGACTCGGTGATCCGCACGCCGGTGAACCCGTTTTGGTTGAACGCGGTGTGGTCGCCGCCGCGGCCAAAACGATCTTCCCGTGCGATCAAACGCACCACGTGTCCCGGCAGGTACAGCGCGGCGTGTCGCTTGATGAACCGCGCCAGATGGCGAGAACGGGAGTCCTCCGGACCCTCGGAGAAGACCCGCACGGTGGACCCGTCAACGGCGCCGGACCCGCCCTGACTGTTGCCGGTGATGTCGTTGTTGAACACGGCGTCAATCCGCACGCTGTCGGCCCGGGCCTTTTGGGCATGGACCCGCGCGCCCACCAGTCCCTGCTCCTCGCCCGCCAGGACGATGAACACCAGCGTGGCGTCGAATTCCAGGCCGCTCTGCCCGAACATCCGCGCCAACTCCATGGTGAGGGCGGTGCCGCTCCCGTCGTCGTTGGCCCCCGGTGCGTGGTGATCGTTGGTGCGCGCGGCGGCGGAGTCCTCCGAAGGAGGCCGCGGCACCACGGTGTCGTAATGCCCGCTCACGTATACCCGCCGCGGGCTCCGGCCCGGGAGCACGGCCATCACGTTCATCAGCTCCACCTCCCGGGTGATGCGCCCGGCGGGCGGGACCAGGTGGCGATCGAAGCTCACCTGAAGCCGGGAGCTCGCGTCCTTCATCTCGTTCAGGATCCACTGCCGCGCCGCTCCAATGCCCGCGGCCGGGTTGGTGACCGACGAAAGCGTGTTCCGGGTCCGGAAACTCGCCAGCCGGTCTACGGTGGCTTTCAGCCGCTCCTCCGAGATGCCGGCCAGGAGCTGGACAATGCGGGGATCGGTGGTCAGGGCGCTTTGGCCAAGCGCCGGTGAGAAGGCGCTCTGGGCAAGGGCGAGCACGATCGCCCCCCAATGAATCCGGATGGTCATGGGTTTCTCCTTGCGTTGCCGGGCGGGGACACGGCTGGTTCCCTGAACAACAGGCCGATAAGCTTACCGCGCCGCGCGCTCGGCACCAGTTGCGAGCGGCGAGCTCATCAAACCGGAAGGAGCCACACACGATGGTGACAACGGCGGTCGTCGCCTTCGGCCTGGCGCTCCAGGTTCAACCGGACACCGGGAGAGTGTGGTACCGCGAGTGGTGCAGCTCCTGCCACGGGGAAACCGGGCGAGGAGACTCGCGCGCGACGGCCCGACTGGAAGTGCCTGCCGCCGATCTGGCCAACTGTGCCGTCAGCACGGCGGAGCCCGAGGACTTCTGGGTAGACATCGTGCGGCATGGCGGCCCGTCGGTGGGGTTGTCCATTGACATGCCGGCGTTCGAGGAGGGCGCCACCACCGAACAGATCCGGGCGGTGGTCCGGTACGTCAAGTCGCTGTGCGGCGAGACTGGCTGGCCGCCGGGTGAACTCAATCTGCCTCGCCCCTTCCTGGCGGAAAAGGCGTTCCCCGAGAATGAGATCGTCATCGAGGCGCACGGACGAGGGCAGGAGTTTATCTACGAGCGGCGCGTGGGGCGGCGCCTCCAGGTCGAGGGCGTGGTGCGCACGCTGGTCGATTCAGGCGGGGGGTTTGAGAGTGCGACGGCCGCGGTCAAGTACAACGTATGGCACAGCCTCGCCAAGCGGGCGCTGGTGAGCGTCGGCCTGGAGGTCACCCCCGCGCTCCAGGCGCGGAGCCTCTGGGAGATCGAGCCGTTCGTCGCGTTCGGGGCGAACCCGGGTGGCGGTGCCACGGCGATCCAGGGCGAGGTGTTGGCGTCGTGGGAGGAAACCGAGGGGCTCAGCGGCGCGGCGGTGCGGCTTGGCGTGGGCCGGCAGATCGGCCGGGTGGTTCCCATGCTCGAGGCGGGCTGGACCGTTCCCCGGGAGGGCCGACCGGCGCTGGCGCTGGTTCCGCAACTCTGGGTCCGGTTGTCTCGCTTGGGCCACGTGGCGGCATCGGCCGGCGTCGAGCTGCCGGTGGCGGGGCCGGATCCCAAACCGGCCAGACTGGTGGCGTTCGTTCTCTGGGACTTCGGAGACGGGCCGTTGCTGCGGGGGTGGTGATCGGGTCTAACCTCGCCCTCCCGTCACTCGGCGCTCAGCGCGAGGCGTCGGTCCAGTGCCACCACTTGAGAAGGCGAGCTTGGGGCTGAGGCGTGCTGGCATAGTAGACCGCGCAGCGGAATACATACAGCAGGCAGCGGTCCTGGCGGACGCCGCGCAGCCGGTTGATCCGCTGGTACATGCGTTCCGGGTTGCGACCCCGCAGCTGGGCGATGGTGCGGATGCCCAGCGCGCGCAGGTCACGCGAGATGCTCGGCCCCACGCCGGGGATGATCTGGAGCGGGTCGGACGACCGGCCCCGCTGGATGAGCGGGGCAGCATTCCGGCGGTTGCGCATGTTGTGGAGCATCGCGCGATCGGCTCCCATGAATTGAACGACCAAGTATGGGGCGACGGATGCCGGTCGGGCAACAATGGTCCGGTCGGGTTGGGTCCTTACATTTGCGGATATGTTTGCCGTTGATCGCCTGATTCTGTTGGCGGGCGTCCTGCTGATCCTCGGGATCGCCTCCAGCAAACTCTCCTCCCGCGTCGGCCTTCCAGTGCTGGTGCTGTTCGTGCTGGTGGGAATGCTGGCGGGCTCGGAAGGGCCGGGCGGGATCGCGTTCGAGAACTACGCCCTGGCTCACGGCGTGGGGACCGCCGCGTTGGTGATGATCCTGTTCGACGGTGGCCTCCGAACCGAGCTGGCGACCTTCCGCCTGGCGCTTGGCCCCTCGCTGACCCTGGCGAGCGTGGGCGTGCTGCTGACCGCGCTGGTGGTGGCCGTGGCGGCGATCATGAGCCTGGGGCTGCCGTGGCTCGACGCGCTGCTCCTGGGCAGCATCGTGTCGTCCACCGATGCCGCGGCGGTTTTTGCCGTGCTCCGTTCCAAAGGCATGCGGCTCAGGCAGCGGGTGGCCGCGACCCTGGAGGTGGAGAGCGGTTCGAACGACCCGATGGCCGTGCTCCTCACGGTGGCTTCCATCGAGCTGCTCCTTGGCCGCCTCTCGCCGGGGTTCGGGGTGGCCTGGCTCTTCGGCAGGCAGTTGGTGTTGGGTGCGGTGATTGGCTGGGTCGTGGGGCGGGTGACGGCCACCACGATCAACCGCATCAACCTGGATGCGGCCGGTTTGTACCCCGTCCTCACCGGCGCTGCCGCGCTCCTGGCCTATGGCGCGGCGGCCTCGGTCGGGGGCAGCGGTTTCCTGGCGGTGTACATCGCCGGGGTGGTGGTGGGCTCGCGGCGGGTGCTCTTTCGGCGCGGCGTCTATCTGTTCCACGACGGCGTGGCCTGGTTGGCGCAGATTACCATGTTCGTGCTGCTGGGGCTCCTCAGCTTCCCCAGCCGCCTGGCCAGCGCCGCGGGGCCGGCGCTGGTGGTGGCCGGCGTGCTGGTTTTCGTTGCCCGCCCGCTCGCGGTGGCGGCATGCCTGCTTCCCTTCCGCTTCTCGTCGCGAGAAGTGGGCTTCATCGCCTGGGGGGGCCTGAAAGGCGCGGTGCCGATCATCCTGGCCACCTACCCGCTGCTGCGTGGCTTACCCGGCGCCGAAGGGCTGTTCGACGTGGTGTTCTTCGCCGTCGTGGTGTCCGCGGTCACGCAGGGGTGGACGCTGCCCGTGGTGGCGCGGTGGCTCCGGCTCCAACGGCCGCCCGTGCCGGAGCCACCCGTGACCCTGGAGATCACCTCCCTCAGGGACGTTGACGGCGACATCGTGGAGTACACGCTGGGCAGCGATTTCCCAGCCACCGGGCGGAGGATTCGGGACTTGAGCCTTCCGGACGGTGCCCTGGTTGCGATGGTGGCTCGCGGACAGCAAGTGGTGGCGCCACGCGGCTCGACCCAGTTGCTGCCGGGGGACCACGTATTCGTGCTGCTGCGTCCCGACACCCGGTGGTTGGTGGACCG
>DASWGV010000184.1:0-7891 GCA_036393515.1 Gemmatimonadales bacterium | reverse complement strand
CAGAATGACCCCGGCGGCGGCCAGCATGAACAACCCGAATACGGGAGTCAGCAGAAAGCCTGAGAGCAACCCCCAGGCCCCGTACCGCCACTGGATTTCCCCGAACTGGAGCGGCCAGATGGTAGCCCCAACGTCGGCCAGCGTGAGCCCCACCATCAGCACGCCGGCAAAGTAGGTCGCCGGACCTAAGGACCTGAGCGCGTCACCCTGCTGGCTGGCCGATGCCACGTATCCTCCAGTTGCCTGCGTCCGCGATCTCAGCGGTCTCTTGGTGAAGGGTCCCAAAAAACCAAGCGGGCCGGGGTCTCACCGATCCCAGCCCGCTCAAGCGTACGGAGAGATGCCGGGCTACACAAACCGACGGCTGACCACAGCGTAGCCGATCACCGCCACCAGCCCCGTGGCCATCAGGAACAGCGTCTCAGGCTCCGGGGTGACGTAGGTCAGGTATTCCTGTCTCCCGCCGTAGGCCGGCTTGACGTCGCCCGTAGTGACGTCGGTGACGACGTACCAGTAGTTCCAGTTGATGTTGTCGAAAGAGCCGTCGCCAGCCGCAACGCCGGCCTTGTACCTCCAATAGGCGCCGCCCACGTCAGTCCAACTGGGTGAACTGGTGAACTGGTTCCAAATGGCCTGGTGGATGCCGCCCCAAGAGCCGGTGGAGGCATCCTCAAACTGGAGGGCCAGCCACGCGGCTTTTTGGTACTGGATCACTGGATCGGGATAGGCACCGGGATCCCCCCCAATGTACCTCTGCCCAAAACGCGTGTACCCAAGACCGTCGCCGTTTATCAGGTCGGCCAAACTGGTGAACCTCGCGGTCCAGGTATCGTTCAGGCTCACGCCGTTCAGGAAATCCACGCAGTAAACATCAAGCTGGGGAAGGCCGGGACTTGAACCGCCGTACGGCCCCACGTAGTACCCGTGGGATGTGGTTCCGCTGGTGGCGTTCCACCCCCACGCCCGGTTCAGCGTGAATTCGCGGGTTCCGATTTGGGCCTCGACGGTCCCAACGGCAAAGCTCAGCGCGAGAGCGGAGGCTAACAGGGATCGGCGCATGCGGTCACACTCAAGAGTCTTGGGACATGCCCGGGATCCTGAGGGCGCGGGCCCGGGTCAGTTGCGTCTTTAGGGTTGGCAAGAAGCGAACCGGTTGGCGCGAAAGCTCACCGAAGATGGCCGCTGCGCCAATCAGATGGTAACTCTTTACCCGTCAACATGTTCTGAAATGGACGGCTGCTTTATGGCGTGCCCCGCCGGCTCCCGTGCCCTGTGGCAATTCGCCCCATAGGTGCGGGGCCCCTACCGACCTGGCGCCACACAGTGGTGTCTCCGCAACAGTACGCGTGACAGCCACTTAGCGAGACGTGCCCCATGGGCTGTGATGCGCGTCACCGGCGAGCCGCCCACGCGTCTATCCATCCACCAGCGCGCGCTCCACCAACTCCCGGACTCGACCTCCCCGAAACCCGCGCCGCGCCAGGTACGACAACAGCCGCCGCCGCCGTACCCCAACCGCCAACGATCGCCCCAGGGCGGCTCGACGCTCAATCAGGCGCTCGACTTGATCCGCCGCCCGGATCCCCTCATCACGCCCGGCCTCCCGGACCGCCAGCTCAGCCACCCGTCTTTCCACCCCCCGCGCCAGCAGGTCCGTCAGTACCCTGGCGGATCCGTGCCCCTTCACCAGCCGGCCGGCCGCGAAGTGCCGGCTGAAAGCCGCGTCATCCAAGGCGCCGCTGGCTTGCAGCCGGTCTAGCGCCACCCGTATGGCGCGCGCGTCATGCCCCCGCTCGCGCAGCTTCCGCTCCAGCTCCCCCGAGGAGCGGGCCCGCACCGCCAACAGGTTGGTGGCGACCCGGTAGGCCGCCTCTGCCTCCGCGCTGGCACGCAGCCGCTCCGCCTGCGCGTCATCCAGCTGCATCCCCTCCCGCAGGCCCAAGGCCCGAACCATCTCCACCGGGAGACTGGCAAACCGGCCTCCACTCACCTCCACCACCACGCATCCGGCCGCGCGATGGTCCGGAAGCAGGCGTGTGACCGTCACGGACGGCTACCCCTGGTCCTCATTCTCGGAGGCGCTCAGGGCAATGCCCAGTTGCTGCTTCACCCTGACCTCCACCTCCTCCGCCACTGCACCGTTGTCCTTGAGGAAGAGCTTGGCGTTCTCCCGACCCTGGCCGATCCGCTCCTTGCCGTACGAGTACCACGCCCCACTCTTCTCGATGATGCCCAGCTCCGATGCCAGGTCCACCAGCAGGGCGCAGTGGCTGATCCCCTCATCGAACATGATGTCGAACTCGGCCTGCTTGAAGGGGGGCGCCACCTTGTTCTTCACCACCTTCACCCGCACCCGGCTCCCCACAATCGCCTCACGATCCTTCACCGGCCCAATGCGGCGTACATCCAGCCGCACCGAGGCGTAGAACTTGAGCGCGCGGCCTCCCGTGGTGGTCTCCGGATTGCCGAACATCACGCCGATCTTCTCGCGCAATTGGTTGATGAAGATCACCGAGGTGCGGGACCGGTTGATGCTGCCGGCGAGCTTGCGCAATGCCTGCGACATCAGGCGGGCCTGGAGCCCCATGTGGGCCTCGCCCATTTCTCCCTCGATCTCCGCCTTGGGCACCAGCGCGGCCACCGAATCCACCACGATCACGTCGACGGCGCCCGAGCGCACCAGGATCTCCGCGATCTCCAGCCCCTCTTCTCCGGTGTCCGGCTGGGAGACCAGCAGGTTCTCGATGTCCACGCCGAGTTTCTTGGCGTACTCCACGTCCAGGGCGTGCTCGGCGTCAATGTAGGCCGCCACGCCGCCACGCCGCTGCGCGCTGGCCGCCACGTGGAGCGCCAGCGTGGTCTTGCCGCTGGACTCCGGGCCGTAGATCTCCGTGATGCGGCCCCGCGGGATGCCCCCCACCCCGATGGCCGCGTCCAGATTGATGGCGCCGGTGGGGATGGCATCCACCCGAACCCACGAGTCCTGCCCCATGCGCATGATGGCGCCTTTGCCGCAGGTCTTCTCGATCTGCGCGATGGCCAGGTTCAGCGCCTTGCGCTTTTCCTCCGGTAGAGATTCCGCGGCCTTGTGGCCCGCCTGCTCTGTTGGCATACGCACCCCACGTGAAAGTTGGACGACAACCATGCCCGAACATAAGCCGAAGCCAGTCTTACCGCCAGCCTGGACGAAACGCGTCCGAGACGTGGGAGACCACCGGCCCCTGACCCACGACCATCTCGACGCCGATCACGTCGAACCGGTAGGTGTCTCCCGGCTGGCCGTGCCGGTCCACCCACGCCTGCGCCACCCGGACCACCTCGCGCTGCTTCCGCCACCCGACGGCCTGGAGCGGCGTTCCGAAAGCCCGGGTATGGCGTGTCTTCACCTCCACGAACGCCACCACTGACCCCCGCCGAGCCACCAGGTCTATCTCCAGCCGCCCCATCCGGAACCGATGGACCAGGATGTCCCACCCCCGGGCCGCGAGGTAGCGCATGGCCTGCTCTTCCCCGGCCAGCCCGCGCTGGTGGCGCGGGTCCCGCCAAGTGGACGGATCCGACTTGATCGGCACGCGATAAGAGTAAGCGAGCGCGGGTCCGCGAGCGTCACCGTTCCATCGCAATCCGGACCAAAAGAGTGTGCGCGCGCGGTCGGGCCCGGCGCAGGCGCACCGAGCCGCGTCCGGAAGCTCGCGCCCCCTACCCGGCGTACTCGTCCAGCTGGTCCAGGCCGATCAGCACCTCGCGCGGCTTGGATCCATCCGGCGGGCTCAAGATCCCGGCCTCGTGCAGCTGATCCACGATGCGCGCGGCACGGCCGTAGCCAATACGCAGCTTCCGCTGGAGCAGCGACGTGGACCCCAGCTGGTGCTGAATACAGGTCTCGGCCGCTTCGCGGAACAGCGAGTCCCGCTCACCGGGCTGCCCCGCCGGCTTTTCCCCCTCCGCCTCGGCCGCCTCCAGCTCCCGCACCACCGCCAGAATGTCCTCGTCCTCCACCTTGAGCAGGCCCTGCGCGGCGAGCGCGGCCTCACGCTCGGCCTGGCGCGCCTTGTACCAGTCGGTAATGGCCTCGGTCTCCTCCGTGCCGATGAACGCGCCCTGGATCCGCACCGGCTCGCTCCGGCCCGGCGGGACGAACAGCATGTCCCCGTTGCCCAGCAGCGCTTCCGCACCGTTCTGATCCAGGATGGTGCGGCTGTCCACCTTGGACGCCACCCGGAACGCCACCCGGCTGGGAAAATTGGCCTTGATAAGCCCAGTGATCACGTTCACGCTGGGCCGCTGCGTGGCGAGAATGAGGTGGATCCCGGTGGCGCGGGCCTTCTGCGCCAGAATCGCCAGGGGTTTCTCGACCTCGGCCTGCACCGTCATCATCAGGTCGGCCAGCTCGTCTACTATGATGACGATATAGGGCAGCGGCTCTGCCGCTCTGCCGCTCTGCCGCTCTGCCCCTGCGCCGCTCTGCCGCTCTGCCGCTCCTCTCACTACCCGCCTATTAAAATCTCCAATATTCCTCGCCCCACTGGCATGAAACAGCTCGTACCGCAGCTCCATCTCATGAATGGCCCATTTGAACACCTGGGCCGCCTCGCGATTGCTGGTGACCACCTGGTGGCGCAAGTGAGGAAGCGCGTTGTACGCGGAGAGCTCCACCATCTTGGGATCGATCATCAACATGCGGAGATCCCTGGGGGTGTAGCGGTACACCAGACTGGTGATCAGCGTGTTGATGCAGACCGACTTGCCCGACCCCGTGGCGCCCGCAATGAGCAGGTGCGGCATCTTGGTCAGGTCCGCCACGATGGGTTTCCCCTCCAGGTCGCGCCCCAGGGCCACCGGCAGCGGCGAGCGGGCGTGGTCCCATTCGGCGGACTCCAGCAGTTCCCTCAGCGTCACGATACGCGCGGTGGGGTTGGGCACCTCCACGCCCACGGCCGCCTTGCCCGGAATGGGCGCCACGATCCGGATGGATTGAGCCCGCATGGCGAGCGCGAGATCGTCCGCCAGGGCCGCGATGCGGCCCACTTTCACGCCGGGCGCGGGAGCGACCTCGTACTGCGTGACCACGGGACCCGTGGTCCGGCCCACGATGCGTCCATCCACCCGGAAGGTGGCCAGCGTATCAATGAGCACCTGGCCCAGCCGCTCCAGCTCCGCTTCTGGAACCTCGCCGCCGGCCGCCGCGGGCGGCTTGAGCAGATCGAGCGGAGGGAGGTCCTCTATCTCCCCCGGCGCGGGAGCGTCCTTGCGGGGCTTGGAACGAGACGGACGGGGGCGGACCGGCGGACCGGCCGGCGGCACCTCGACCTTCCAGCTTGCTTCCTCCTCGGGACTCTCACGTCCGTCCGCCTCGTCCGCCTTGTCCGCCTTGATTCCCCTTGTGACATCGCTTGCCCCTGTCCCGCCCGCCCTTCTGGCCAGGCGCGCAAACGGGTGCCAATCCAGGGTCACCATGGTCAGTCCCGACAACGCAATCAGCAGGGCGAGCGTCGCACCGGCCGTTCCAATCACGGAGACCGTGGTGGTCACCAGGGCGGCGGCGATCTGGCCCACCGCCTTCTGCGCCATGGCCCATTGGGCGTAGCTGGGAGCAAAGTCGGCGGTGGTGCGGAGATTCAGCATGAGCGCGATGGCGAAAGGCACCAACGGCACCAGGCCCAGGAAGAACACGGTGACGTCACCGATGTCGCGGGTGCCGAAGCGCCCGAATCCGGCCAGCCCCACGGCGATGCCCAGCACCGGGAGCAAGGCGGCCCCGGCGCCCAGGTACTCCCACAACACCCGCCCAACCACGCGGCCCGCGGGACCGGTCACGTCGAGCGGCAGCAGGGTCAGCCCGATGAACACGCCCGCCAGCAGCGCGGCGATGGCGACCAGCTCCCGACGGTGACGCTCGGTCAGCGGCACGTCAGCCCCCCGGGCGCAACCGCACCTGCCGTTGTTCCAACGTGGGCACCACGGCGTACACGTCCGCCTGGGTGGCCGCCTCCACGTCCGCCCGGAACCCCTTGGCCCGGAGGTCGCGAGCCGCCGCGCTGGCCAGCACCGCGGATTTCCATTTCGCCCCGTAGCGTTTCACCAGGTCCCGCGCCGCGATCGCCGCGTCGTTCAACTCGGCGCCGCTCCGCGCGCCGCCCGGCAGAATAGCCAGCGCAAACCGGCCGGCCGCGTAGGCATCCTCCAGCGCAAACTGACCCTGGCGTCCCGCACACAAGATGACCAGCTCGCCCGCCGCGTCCAACGCCCGGCGGGCCGCCTCTACCGCGGCGCTGAAGTTCACCGCCGCCCCCAGCAGGACCGGTTTGGCGTCCTCCGCCGCCAGCAACGCCGATGTGCCGTTGGTGGTGGCCATGACCAGCGTCTTGCCGCCCACCCGCTCGGCCGTCATCTCCAGCGGCGAGTTGCCCAGCGCGAAGCCCTCGATGGGCAGCGCGTTCCGCTCGCCCGCCAGCAAGAGGTCTTTCCGCTCCAGGTTCTGCGCCAGCCCCAGGGCGTCGCTGGAGGTCGCGGCGGGCAGGACCGCGCGGGCCCCGTTGGCCAGCGCCGTGATGATGGTGGTGGTGGCCCGCAACAGGTCCACCACCAACACGGGCTTGTTCGCCAACACCGCCGGCGTGACACCCGCCGGGGTGAAGAACACGGACAGTTTCATTCGGCGGCCTGGAACAACTCCGGAGTGTTCTGGAGGAACTTGGTGTCCACCTCACCCGCCACAAACCGCGGATGATGGATCACCCGCCGCAAGAACGGAATGGTGGTGGTCACCCCCTCGATGATGAACGAGTCCAGCGCCTGGCTCATGCGCGCCAGCGCTTCCTGCCGGGTGTTGCCCTGCACGATCACCTTCGCCACCAGCGAGTCGTAGTAGGGCGGCACGGTGTAGCCGGCGTAGATATGCGTGTCCACCCGCACCCCCGGGCCGCCCGGCGGGTGGTACACCGTGATGGTGCCGGGGCTGGGCTGGAAGTTGCGCGCCGGGTCCTCGGCATTGACCCGACATTCAATGGCGTGCCCCCGCACCCGGTTGCCACGCAGCATCAGGGTGCAGGGCTCTCCCGCCGCCACCCGGATCTGCTCCTTCACCAGGTCAAAGTTGGTCACCATTTCCGTGACCGGGTGCTCCACCTGGATCCTGGTGTTCATCTCCATGAAATAGAAACTGCCGTCCGGGTCCAGCAGAAACTCCATGGTCCCGGCACCGACGTAGCCAATGTGCGACGCCGCGCGCACCGCCGCGTTCCCCATCAGGTCGCGGAGGGCCTGATCCAGCGCCGGGCTCGGCGCCTCCTCCACCAGCTTCTGGTGCCGCCGCTGCACCGAACAGTCCCGCTCGCACAGGTGAATCACCCGCCCGCGGGTGTCGCCCATGATCTGGAACTCCACGTGGCGGGGCCGCTCCAGATACCGCTCCAGGTACACCTCCGGATTGCCGAAGGCTGCCAGCGCTTCGTTCCGCGCCAGGCCAAAGGCCTGCGCAAAGCTCTCCGGGTCGGTGGCCACGCGCATGCCTTTGCCACCGCCCCCGGCCGCCGCCTTGATGATCACCGGGAATCCGATCTCCCTGGCCGCGGCCAGGGCCGGCTCCGGCTCCGCCACGGGCCCGGGCGAGCCCGGCACCACCGGGATGGACAGCTCCACGGCCAGTTTGCGGGCCGCGGCCTTGTCCCCCATGAGGCGGATCTGCGCCGCCGTGGGGCCAATGAACGTGATGTTGGAACCGGCGCAGGCCTCGGCGAACTCGGCGCTCTCCGCCAGGAATCCGTAGCCCGGGTGAATGGCGTCGGCGCCGGTGATCTCCGCCGCCGCGATCACGGCGGGAATCCGCAGGTAGGACAGGCGGCTGGGCGGCGGGCCGATGCAGACGTCGTCATCCGCAAAGCGGACGTGC
>DASWGV010000183.1:0-5796 GCA_036393515.1 Gemmatimonadales bacterium | reverse complement strand
GTGGACCTCAAGGTCGCCACCGCGGAGGTCGCCGATCTTGAGGCCATGCTGGCGCGGTTGGGCCTGGAAGGAGCCACCATCCAGGCGGTGGGCGTGAATTGGGCCGAGCAGATCGTCCGGTTCCTTTCGCACCCGGCGGTGGCGCCCCTGCTCCTGTCCGTGGGGATGTTGGGCCTGTTCATCGAGATCAAGACGCCGTCGTTCGGCTTGGCGGGCGGGATCGGGCTGGCGGCGCTGGGCGCCTTCTTTGGAAGCCACCTGATCATCGGCCTGGCGGGTTGGGAGGAGATCATTCTCCTGGTGGCCGGCCTGGTGGCGCTGGGCATCGAGGTGTTTGTGACGCCGGGGTTCGGTATCGCGGGCATCATGTCGCTCCTCCTGATCGGCTCCTCCGTGTTTCTGGCGTTGATCGGTAATCTGCCTACCTGGGGCGACGTGACGCGGGCCAGCGGCGTCGTCATGACCACCGGCGTGATTGTCATCGCCGTGGGCTACGCCCTGATCCGGATCCTGCCGAAAGGCAGCCGGGTGCGGGGCATCTTCCTCCAGGCCGCCACCAACCGGACGGCGGGCTACATTTCCGCCCCGGAGCGGGAGGACTTGATCGGGCGGGAAGGCGTGGCGGCCACCGACCTGCACCCCTCCGGTACGGTAGTGGTGGACGACGAGCGCCTGGACGTGGTGTCCGACGCGGGGTTCGTGGCCAAGGGGGAACGGGTGCGGATCGTCCGAGCCGAGGGCTATCGGATGGTGGTGGTGCCCGCCGTTCAGACTTCCAACGCATAGTCGGAGGATTCTTTCTTGAGAGATCTCATCGCGCTGGCACCGTGGATCCTGCCGTTGCTGTTGCTCATCGGAGCAATTGTGTTGGGCGGGGTGATGAGCTTCGTGCCCGTCCGGCTGTGGATCGAGGCGTGGGCCGCGGGCGTGTCCGTCGGCCTCACCACGCTGGTGGGCATGCGGCTGCGGAAGGTGAGCCCGGCCGCCGTCATTCGGCCGCTGATTGCCGCCACCAAGGCGGGCCTCAAGCTGGATATCACGGGCCTGGAGGCGCACTACCTGGCTCAGGGCAATGTGGACCGGGTAGTGAAAGCGCTGATCTCCGCAGACAAGGCGGGCATTGACCTTGGGTTCCAGCGCGCGGCGGCCATTGACCTGGCGGGGCGGGACGTGCTGGACGCGGTGCAGGTCTCCGTCAACCCGCGCGTGATCCAGACGCCCAAGGTCGCCGGCGTGGCCAAGGACGGCATTCAGCTGATTGCGCTGGCTCGCGTAACCGTGCGGGCCAACATCACGCGGCTGGTGGGCGGTGCTGGTGAAGAGACCATTCTGGCGCGGGTCGGCGAGGGGATCGTGTCCACCATCGGGTCGGCCGCCTCGCACAAGGCGGTGCTGGAGAAGCCCGACAATATTTCCAAGACCGTGCTTCAGAAGGGCCTGGACAGCGGCACCGCCTTCGAGATCCTGTCCATTGACATCGCCGACGTAGACGTCGGCAAGAACATCGGCGCCGAGCTCCAGACGGACCAGGCCGAGGCGGACAAGCGCATCGCGCAAGCCAAGGCCGAGGAGCGGCGCGCCATGGCGGTGGCGAGCGAACAGGAGATGAAAGCCCGGACGCAGGAAATGCGGGCCAAGGTGGTGGAGGCGGAAGCCCAGGTGCCTCTCGCCATCGCCGAGGCATTTCGCAAGGGCCAGCTCGGCGTGATGGACTTCGTGCGCTACAAGAACGTCGAGGCGGATACGGAGATGCGGAAGTCCCTCGCCAAGGGCGAGGAGCCGCGAGAGACCTGATGGGATTCGAAGACCTTTTCCAGATCCTGATCGCCCTGGCCGTCCTGTTCGGCCTGTTCGGCGGCAGGAAGAAGCAGCCCAAGACCGGCGATCCCCAGCGCCGCCCTCCGCAGCCGCGTCCCGCCCCACCGCGTCCCACGGGGCAGACACGTCAGGAGCCGGCCCGGCAGATCGGACGCCAGACCCCCCTTCCACCCCGTCCCGTGCCCCAGCCGCCAGCCAGGCAGTTGCCGGTGGAAGTTGAGGTCCGCGGGGCGCCGGAAGGATTTGCCGACGAGGTCTACCGGATTCTCAGCGGGGAGCTGGAACGGCGGCGAGAGGACACGCTGGAGTCGGAGGGGGCGGAAACGGCCGAGGCCCGGAACCGGTTCGAGGTCGAGGCCAACTCCCTGGAAACCTTGGAGCCGGCCGGTGAGGTGTCGCACGCCGCGTTTCACAAGAAATACCTGCCGGCGGCGGCCACGCCCGTTCCGGCCGCCCCTGGTCCCGGCGCCACAAGGGGACAGCTGGTCGTGCCCGGATTCGCTCTGCGTGGCCGCGCTTCGCTCCGGCAGGCGATCGTATGGAGCGAGATACTGGGACCACCGAAGGGTCTGGGATAGACGGAGCTTTCTATGTTCTCCCCGATGACTGACTCCCCGTACCTCACTTCCGATCACCACCAGCTCCGCGACATCGTCCGCGATTTCGCCGAACGGGAAATCAAGCCCGTCGCGCGAGAGCACGATCTCACCAGCACGTTCCCGTGGGAGAACGTGAAGCGGATGGGTGAGCTGGGGTTCCTGGGTGCCCCATGGCCCGAGGAGTTGGGTGGGGCGGGCATGGACACGCTCTCCTACATCATCCTGCTTGAGGAGTTGGCCCGCGTGGACGCCAGCCACTCCATCACCGTCTCGGCCCATACCACGCTGGGCACGTCGCCCATCGTGCGGTTTGGAACGGAAGAGCAGAAACGGCGCTACGTCCCGCTGCTCGCGAGTGGCCGCGTGTTGGGGGGGTTCGGGCTTACGGAGCCGGGTGCCGGCTCGGATGCCGGCGGCACCCAGACTTTCGCCGAGGACCGGGGGGATCACTTCGTCATCACGGGCTCCAAGATCTTCATCACCCATGCGGGGGTGGGGGAGATTTTCGTGATCACCGCCCGGACCGAGCGGAAACCGGCCCGGCGCACCAGCGGCATCACGTCGTTCATCGTCACCAAGGACACCTGCGATCTGGATGTGGCCAAACGCCTCGGCGTGGGCCACGCCCCTGATTTGCCAAAGATTCCAGGCGTGCGGGCGGGCAAGAAAGAGGACAAGCTGGGCTGGCGCGCCTCGGATACCCGGGAGCTGCACCTGGACGGGGCCATCGTCCCCAAGGAAAACGTGCTGGGTGAGCCGGGGCAGGGCTTCGTCAACTTCCTCAAGACCCTGGACGCCGGACGGATCGGCATCGGCGCCCTGTCTCTGGGGATCGCTCAGGGTGCACTGGAGGAATGCCTGACCTACACCTCCAGCCGCAAGCAGTTCGGCCGGCCGGTCGCCACGTTCCAGGGGGTGCATTTCCAGATAGCGGACATGGCGACGGAGATCGAAGCCGCCCGTCACCTGGTCTATCACGCCGCGTGGCTAAGCCAGAACGGCAAGCCGTTCAAGCGGGAGGCCGCCATGGCCAAGCTGTTTGCGTCGGAAATGGCCATGCGGACCACCATCAAGGCCATCCAACTCCACGGGGGTTACGGGTACACCACGGAGTACCCGGTGGAGCGCATGATGCGGGATGCCAAGGTCTGCGAGATCGGTGAGGGGACCAGCGAGATCCAGCGGCTGGTCATCGCCCGGGAGCTGCTTGGGGACTTGATAGATTGATGGTGCCCAGGCAGACGCCATGTGCAGTGTTTGTGGGGATGGAGCGTGAGTGGGGACCAACCACACTCTCAGCACCAAGTTCGGTTCTTGACGTAATTCAATGACACATATAGCTTTAGCTGTGCTTATCTCGAATCCGCATTACATCTGGGGCCGTTCTGGGGCCCGGTTATCTACAAGTCCACATCTCCCCATGGCTGGTTTAGCCCAATGGGGCCCTCACGAGGTTCTTTCCCTTGAAACGCGAAATTCTCATCACCGGCGGCCGCCGGGAAACCCGGGTCGCCATTCTGGAGGACGACCGCCTTGTTGAACTCCTGGTGGATCGTCCGGACGTCCGCCGCACCGTCGGCAACATCTACCGGGGCAAGGTGGAAGCCGTGCTCCCGGGCATCCAGGCCGCCTTTGTAGACATCGGGCTGGAGAAGAGCGCCTTTCTTCACGCCTCCGACCTGATCGAGCCGGAGGAGGACGACGAGGAAGACGAAGCGAACGGCGTCCGCCCGGGAAATGGGGGCGGGGGCGGAGGCGGCGGCGGCGGCGGCGGCGGTCGGGGCCCCCGGAAGTTGCCCAATGTGCAGGATGTTCTGAAGCGCGGCGAGACCATCCTGGTTCAGGTCACCAAAGAGTCCATCTCGACCAAGGGACCCCGTGTCACGGCCCAGGTTTCCCTGCCGGGCCGCTACCTGGTATACCTCCCGTTTGCGTCCAGGGTGGGAGTGAGCCGGAAGATCGAATCCCGGGACGAGCGGGCCCGCCTGCGCGACATGGTTGGCAGGGCGTTCCCCAAGGACTCGGGCGGCGTCATCGTGCGGACCGTGGCCGAAGAGCTGACCGACGAGAATCTCAAGCGGGAGCTCAAATCCCTCCTGGGCCTATGGAAGAAGATCAAGCGCAAGGCGACGTTCGTCCGGGCGCCGGCCCTGGTGCAGCGCGAGGCGTCGCTCACCAGTGGGATTATTCGAGACCTCTTCAGTGACCGGGTGGACCATCTGTGGGTGGATTCCGAAGAGCTGCATGAGGAGATCAAGCGGTATCTGGAGCAAGTGGATCCGGAGCTGATGGAGCGGGTCACGCACTACCAGGACAAGACCCCGTTGTTTGACAAGTTCGATATCGAGGCCGAGGTCCGGGACCTGTTCAAGCGCAAGGTGGACCTGCCCACCGGTGGCGGATTGGTGATCGAGCCTACGGAGGCGCTGGTTACGATTGACGTAAACACGGGGCGCTATACCGGCAGCAAGGACCCCGAGAAGACCATCCTCAAGACCAATATCGAGGCCGCCCGGGAAATTGCCCGTCAGCTCCGGCTACGGGACGTTGGCGGCATCATCGTGATTGACTTCATTGACATGGAAACACGGGGCAACCGGGACAAGGTCCTCCAGGAGCTGCGCTCCCACCTGGTCCGGGACCGCGCCCGCACCCGCGCGTTTGCCGTCTCGGACCTGGGGCTGGTGGAGATGACCCGGCAGCGGGTCCGGCCGTCCTTGTTCGCCTCCATGACGGTGCCGTGCCCTTCCTGTGACGGGACCGGGCGCGTGTTCCGTCCGGAGGTGGTGGTCCGGCGGGTAGAGCGCTCGCTCCGCCGCGCGGCCACGGAAAAGCGGGACCGTCAACTCACGGTCCGGGTGCACCCGGAGGTGGCGCTCTACCTGCTGGAGCAGGAACCGGAGTTCCTGAAACGGGCGGAGGAGGCGACCGGGATGGACCTGGAGCTGCGCGACGATCCCATGATGCGGCAGGACGAGTTCAAGTTCGTGGCGCAGCCGGCGGGGCGGGACGTCACCGAGCGGTACGCGGTGGCGTAGGCAAGACGGACGGAGACGTACTTGTACGCCTCTGTACGCCCTTGAAGTATCTTGCTGCCTCGTCTACACTTCGCCCTCCATGTCCTACGCTATTTTCCGCGCCGCCGGCAAGCAGTTCCGGGCCGAGAAGGGCGTGATCCTGAAGCTCCCCACGCTCCCTGGCGAGCCGGGTTCCAAGATCACGTTTGATGATGTTTTGTTGTCCTCGGACGGCGAGAAGATTCACACCGGGAAGGCCACGGTGAAAGGCGCCAAGGTGACGGCGCAGATCGTCCGGCACGGCAAGGGCGACAAGATCATCGTGTTTCGGTTCAAACGGCGGAAGAACGTGCGGCGGAAGA
>DASWGV010000182.1:0-1525 GCA_036393515.1 Gemmatimonadales bacterium | reverse complement strand
CAGGCCTCCGAACTGCCGCACGGAGACGTAGGCCTGGGGGTTGGGTGGGGCGTCCAGCCCGTTCTGCCGGACATCCTCGACCACACCCACCACCTCGAAGAAGTTCTGTCCCCCTGGGGAAATGAACGAGCCGATCGGACTCTCACCCCGCCAGTATTGCTGCGCGAGCATTTGCGATACCAACGCTACCGGCGGCGCGTTGGGGCGATCGCTGGGGGCCAGGTCACGCCCGGTGAGCAACCCGACGCCGGCAGCCGATAGGTACCCGTCACTGACGATGTTCCAGCGGAGGTTGGCCGCGGCGTCCGCCTCGCGGCCCCGGATGTTGAACTGGAACTGCGGCAGGCCGCCCCCCAACGGCACGTTGCTCGCCAGCCCGGCGGACTGCACCGCGGGATCGAACGACAGCTCATCCAGCAGGCGGTTCCAGAAATCAATCGGTGCCGGCCCCGGTCCGGTGAGCCCCGCCCGGGCTCGTCCAACCTGGGTGTAACGCGAGAAGTCCAGATCAATCCGCATGGTGAGCACTCGGGCGGGGTCGAATCCCGACTGCACCGATTCCAGCCGCTCCAGGCTTCTCAGCGTGAGTCCCGCGCCGATCAGCAGCACGAACGACAACGCCACCTGCCCGACGACCAGGGCGGACCGGGTGCGGATGCCGCCACGCGATCCCTTTTGGCCCTCCCGCAGCGCCTGGCCGAGTTGGTGACGCCGCCGGAGCGCGGGCACCGCCCCCACCAGCAGGCCGGTGGCGACCGAGGCTGCCAGTGCGAACACCAGAACCGGCCCGTCCATGGCAATGTCGCCCACGCGGGGTGAGAACCGCGCCGCGAAGTCGGCGAGGGGCCGGGACGCCGCAAAGGCGAGGGCCAGGTCGCCGCCAAACCGGCGGATCCAGTACTCGTGGCTCAGCACCAGAACCCGGGGGGCGCCGACTTCGTCATCCTCCGCGAAGAAGGTCCGTCCGTGCAGGGGCCGGACGCCCAGGACGTTGAAGTAGTTCCACGAAACCACACCGGTCTGCACCCGCTCGGGTTCCGCGTTGTCGATCAGATTGAACCACAGCGTGTGGTACTCCACCACGCCGTCCATGGACGGCGCGCGGTCCCGGTAGTCGGCCAGTTCCGGCACGCTGAAACTCAAGGGCGCCCCGCCGTCCGTGGCGGGCTGGCGGAGCCGCACCAGGTGATCCGCCTCCCGGTAGGGAAGGGGCCGCAGCAGCACACCGTAGACTGTGCTGAACACGGCTGTCACCGGCCCGATGCCCAAGGCCAGCGTCAGGATCACCGCGAGGCTCGGCGCCGGGTTGCGGCGGATTCCCCGCAGGGCGTACTGAATGAGTTCGACGTCAGCCCATCTCGCCGGTGGCCAGTTCTACGGACAGGTCGCCGAGCGGCAGCGAGCGGCTGGCGCGGTGCTCTCGGAGGTGGTGCATCGTGTTCCGCGTGCGCTCCCAAGGCACATGCACCAACGGACCTACATCAGTCTGTTGCTTGGCGGTACGTATGGCGAAGAGATTGGCCGG
>DASWGV010000181.1:0-8083 GCA_036393515.1 Gemmatimonadales bacterium | reverse complement strand
TGGCTTTCGGAAGAGACCGCCGACTCCCCGGAGCGCCTGGGCGCGCGACGCATCTGGATCGTGGACCCACTGGACGGAACCAAGGAGTTCATCACTGGCGTCCCGGAGTACGCCGTGGCGGTGGCGCTGGTGGAGGACGGGGAGCCGGTGCTGGGTGTGGTGCACAACCCGGTCACCGGCGAGACCTTCTGGGCGGAACGGGGCGCGGGCGCCTTCCTGAACGGACAACCCATTCGCGTGGCCGAGGGGAACGTGGTCCTCGCGTCCCGGTCCGAAACCAAACGGGGGGAATTCGCGGGGTTCGACGGGTGGGACATCCGGCCGGTGGGGAGCATCCAGTACAAGCTGGCGCTGGTGGCCGCGGGGCGGGGAGCGGTGACCTGGTCGCGGGGGCCCAAACATGAGTGGGACGTCTGCGCCGGGGCACTGATTGTGCAAGAGGCGGGCGGGGTCGCCACCGAGCTGGCGGGAACACCGTTACGATACAATCAGGCGCGGCCCAAGGTGCGGGGTATTCTGGCCGGCGCACCCGCGGCGCACGCCCGGGCGCTGGCCGCCCTTGAGAAGGTTGGCGCGTCAGATCGGATGGCGGAGTTGGACCGATAGGGGACGGACTTCAGGGGCTCGGCTGGTGGCTTCAGGGCTTCTTGTCCCGGCGGCGGGGTCGGCCACCCTTGCGTCCGTTTGATTCGCGCCGCCCGAGCCTTTGCTTTACTTCGGGCTCGCCCCATCAAGCGTGGAGCCCAGTCCCGGAGGTTCAACGCGCTTGTCACGAGCCCGGTGAGGGAAACGTCCACGTCCAGTTGGTCCCAATGGAGGCCATCGCCGCTGGGAGAGATTCGAACGTCCACGAGCTGCTTGGCGCTGGCGCCGGCAAGGCCTGCGACCCGTTCAGCCGGGAACCCGAAGGCGAAGCCGCTGCGAAGCTCGACCAGAACCAGTACGTGTCGTGAGTCGTACGACACCGCAGCGGCCCGAGGCTCAATCCGATCTGCTTCGCGGGCTTCACGGATTGCGACCTCGTTCTGCCGCCCAAAGTCGGTGTCGTCCGAGGAAACCGGCCTAGCCATGGAGCCACCTCCATTCTGAGAGGAAACGCTGTTGGTGCTCCTCCGCGATCCGAAGCGCCTCCCGGGCATCGGCCGCGCTCATGTGGTGATTTTGCCACAAGGAAGGGCGGGTGTTCTCATCGCCCATGCGAATCAGCAACTCGCCTCCTCGCGTGCACTCGATGTGTACGTCATTGCGAAAACCTATACCGAGCGCTGGGTTATGCAGGTGTAGGGACCGTTCCCACAACCACACTCTTTGGAGCCGATCCTTGACCAGCCACCTAATCGCTCCCCATGGCGGTACGCTCGTAAATCTTACTGTGGACTCCGCCCGCGCGGCCGAGCTGAAACAGGCCTCGCGCGACTGGCCGTCCTGGGACCTGACGCCCCGACAGCTGTGTGATCTGGAGCTGCTGGTGAATGGCGGGTTCTCGCCGCTCACCGGGTTCATGACCAGGGCGGCATACGAGCGCGTGTGCCAGGACATGCGGTTGCCCGACGGCACGCTCTGGCCCATGCCCATCACGCTCGATGTGCCTGAGGACCTGGCGCGGAAGCTGTCACCGGGATCCTCCCTGGCGCTGCGGGATGCCGAGGGCGTGATGCTGGCCGCGCTCAGGATCGAGGACGTGTGGCAGCCCGACCGCGAGGCGGAGGCCAAGCAGGTGTTCGGCACCACTACCAAGGAACACCCCGGCGTGGCGTTCCTGCTGGGGCAGAGTCATCCGTTTTACGTGGGCGGCCGTGTGGAGGCGCTCCAGGCCCCGGTGCACTATGACTACCGTGCGCTGCGGCACACGCCGGCGGAGTTGCGAGGGGAATTCGCCCGCATGGGTTGGCGAAAGATCGTGGCGTTCCAGACCCGAAACCCCATGCACCGCGCGCATCAGGAGTTGACGCTCCGCGCGGCGAAAGAAGTCGAGGCCAACCTGCTGGTTCACCCCGTGGTGGGCATGACCAAGCCGGGCGACGTGGACCACTACACCCGGGTTCGGTGTTACCAGGCGCTGATCCCCACGTATCCGTTGAACACCGCCTTCCTGTCCTTGCTACCGCTGGCCATGCGCATGGGCGGCCCCCGCGAGGGCGTGTGGCACGCCATCATCCGGAAAAACCACGGCTGCACCCACCTGATTGTGGGTCGGGACCACGCGGGCCCGGGCAAGGATTCCAGCGGCAAGCCGTTCTACGGCCCGTACGACGCGCAGAACCTGCTCCAGCAGCACGAAGCGGAGTTGGGCATCAGCATGGTCCCATTCAAGCAGATGCTCTACGTGCCGGAGATGGACACCTACTTCCCGGAAGACGAGGTGCCCAAGGGCGCCAAGACGCTGGACATCTCCGGCACGGAGCAGCGGCGCCGCCTCCAGCTGGGCCTGGAGCTTCCGGCGTGGTTCACCTTTCCCGCGGTGGAGCGCGAGTTGCGCCGCAGCTCGCCGCCCCGGGATCGCCAGGGGTTCACGGTGTTTTTCACCGGACTGTCGGGCTCCGGGAAGAGCACCATCGCCAACGTCCTCCTGGTCAAGCTCCTGGAAATGGGCGGCCGGCCGGTGACGCTGCTGGATGGCGACGTGGTGCGCAAGCACCTCTCCAGCGAGTTGGGATTCTCCAAGGAGCACCGCGACATCAACATCCGGCGGTTCGGCTACGTGGCGTCCGAGATCACCAAGAACGGCGGTATTGCCATCTGCGCGCCGATCGCGCCCTATGACGCCATCCGCAAGGACGTGCGGCGGATGATCGAGCCGCTGGGCGGGTTCATCCTGGTGCACGCCGCGACGGCCATCGAGGTGTGCGAGTCGCGCGATCGGAAGGGACTCTATGCCAAGGCGCGGGCGGGGATCGTCAAGGAATTCACCGGTGTCTCAGACCCGTACGAGGCGCCGAGTGATGCCGAGGTGGTGATGGATACCAAGGACGTGACGCCGGAGGAGGCGGCGCAGACGATCATTTTGCATTTGGAGAAAGAGGGATTCATCGGGGCGGCGTAGCAGGCGGACACAACAGGGCGGACCGGCGGTCGGGCGGACCGCGTACGGAAATCCAGGCAACGAACCGCCCACAGTTTTCTCTTGCGGCTCAGGCCTGCCCGTCCGCGCCGAGACCGCCGGTACCGCACGCCCTTGACCACGTCACCACCTGGCATTTGCTATAGCTGATGGGGATCAAGGCCCTTGGGCAGGCGCATGTCACCAGACTGATGGCGGTGCATTCGTGACAGGTCTGGGGGCGCCTAGGCCCGTCGTTCTTACGCTTCATGCACAGGAGCGAATCCGAGAACGCGGGACGGCGGAGAAGCATGTCCAGCAAGCGATCCGCGACGGCCAGCAGCGAACCGGCCCAGCGCGGGTTATTCCGTCTACACGTTCTACTTCCAGGAAGGGGAGGCAAAGTGAAGATCAAATACGATAGAGGAGCGGATGCCCTCTATATCCGCTTGCTTGACGGTGACCACCAGTGCCGGGTGGTTCGCCTCACGAGCGATATCGCGTTGGATTTCGCCCAGGGCGAACGGCTCGTGGGTATCGAAGTGCTCGGCGCGAGCCGACTATTTGAGAGCCCTGATCACCCGACAATCGTTCTAGAAGATCTGCTCGCCTCTGCGGGACCATGATGGTCTGAAGCAAGCGCTGCGGGCGAAAACAAGACGTACAGGGACGTACGGGACGTACCGGGGGACGGAACGGAGAGTCCCAGCCGCACCGCGAAGTCCACTGGCAGGCCGGACTTTCACGTCCGTCCGCCCGTACGTCTTGTACGTCTCTGTACGTCCGGGGTCACATCCCGTAATACATCCTCGCAACGAGCAGTATCGTGGCCATCGCCGCCACCGTGAGCGGCGCCCCCAGCCGCGCATAATCGCTGAACCGGTAGCCCCCAGGGCCGTAGACCATGGTGTTGGTTTGGTAGCCGATGGGAGTGAGGAACGACGTGGAGGCCATGACGGCAACCACCAGGGCGAACACCCGCGGGTCCGCCCCCACGCGCTCGGCCGTGACCAGGGCAATGGGGAACATCACGGCGGCGGCGGCGTTGTTGGTGACGACCTCGGTCACCAGGCTGGTAGCGAGGATAATCCCCAGGAGGACGCCGAGCGTCCCCAGGTCCGAGAAAGCGGCAACGATGTAGGTGGCCAGCCAGCCGGCCAGCCCGGAATTCTCCATGGCCGCGCCGATCCCGAAGGCGGTGGCGACCACCAGGATCACATCCAGGTCCACCGCCGCCCGCGCTTCCCCCGCCGTCAGCACGCCGAACAGGATCAACGCGACCGCGCCAACCAGCGAGGCCTGGAGCATGGGCAGCACGCCCAAACCGGCAACCAGGACGATGCCCAGGGTGACGATTCCCACGATCCCCGCCTTGCGGGTCACGCCCGGTGGCGTGCCGCCCAACTGGGAGATCAAGAGAAAGTCCGGGCGGTCCCGCAACCGGGTGCCGAACTCGCGGTCGGTCAGCAACAAAAGCGTGTCGCCAGGCCTGAGCTCCACGTCGCCCAGCTTGGTGTTGATCCGGTGTCCCGCCCGATGGATGGCCACCACCGCCGCCTGATAGCGGCTGCGAAACGCCGCCTCTTTCAAGGTGGCACCGAGCAGGGGCGACGCAGCGCCGATGACCGCCTCGAAGAAAGTGTGCTTGGCCGTGTCGAAGTGAGTCAGGTGTTGCTGCTCCGCGGAGACCAGACCGCGAATGGCGTGGAGGTCAACCACTTGATCCACTTTGCCCACAAAGCAGAGCCGGTCGCCCCCCCGAATCACGGTGCGCGCGCCCACCGGTGCGATGATCTCGCCGTCTCGTTCGATCTCGATCAAGAAGACGCCCTGGAGATGCCGCAGACCAGCATCCTCGACCGGCTTTCCATCCAGAGGCCCGCCGGGCGTGGCCAGGAGGTGCACGGTGAACTCCCGGGACGCTTCGCCGATGTCGGACCGGGCCGGGCGCCGATCCGGGAGCAAGGCTGACGCGGTCAGGATCAAGACCACCAGACCAACCAGCGCCACCGGTAATCCCATGGGCGTGATCTCGAACAGGCCCAGTGGAGGCTGGCCGCGCGCCTCCAGCAGGCCGGACACCACCAGGTTGGTGGAGGTGCCCATGACGGTGATCACGCCGCCCAGAATGGCGGCGTAGGAGATGGGCATGAGGAACCGCGACGGGGAGCGGCCGGTGCGGTCGGCCCAGTCCGTGACCGGCGGGATGAGCATGGCCACCAGCGGCGTGTTGTTGAGAAAGGCGGAGGCGGTGGCGGACACGGGCAGCAGGCGGCGCAGCGATCCGCCGTCCGTTCGGGACCCGCTGAGGAACCCGGTCAACAGGGGCTGGAGCAGGCCGGTTCGCTCCACCGCGCGCGCCAGCACGTAGAGCGCGGCGACGGTGATGGGCGCGGAGTTGCTGAATCCGGAAAACGCCTGGGCCGGCGTGACGATGCCGGCCAGGAGCAACACGATGGTGGCCGCCAGCATGATGTGCGCGGGGGCAAAGGTCTCGCGCGCCAGCACGGCGAGCGTGGCGAGGACCACCGCGAGGGTGAACCAGCCGTGCCAGTCCATGGGGATGGGGCAAGAATGTAGTGGAGTGGAGGTGGACGGACAGGGGACGAAAACAGGACGTACAGAGACGTACGGGACGTACCGGGGACGGACGTGAAAGTCTGGCCTGGCACGGAATTTCGCGGTGCGGCAGGGACTCCCAGGTCCGTCCCCGGTCCGTCTCTGTCCGTCCCTGTCCGTCCCCGTCCGCCTCCGTCCGTCCCCGACGTTACGTTTGGACCGTGTCCAATCCGCAGCAGCTCTCCATCCCGGATGCCGTGCTCTCCATCGCCCGCACGCTGGAAGACGCGGGCTACGAGACGTGGTGCGTGGGCGGGGCGATTCGTGACACCCTGCTCGGGCTCGACAACGCGGACTTTGACCTGGCCACCGCCGCGCGGCCGGAGGACGTGCAGCGACTGTTTCGCCGCACCGTTCCCATCGGGGTTGAGCACGGCACCGTGGCGGTGCTGGATCGCGACAACCGGCCGCACGAGGTGACCACGTTCCGCCGGGACGTGACCACGGATGGGCGACACGCGGTGGTGGAGTTCGGCGCCAGCATCGAGGAAGATCTGGCCCGGCGCGACTTCACCATCAACGCGATCGCCTACCACCCCATCCGGCAGGAGTGGCGCGATCCCTTCAGCGGCGCGGACGACCTGGCCGCCCGGGTGATGCGAGCCGTGGGAGAGCCTGCCCAGCGATTCCGTGAGGACTACCTGCGGATCCTGCGGCTGCTGCGGTTCACGGCGCGGTTCGGGTTCTCGATAGATCGCGCCACGTGGGACGCGGCGTTGGCCGCAGCGCCGGGGCTGGCGCACCTCTCGGCCGAACGGGTGCGGGACGAATGGTTCAAGGGCCTGGCCACCGCGCAGGCTCCCAGCGAGCTGGCCCGGCTGTGGGAGGACGTGGGCGGCCTGGCGCGGTGGCTGCCCGAGGTCTCGGCCGGCCCGGCGGGGTTTGGCGTGCTGGATGCGTTGCCGCGGGATCCGGTGCTGCTCACCAGCCATGTGTCCGGCGACCCGGAAGCCACGCTGCGGCGCCTGAAGTGCTCACGCGCGGAGATCGAGCGGGCCAAACGGCTCGCAGCGCACCGTGGCCGTTGGCCCGATCCCGCCAGCCCGGTCACGGTGCGCCGATGGATGGCGGATGCGGGGCCGGCGGTGGACGACCTGGTGGCGCTCGCCCGCGCCACGGGGCATCCGGCCGCTCTGGACGCGGCGGTGGCCGCCGTTCGGGCGTCGGCGGCTCCATTGGCCATTGGCGCCCTGGCGGTGAACGGTGCCGACCTGCTGGCCGCCGGGATCACACCCGGTCCAGCGGTAGGGCAAACCCTGCGCCGGCTGCTGGACGCCGTGATCGAACGGCCCGAGCTGAACACCCGTGACGGGTTGCTCCGGCTGGCGGCGTCGCCCGGCGGCTCCCCGGATACCGCGCGGTGACCGCCGCGCTGTGGTACGCTCTGATCGCCGCGCTGGGCAACGTGCTGGGCGGGGTCACGGTGGTGCGGGGGCAACGGCTGGGTCTCCGGTTCATCGAGGGGCTGGTGGCCTTCGGCGCGGGGTTCATGATCTCCGTGGCCCTGGTGGCGATCCTGCCGGAAGCGCTGGAGCGCGGTGGGGCGTCGGCCGCAGCATTTGCGTTGCTGGGGTATCTCCTGGTGCACCTGTCGCAGCACACCGTTACCGAGCATTTCCACTTTGGCGAGGAGACCCACGCGGTGTCTCTCGTGGCGGGGGAGACGGCGCTGTTGGGACTGCTGTTGCACACCTTCTTTGACGGCGTGGCGATCGCCAGCGGCTTCGCGGTGCGGACCGATCTGGGCGTGCTGGTTTTTCTCGCCGTCCTGTTTCACAAGCTGCCGGAAGGTGTGACCATCGCGAGCCTGCAAATCGCGGTAGGGCGATCGCCGGCCGTGGCGCTGGCCAGCGCGGCCGTGCTGGGGGTGGCGACCTTGATTGGCGTGTTGGTGACGGACAGCGTCGGGTTCCTCGCGGCGCACGGCCTGGCGCTCTCAGCCGGCGTTACGATCTATGTGGCGGCGTCCAACCTGGTGCCGGAGTTCCAGGGGAAATCGGGCTGGCGCTTACCCCTGGCGTTTTTCGCGGGGGCGGGGGCGTTCCTTCTTGCCAGAGTGATGCTAGAGGCGTGAAGACAATAGGGCGGTCGGGCGGACGCGACAAGGCGGACGGGCGGACAAGGCGGACCGGGGGACGGACATGGAGGTCCCTTCCCCAGCTTGCAGGCACGAGCGGTGGCAGACCTCGCCTGTCCGTCCCCCGGTCCGCCTTTGTCCGTCTCCGTCCGCCTCTGTTCTGTCCGTCCCCCGGTCCGCCTTTGTCCGTCTCCGTCCGTCCCTAGGAGGCTGCCTTGAGAAGGCCGGGTACCCGTAAGAGGCGGTGGTTGACGGGATCAGCAGCCAGGCCGAACCCCTCCAGCGTGAACGCACCAAGCAGTGCTTCGGTCCCGGGCTCGCCGAACACGGCCAGCGTCGGGCGACTG
>DASWGV010000180.1:0-27976 GCA_036393515.1 Gemmatimonadales bacterium | reverse complement strand
CCCCCCCGGGCCGCGGCATCCCCGGCGGCGGCATCATCCCGGCCCGCAACTTCCGGATCATTTTCTCGGCGATCTCCGCCGTCGCCTCCGGCCGCCCCACGTCCACCGCCGCCAGTGAGAGATTCCCAGTGAGCGCCCGCTCGTTGTGACACACCACGCACACCCGCTGCACCACCGCCGTATAGGCTTCAGTGGGGGAGGGGGCGGCGTGGACATAGGGACTGGCCGGCGGAACGGTGGCGGGCGGGGTGATGGCCGAGACGGGAGCAACCTGCGGCGGCGCGTCTCCCGCCGACCCGGTTCGGGCCATGTGGCCGGCAAGGAGAAGAACACCGAGAACCGCGGCGCTGACGGTCTTCATTCTGGTCTCAAGTTACCACCGGGGAAGTGTGGCCACACCTTAGCGTAATACGTTGCACCGCACCAATTTGCTGCCGGGCCCCCGGGGCGCGCACACCGGCGGCCGCTCAACCCAGCGTTACACCGCCCTTCGTAAGGCGTTGGGGCGCCCCTATTAAGGTATTAAAACGGCCCAGCCCGGCCAGGGCACTCCCGGAAGGCGGCAAAAAACAGGCCTCAACACGGGCGGACGGGGGACCTACCGCCCGTTGGTCGCGGCGGCCAGTGCCGCGCTAATGGCCTTCACGGTGGCATCCACCCGGAACTCGATCAGCTTCTTGCCGACCTCGATGGCCCGCTCTTTGGGGACGATGCTGACGCCATTGATGGTCGCCTTCCCCGCGCGCACGCGCTGATCGTATCGCACCACGGTGGGGTCCACCGCCATCATGATCGACGTGATGTAGAAGTTGTCGTGAAACCCGTCGTCGGTCGTGTGCACCACACCCAACCCCTGCTGCATGTACTCCAGCACATCGTCGTAGTTATAGAACTCCGGAATGTGGTGCGCGATCTGCTGGCCCCAGCGCCCGTTCTGGCGCTGGGCGACGCTGGCCATCCCGTTCTGGTTGCCGCCGCTGTCCCCGATGTAGATGATGTGCTTAAAGCCGTGCGCCTTCAGACTGCTGCCGATGTCGTCGAGCAGGGCCTCGTAGGTCTCCGCCCGCAGGCTGATGGTGCCAGGGAAACGCATGTGCCCCGACGGAGGGTCCAGGACGCCTTCGGGAACGAACTTCACGATGGGAGCGCAGAGGGCGTTGCCCAGCCGCCTGGCGAGCGCCTCACACATGCCCTGCAACACGTAGTTGTGCTTGCCCGTCGCGACGTAGGGACCGTTGGGCTCAACCCCGCCGGTCGGCACGATGGCCATGGTCTTGCCGGCCGCGATGGCGTCCCGGACCTCCATCCAGGTCAGCTCCTCGATCCAGACGGAGTTCAGCGCCTCGATGGGGCGCGGTGAGCGGATCTCCTCCTGATACCGGCGTTCCTGCTCCGCCTGGCGGCGGGCCCGCTCTTCGGGACTCAGGTTCTGGCGCGGTTGCTGCGCCCCAGCGACGGTGGTGAGTGCCACGACCCATCCCAGGGCCATGACCACGGAGCCTGCGTGCGTCATCGCAATGTCCTCCCGATGATAGAACTTGACCGTCGGCCCATGGGCCGCAAGAGCCCCAGAGCATTGGACCCGGTTTCAAGGGAAAGGTATGTTGGAAGCATGGCGTCAGAGAAACCCTCGCGGGCGGTCCGGTTCGTCCGGGCTCAGATTGATCCCTTGCCCAATGGTCAATGCCAGGCGCAGGTCGAGATCGAGCGCCCGGGCTCGGGGCTCAGCACCGGCATAGCCCAGGGCGGGAGCGGCCAGGCGGACGCGCTCCGGGCCGTGGCCCGCGCTGCGGCGGACGCGCTGACGGAGGCGTTCAGAACGGAGGGAGCCAAGATCCGGGTGCGTGGCGTCCAAGTGCAGGAGGCCTTCGCCCAGACGGTGGTTATCGTCTCCGTCGCGGCGACGCAGGGCACCAGGAGCCAGTCCCTGCTGGGCATTTGCGACGGAGCCGCGGACGCCGCCCGGGCCACCGCGCTCGCCGTATTGAACGGGACGAATCGATTCTTGGGGTTGGAATAGGCGAGAGGGGCGAAGCGGCGAGCTCGGGCGACGCCAGGCGATGACGGCCCATGACCGTCGTGGAGGAGCGACCATGCCGTTTACCACCGCGAGTTTGCGTTTCTTGCGCGGGCTCGCTCGACACAACACCAAGCCCTGGTTCGAAGCGCATCGCGCCGACTACGAGCGGGACGTTCGCGCCCCCATGCGCGCCCTCATCGAGGTGATGGACTTGCGTCTGGCCGGTTTCGCTCCGGAGATCACCGGCGATCCGCGGCGCTCGATGTTCCGTATCCATCGCGACATCCGGTTTTCCAAGGACAAGTCGCCGTACAAAACGCACGCGGCCTGCTGGTTCGCGCACGGCGCCGCGGACACCCGGGTGGGCAGTGAGGCGGAGGGCGGGAGTGCGGGCTTCTACGTCCACCTCCAGCCGAGGAACTCCTTCGTCGGGGGCGGCCTCTGGATGCCGGCGCGCCCGGTGCTGAACCGGCTGCGGGACGCGCTGGCCGCGAACCACCGAGCGTTCGAGCGGATCGTGACGGACGCCAGGTTCGTGCGGCGGTTTGGCGGGCTGGACGACGAGGCAGTGCTCACCCGGATGCCCCGCGGCTTTCCGGAGACCCATTCGGCTGCGCGCTGGCTGCGTCACCAGTCCTTCATTGCCGGCCGGCGCCTGACGGACGCCCAGGTGACCGGCGCGCGGTTCCCCGCCCTGCTTCAAGGCGATTTCACGGTATTGCTGCCACTGGTGCGATGGCTGAACGGGGCGCTGGGACTGAGACCGGCCCGGAGGCGTTGAGACGGAGGGGAACGGACCAGACGGACAAGCGGTGGGACGGAGGAGTCGGGGATGGCGCCCCGTCCACCCCCGTGGGCAAAGGCCGCAGGCTGAGCAGGCTCAGCGGATCCACGGAGATCCGGCCGTAGAGGACGGACCAGTGGAGGTGTGGCCCCGTCACGCGTCCGCTCGCCCCGACCGCGCCGATGACTTGCCCGCGCGCCACGGTGTCGCCCACGGTCACGTGGGCCGCGCTCAGGTGCAGGTAGGAGGTGACCAGACCGGCGCCGTGCGCCACATAGATGCACTTGCCGTTATAGAAAAAGTCCCCCACCAGGATCACCACGCCGCGGTTGGTGGCCCGCACCGGGTCACCCACCACGCCATTGTAATCGAGCCCCATATGGCGGCTCTGGGTCTCACCGTTCAACACCCGACGCGTACCGAACGAACTGGTGATGTCCGACCGGCGGGGCGGCGAGAACCAGAGCGATCCCCACAGGCGCGGCACGGCGTGCGCCCGCGCCAACGCGGCACTGATCTGCGCACGTTCAGTCGCGACCCGCGCAGCCAGGGCGCTGTCTGGGGGCGCCACGTATTCCGGGGCCAGGCGAAGCCGCTCTGACCGCACGCGCCTGACCGCCACCGCCACCGTGAGCGGGACTGAATCGGGACGCCTGCCGGCCCACATCAGACCCCGAACCTCGCCATCGGCATCGATCGGGATGGCTCCGACGCCGTGAAAGGTGCCCGCCGTGTCGCGCTCAAAGTGGAGCGCCTCGCCCGCGAGCGTGCCGCGCAGACTGGTCGCCTCGGGCCATCGGACCGCGACCCGAAGGAGGGATCCCTGGGAGGGGCGCGCCGGATACCAGGTCACCTGCGCCGCCGGTTCTTGGGCCATGAGAGTCACCGCGGGCATCACGACCAGAGCGAGCGCGGCGGTCGTGGGTCGGAGGCACATCCGCGTCACCGCGCGTCCACCGCTCGACTGCCCACAATGGACAGCACGGCGTCCGCCAGCGCCACGCGTACGGCGAAGATACCGCGGCGCTCCCGTGTGGGGTTCACCCGGTTGGACAAGAGCAGGATGAAGAGATTGTTTGCCGGGTCAATCCACAGCGACGTGCCGGTGAACCCGGTGTGCCCGAACGCCCTGGACGAGAGCAGGTGCCCGCCGGAGTTCGTCCCGTTGGCGGTTTCCCATCCCAGGGCGCGATGCGAGAGCGATGGATCCTGCACTTTGGTGAACGCGGCGATCGTTTCCGGCCGCACGATACTCACGCCTTCCAGCGTCCCGCCGGCGAGCAACATGCGGGCAAAGCGGGTGAGGTCGCGCGCCGTGCTGAACAACCCCGCGTGGGACGAGACTCCGCCCAGCGCGAACGCGTTCTCGTCGTGGACCTCGCCCCGCACCTGGCGGCCGCGCCAGGGATCGAACTCCGTCGGCGCAACCCGCGCCCGCAAAGCCGGCGGCGGCCGGAACATGGTCTCGCGCATCCTGAGGGGCGCCAAGATCCGGGTCTCGACGTAGCGATCGAAACGCTCTCCGCTCACCCGATGCACCATCTGCCCCAGGAGGATGGCGCCAAGGTCACTGTAGACCATGCGCGCGCCGGGCGCGGTATCCAGCGGCGTGGCGAACACCAGGCCCAGGGCGCTGTCGGAATCCGGCGCCTCCTGGTAGAGCGGTCGCCACGCGGGGAGCCCAGCGGAATGGGAGAGCAGGTGGCGCACGGTGACGCGCTCCTTCCCCGCGCCGCGGAACTCCGGCAGATAGCGCGCGACCGGCCCGTCCAGATCGATCGCATGCTGCTCGACCAGCTGCATCACGGCCGTGGTCAGCCCCACAACTTTGGTGAGGGACGCGAGGTCCCAGAGGGTCATCGCGTCCACCGGGTCTGACGGGGCCCAGTCGAGATGCCCGGCGGCGCGCTCCACCAGCACGCCGTCCCGCGTGCCGACCACGGCGACGGCGCCGGGAAACGCCGAGTCGCGCACCGCCGCGTCGAGCAACGTGCCCACCGTGCGGAGGAGACGCGGCACATCCACCCGGCTGGACACGTCCCGATCCACGGGGCTGCCGTCGCCGGAAGCCTGCTGGCCCACCGCGCCGCGCGTGGCCGATACCGCGAGGAGCAGGGCGCACCAGCGCACCGGGGCCGTGGAACCTTTGGTGGATCGTGTCATCATCATGTCGTCTCGAAAATACGCGGAAGGGAAGGCGTTACAACAGGTTCGACACGTTGACTCTGAGACCCTGAGCCGCTAGTGTTCGTTTAGCGGTCGCCAGCCAGATGCGTCCGTTGAACAGAGCGAATAGCAGGCGGGATCGAGCCTCAGCGCTGATCCCGCCTTTTTCTTTTCGCCGCGGTCCGAGGAGACACCATGAGCGTGCCCATCCGGCACTTCAAGCTCAAGACCAACAAGAGCAGCACGCGGGTGACGTGGTTGAATCGTCACACTATCTACGAGGGCAAGTTGCTCTCCATGACTGGCCGGGTGGTGCGGCTGTACGCTCCCAATCCCATGGAGCGCGACCAGCATATTGATCTCTCGTACGACTGGGTGATTCCGGTGCCGTGACGGCTGGAGCGCCATGGTCGTACGACGCCAACGAGGAAAGAGGAAACATGTCCCATAACATTCATTGCCAGGGTTGCAACGCCGACACGGTGGCGCGGAGCGTGAGCGATCTGATCGACGGTCACACCAACGACCAAGGGCGGTTCTGCTGTGCCCGCTGCGGCGGGACGGACACCGTCCTCCATGCGCACCGTCGTCCCGGCTCGGAGGGCGGGAACGACACGTGGATCAAGGGCGTCGTCCCGATCGACACCAAGTTCGCCGACGCGGCGTACGCACCGTTCGTATTCCTGACGGCCGAAGCACCGGACGGCGAGGTCACGGGCATCGCGTTCAAGTATTACCGGAACACGCCGTCCAACGGGGGCAAAGTAAAGCGCGGTCGCCGCCCGGACGGCGGACCGGTGCTGGCCCAATCGCAGCTGCTGTCGCTGGTCGGGAGGCTGGCAACGATCGGCGTGGTCTCGAGCCGAGACTGGCGGGAGTTGATTCGCACCAGTTCGGCGCGCGCCGGCTGACGATGTCCACGTATCCCTTTCGCGGCGGTCCCTGGCACGGCTTTATCATTGAATACGTCGAGCGGGCCCTGCCGGACGACCGGGTGAACCCGCGCGCGACCCCTGCGCCGGGCGACGGTCTCTATCACCTGAACGTCCGAGAGACCGTCTATATCTGGGCCGACGGCGCACAGCTCGGAGGGCCGGCATGACGGCGAGAGGCGCGGAATGAGCGTGGAGCGATTGCGACTGGTGGGCGGGGCCCTTCAGGGCCAGGTGATGTGGGTGGAGCAAGGCGCCCCGACGCTAAACGTGCACATGGGTGGGCAGAGCCCCGGCGTCACCAGAACCCTGCATTACCGTCGAAGCGGGGCCGTGCTCCGCTTTGTCGGAGAAACGCACACACCGCCCTCAATAAGGAGTCCCGAATGAGCCTGGCCATCGATGTCACCAAAGTGCGGTCCGTCCTGCTGGCCGACGGCTGGCACCGGATCGTGGAAAACAGTTTCGCCGTTGACGCGTACGAGTACCTCCAGGCCGGCGTGACTCGGAGCGCCGGGAACGGAAACGCCGCCCCGGTCGGCTTCCGCTTCAAAGACGACGCGGGCTACTTGCTCTCGGGTCCGCTGTCGGCGATTCTTGCCAGCCAAGCTTCGTCCTGACCAGGGATGGCGGTGAAACCAAGCACCAAGTGGCTGGTGATCGCGGGCATCATCGGTTTTGGCGGGTACGTTGTGGTCGGCAGCATGGTGCGTGTGGAGCGTGCCTGCGAGTTGTGCGTGGACTTCAACGGCCGCACCGAGTGTCGCCGCGGGGCCGGCGCCAGCGACAAGGAAGCCATGGATGCCGCGCAAACCGCCGCCTGCGGCATCATGGCGTTCAGCATGGACCAGTCAATCGCCTGCCAGAACACCCGTCCGAGGTCGGTGCAATGTGGCGGGGCGTGATCAGGACGATCAACCGGCACGCAGCGCAGCGAGGGGATCGACCGACGCCGCGCGCCGGGCCGGGAGATAGGCCGCAAGAACCGCGACGATCATCAGCGCCGTCCCCACGCCGGCATACGTCAAGGGATCGGTTGGTTTCACCAGGTACAAGAGGCCGGTGATGAGCCGCGTGAGCCCCAACGCGGCCGCGGTCCCGCCCACCAGGCCCACCAGCGCGATCCGCGCCACCCGGCCAACGACCTGACGGAGCACACCCGACGGGGCGGCGCCCAGTGCCATCCGGATGCCGATCTCCTTGGTTGCCAGCGTCACGGTGTAGGACATCACCCCGTAAACGCCGACCGCCGCCAACAGCAGCGCGACCAGGGCGAACGCACCCACGAGGGCCGCGTTGAACCGCTGCGGAGCGTAATTCCCCCTCACTCTTGCGTTCATGGTCTGCGCGCCCAAGCCGAACCGCGCAGGCTCCAGCGGGATTGCGGGGTCCACCAGGCGCACGGCACGCTCCACGGCAGCGATCAGTTGCTCCGGAGGCCCGGCGGTTCGCGCCAGCAGGGTCATCAACGCCCAGGGGTTGTGGGTGTAGGGGACATAGACCATCGGCACCGGCTCCGTATCAAGACCGAAATGCTTCACGTCCCCAACCACGCCGATGACGGTGCCCAGCAGGGGCTGGCCGAAGTCCGGGCGCGTCCTGGCGGCCTTGAGCACGCCCAGGCGATCTCCCAGCGGTGGGGTCTCGCCCCAACGCCGCGCGAGCACCTGGTTGACAATCACGGGCCCGGGCGGTCCCCGCACGTCCGTGTCGCTGAACTCGCGACCCGAGAGAACCGGAATGCCCATGGTGGAGAAGTATCTCGGAGATACGGTGAAAAACAGGACCGGGATGTCGTCACTCGATCCGGTGGGGGCATGCCCGATGGCGGCGCGGCTGGGAAGACCGCCCCTGCCTAGGGGGGCGTGATTGATCAAGGCCACTTGGGCAACGCCCGGCAGCCCGCCGACCGACTCGGCCAGACGATCGTACAGGTGAACGACGGCGTCCGCATCATCGTACCTGGGAGACGGCGGATGAATCATGACGGTCACCAATCGCTCCGGATCGAATCCGGGATCTACCTGACTCAGGCGCCAGAGACTCTGCGTGAGCAGGGCGGCTCCGGTGAGAAGCACGACCGTCAACCCCACCTGAGCAGAGAGGAGCCACGCCGGGAGTCTCCCGCGGCCGCCGCGGGACATTGCCGTGCCGGTCCGATCGCCCAACGCATCGGCCAGGCGCGGCGAGCCGGCCCGCCGCGCCGTGACGGTGGCGAACAGGGCCGCGGTCAGGACAGTAAGTCCGGCAGCGAAGCCGAGGACACCAAGGTCAACGCTCAGTTCGCCCGCGCGGGGTAACGACGGTGGGGCCCGCACCCGGACCAGCTGCACCGCCCAGGTCGCGACCACGGTACCCACGGCCCCGCCGGCCACCGCCACGAGCAGGCTCTCTGCCAGGAGTTGTCTCACCATTGCTGCCCGCCCCGCGCCAAGCGCCGCGCGAATGGCGAATTCCTGACTGCGGGCGGCGCCCTGGGCCAGGTACAGGTTGGCGAGGTTCACGCAGCAGATGAGCAGCACCACGGCCACGGCCCCGCCCAGCATCCACAACCGGGTTCGCGCGTTGCCGACGGTAAACTCGGTGAGCGATTCCATGGACACGCGGGTCCACCGTGCGCTCGCCTCCGGATACGCCGCCGCCAGCCGCCGGGCGATGGCGTCCATCTGCGCCCGGGCCCTCGGCGGCGGCACGCCGGGCGCGAGCCGCGCGATGATCCGGCTGTCGGCGTGAAAACCGCGCTGTCTCAGCCCGGCCATGTCCGCGGGCGGCAGGCCGGGGAGGGGTGACCACACGTCCGTGTCTACGCCCCAGTTGGGATAGGCGAAGTCGGGCGGCATCACGCCCACGACCGTGAAGGGGTGGTCGCCCAGGATCACCGTGCGGCCGACCCTACCGGTGTCCCCGCCGAACGCGCTTCGCCACAGCCCATGGGAGAGCACCACAACATTGTTGGCGGCGGGCAGGTAGTCATCCGGCAGCAGGGCGCGGCCCAGGATGGCCGGCACATCAAACGTAGGGAAGAACTCCTGGGACACGAAGGCCCCGAGCAGGGTTCCGGATTGATCCTCGGTCCGGTAGTTCAGGCCGGTGCCGCGGATGTACGCGAACCCATCGAACACGTCGCTCTGCTCATGCCAGTCCAGGAACGTTGGATAGGACGCCAACTGACGCGACACTCCGAGCGAGTCCTGCTCAAAGAGCGTGTAGAGGCGGTCCGGGTCGGGATACGGCAGTGGACGCAGCACGACTGCGTTGATCAGGCTGAAGACGGCGGTGTTGGCACCAATCCCCAGGGCCAGGATCAGCACCACCGCCAGGGTGAAGCCGGGGCGCCTCGCGGCAACGCGTAAGGCGCCCGTCAGGTCCCGCATGCGCGCAGCGTCAGCTCGATCGTGGGGCCGCCCCTGGTACCTGGATCATCACCGTAACGCGAGCTTCTGGCGCGCGAATGGCCTGGCAAACGCCGCAGGCGGATTGTGGCCGGTCGCGAGGTCGTACGCCTTCTGGTACAGCGCTCGCGCATCCTCCCGCCGACCGGTTTGCTCGTAGGTCATGGCAAGCAAACAGTGCATGAACGGATCGCGCTGATTGCCTTCCCGGGCTAGTGCCTTGGTCAGCTCCGCCTCCGCGCCTCGCAGGTCCCCGGTGTACAGCGCGACGTAGCCCGCCAGATAGGGGAAGAACCGTTCCTGTGCCTCCGCCATGGCGGCATCGCTGTCCAGAATCTTCCGCGCTTCGGCCACCTGTCGCTGCGCCTCCGCCTGGTCGCCCCGGCGGGCGGCGAGCCGGCCAAGCGCGTGCGCCAGACGATAGTCCCAGAGACTCTGGGGATGGGTCTTGGGTGCCGGCTCCTTGAGCCCCAGCTCGCTGCCCCGGCGATACATACGCTCGGCGATGTCCAGCTGGCCGGCATCAATGCAGACGCGCGCCGCCTCGTTGGCCATCTCGCCCTGCTGATAGAACGCGTTCTGCGGCTCGGCCTGCTCCCGGGTTTGCCAGTAGGCGATGACCATCTCCTCGTACTTCACGGCGTTGGCGCAGTCGCCTTCGAAGCCGTGCGACATGGCCATGCGACGCTGCGCGGCGGCTTTCGCCGCCGGGTCGGGCGCGGTCTCGATAAGCCGCTGGAAGATCGCGCGCGCCTCGGCGTGAGCGCCTTGCCCGTCCAGTCGCGATGCCCCACGGAGGCTGTCGGCACGAGGGCCGCCGTCGCGCTGAGCGTCGAGGAGCGAAGGGGACAGGAACAGCGCCGCCCCGATCAGCAAGACGTGAGTCTTCATGGTGCGCCACCCGTAGAAGTCGATCGTTCAACCATAACGCCACCCACCCCGTCGGCGGTACCGTGGCTCCTGGCACCAGGTCCACTGCCCGGACCGTTTGCCCTGCCCCGCTCCACGGGCGAGATTGGCGGCGACCAGCCATGACGCTCACCACCCCTCCCCCTCCCGTGGGCCGTCTCTCGGCCGAGCGGCTGCGCCGCAGCGGGCGTTTTGACGAGCCCGAGGAATCCGCCTACCACGAGCGGAAGTTCGACGAGCTCCGCGGGTACACCTGGCGTACCATGCTCGCGCTCCCGCCGCTCATTCTGGGCCTGTGGGCCTGGGACTGGGTGATCGACGCTGGGGCGGCGCTGGACACCCTGTGGCCCCGCATCGGCATGGCCGCCTGCCTGATCCCGTGCATTCTGGTCATCCGGTCGCCCCGGATCACGCTCGGCCGCTACACCCTGCTGCTCTACGCCAGCGTGCTGGCGACCGAAGGGTTCTGGCTGGCGATTCTGCGACGGCTCGAGGGCGGGATGGTGTACGGCATCGGCGGGTACATGTACTACGTGCTCGGCATGCTGGTGGTTGGTCTCCCGCTCAGATTCCGGGACAACACCATGGGACTCTCGCTGGCGCTCCTGCTCCCGGACGTCGCGGCGGCGGCCGGCTGGCTCCCCGGGTTTTCGCTCGCCAAGTACAACACGCTGGTCCTGCCGGCGGGGGCGCTGTCGCTCTTCACCATGTGGGCGTTCGATCGGCTGTACCGGCGGCTGTTCAGCTATCAGCGCGGGGTGGAGCAGTTGGCGGGGGAAGATCCGCTCACCGCGCTCCCCAACCGCCGCCAGTTCATGAATGCGGGCGAGCGGACGGTGGAGCAGGTCCGCCGCTACGGCCGCACCGCAAGCCTGCTGGTGATTGATCTGGATCACTTCAAGGCAATCAACGACCGCTACGGACACGCCGCGGGCGACGCGGCCCTGCAAGCGGTCGCCCGGTTGTTGCGAGAGCATCAGCGCGCCGCGGACCTGCCGGCCCGCGTGGGCGGCGAAGAGTTCGCCATGCTGCTGCCGGAGACCGAGGTAGCCGGCGCTGTGGCGCTGGCGGAGCGGTTGCGGGCGGCCTGCGAAGCGCTGCGGATCCAGGTCCCGGGCGGCGTGTTTGCCCCACTGACGGTGACCATGTCGGTGGGCGTGGCCGAGTGCGGAGCGCAGGACCGATCGCTGGACGACGTGTTGCGTCGCGCCGATGCCGCGCTGTACCGCGCCAAGCACGGGGGCCGCAACCGAGTGGGACAATGAGCCGGGGGCAAGCCGACAGTGGTGAGGAGGGCGCTCTGAGCAACGCGCCAGGCCGACGACTCGTTCTGTCGGTCATCGCGCTGGCATTGGTCGCGGCCGGGGACGCCGTTGCGCAGGACCGACGCCAAGCGGTCTCGGATGCCCGGCTCGACTCCATTGTGCGGCGCGTGGAGTCCATGGTGCCGGGAAGCGGAGCGCCCGGGACCACGGTCACGCTCCGCACGGGGGGCCTGCCGCATGTGACCCCGCTGCGGATCGGGGTGGGTGCGGTCCGGTTCGGCTTCGAGGAAGTCGGTCAGGTGCTGTCCAGCGAGAAGGGCGAGATCTCCCTCGAGGTCACCGTCCCCTCGTGGGCACGCCGGGACCTCACGCACCGCTTCATCGTGTTCGACTTCTATTTCGTGCCCATCGCGCTGTCGGAGGTCTTCTACGTGACCGACGCCGACGGCCTCCTGCTGAGAGAGGGCACCCTCGTGAGGGCCGGACCGCGATGTCGGGCTTTACGGTCCGACGATGGGCTGACCTACTCGCTGGCCGGCGACGTGTCCCGGTTCAAGGTAGGAAGTCGCGTCGTGGTGGAAGGCCGGATCGCACGGTCGTCGGCGTGTACCGACGGGATCACCATCGAGATCGTCCGGCTGACCGCAGCCGGGCGTTAACGGCCGGGGGCTTCCCCGCGGGGGACATCAGCTGTCTGCCGGAGGCCCGGGACTGGAGACGCTGCTCTCCAGCACACATGCGTTGCGGAAGGCTGTCAGTTCCTGCGCGGCTTTCCAGCCGCGCCACCGCGCCAGGTTCCACCCCCGCCAGTCACCCCGCGCCGCTCCCCGCCGGGTCAGCAGCTGTCGGGCCAGCCAGCAGCGGCCGTCCGGATCGATTCGATCGAATTGGGCGACGACCACGGGAACGACATCACCGCCCAGCCGCGCCAGGAGGGCCACGTCGGTCGGGCGCCCACCCGGGTGTGCCAGGTTGTACCGCGTAATGACGGCCCGCGGGTTTGCCAGATTCAGGATCGCGAGGGCCGCGGCGGCGCACACGATGGAACCGAACGCCGCTCCGGCGGGCCGGGCACGCAACACCGTCAGGGCGAACACGACGATGGTCGCGCCGATCCACAGCATCACGAGGGCGCCATAGAGCCGGTCTTCGGTGAGACCGTAGACGCGCATGTAGAGGCCCATCCGCCACAGGGCCGAGGCCAAGACCAGGGCGGTCAGCGCGAGCTGGACAGTCATCAGGGCGTGAAGGGAACCGGCGCCGCGATCGGTGGCCGGGCCGGCCGCGAAGAAGGACACATAGACCACGGGCAGGGAAAGCGCCGACGCGAACACCAGCTCGAAGAAGCCCCGGCGCGCGTATTCGGCATAGGTCAGCCCGGTCTGCTCCCGCACGAACGCCTCGCCACCGAACAGGCTGCCCGCCTGGGCCGCGAGGAACAGCGTGAACACCAGCACCGTGGCGCTCAGCGCGGTGAGCACCGGCACCTGGCCGACCGGTGGAGCGGAAAGCCGGGCGGGCGTCGCGTCACGCCGGTCGGCCTGCCTCCACACATACCCCGCGCTTATCCAGGCCAGCGCGCCTGCCAGGGCCGTGTGGGAGACGAGGGGTTGCAGGCCGGTGTCCAGCAGCGACGAGAGGGCTGCGGCAAAGACTGGATCAGCCGAGGCGAACAGGCTTCCGAACACCAGCACCGGCGGCACCCCGAGCAGCAGCCCCACGCCCACTGCCGCCGCCCGCTTGGTGGCGGGTGCCAGAAGCGGGGCCGGGCGGCCCAGGGCCCGCGCCAGAGCAACCGCGCCGGTAACGCCGCGCCAGCCGGCGCGCAGGTGCGCCGCGCCGAGCTCGACCACGCCGGCGACGCGCAACCCGACTGCCTGGGCGGACGGCAAACAGAGCAGGGAGAGCGCCGCCACCAGGTCCACGGCCAGCAGGAGCGGCGCGTCCCGCACCGCCCACATGGCGGCGAAGAAGGAGGCGCCCAGCCAGGGCCAGACATTTCGGCGCGGCTCCGGCGGGGCGAGCAGAAGCGCGGCGGCCGCAATGGCACTCAGCCAGATGGCGACGTTGAGTCCCCAGAGCCGCGCCCGAAACAGCTGATCACCCAGGAGGCCCAGGGCGATGGCGGTGATGAGGGCGGCGCGGGCCCGTGGCATGGCAGCAACGTAAAGTACTTTGCTATACAAAGTCAAGGCGGAGTCGAGGCCTGGGCGCACGTGATCCCGCGGTTGCGCAGCAGGTCCCGTTCGCGGGCATTGCGGGTAAGGGACGCCGCGCGCTCGAACTCCGCCCGCGCCTCCTCGAACCGCCCCAGCTTGGCCAGCAGGTCCCCGCGCACCGCCGGCAACAGGTGGTAGGCCTTGAGTGACGGCTCCGACTTCACGAGATCGACGATCTCCAGTCCCGCCGCTGGGCCAAACGCCATCGCGTACGCCACCGCCCGGTTCAATTCCACGATGGGCGACGGCGCGAGCTGGGCGAGCCCGTCGTACAGCGCCGTGATGCGGGTCCAGTCCGTCTCCTCAGCCGTGCGCGCGCGCGCGTGACAAGCGGCGATCGCGGCCTGGAGCCCGTAGGGACCCAACCCGCCACCCTGCTCGGCCCGCTCCAGCGCTGCGAGACCGCGACGAATGAGCAGGTGATCCCACCGAGCGCGATCCTGATCCAGCAACAGGATGGGCTCGCCCGACGGGCCGACGCGGGCGCCGGCGCGGGACGCCTGGATCTCCAGCAGGGCCACGAGACCGTGGACTTCCGGCTCGTGCGGGGCCAACTCGGCCAGGATGCGGCCGAGCCGCAAGGCGTCTTCGCAGAGCGCCGGCCGCAGCCAATCGTCGCCGGCCGTGGCCGAATAGCCTTCGTTGAACACCAGGTAGATCACCTCGAGCACCGACGACAGGCGCGCGGCAAGCTCGCCCCCGCGCGGGACCTCGAAGGGAACCCGGGCCTCGGCTAGAGTGCGCTTGGCCCGCACAATCCGCTGAGCAATGGTGGATTCAGAGACGAGAAAGGCGCGCGCGATCTCTCCGGTGGTGAGACCGCCCAGCAGGCGGAGCGTGAGCGCCGTGCGGGCCGCCGTGGAGAGCACCGGGTGGCAGGCCGTGAACATGAGGCGCAAAAGGTCGTCGCCGATGGGATCGTCGATCGCGGCGTCGAGGTCCGGCAGGGCCGTCTGGAGCCTAGCCTCGATCTCCTGGCTGATCTGCCCTTCCTTCCGCTGGTGCAGGGTTCGCTTGCGAAGCAGGTCGATCGCGCGGTGCCTCGCGGCGGCCATGAGCCAGGCGCCCGGGTTATCCGGGACCCCCGACTCCGGCCATTGTTGAAGGGCGGCGACCAGAGCATCCTGCGCCAAGTCTTCAGCCAGGCCGACATCGCGTACCATTCGCGCCAGACCGGCGATGAGTCTGGCGGATTCGATCCGCCACACCGCATCGATCGCGCGATGGGTTTCGGACATTACCTCCCCGCGGCCTTCTGGACGTCGGGCCGGAAGTCCGACATCTCCCGCACCTGACGAATCTCGATGATGTCGCCGTCGGGCATGGGAGCGCGCCTGGCCCACTCGATCGCATCTTCCTTCGACTTCACCTGAATCATCCAATACCCGCCGATCACTTCCTTGGCCTCGGCGAACGGGCCGTCCGTCACCTTGGGCTTGCCGCCGGAAAACGAGACGCGCGCGCCCATGGACAGGGGGTGCAGCCCATCGAGGCCCAGGAGGACGCCGGCCTTGGTCAGAGACTCGTTGTACCTGGTCATTCGCTCGACAATCCCGGCGTCGGGCATGGTGCCCGGCGCCGCAGTCGCATACCCCTAGGGGATCACTACCATCATGAATCGCATGATCGCATTGCACTCCGTGTTGGGTCCGGAGCCGGGCTTTCCGGCCGCTACGACTGCCGCTTCGCGGTCATCTGTGCGCGGTGGCGCTCCTCCTGCTCCCTGAGCTCGGGCGTGAGCGCGGGGCCAAAGTCCCCGGCCTCGTAGATCTGCCGAATCTCGAGCACCACGCCGTCTCCGAACGGGGCGCGCTTCATCCAGGCAACCGCCTCGTCCTTGGACTTCACCTGGATCAGCCAGAAACCGGCGATCAGCTCCTTCGATTCGGTGAAGGGCCCGTCGATCACCGTGGTCTTGCCGCCCGAGAACCTGAGGCGCGCGCCCTTCGAGGTCGGTTGCAGGCCCTCGCCCGCGAGCATCACGCCGGCCTTCACCATCTCCTCGTTGAACTTCCCCATCTTGGCGAACATTTCCTTGTCCCTGTCCGCGTTCTCCGGCAGGAAGCCCGCCTCGGACTCCTCGTTGCCGGGGACCATGATCATGAATCGCATCGTGGTGTCTCCTTAAGCTTCGGGTTCGGAAACGGCTGAGACTAGGCGACCATTTGGACCGCCGAAACGACTGTCCCCGTTTCTACCTGTGCGTCGAACGGGGGGCAGGGAAATCGACACGGAGCGTAAGGTGGGCTATTTCATGGTCTTCAGGTACTCCGCTCCATGTGCGAACCCTGTCAGAAGCCCCGCGGACGCCTACCGCCCGATCCGGAGGCACCATACCATCTCGATGCTGAAAGGGAATCACCCACCCACTGCATCGGAGAAGACCCATGAGTACATCCCCGTGGCCAGCCTCATGGTGGTTTCTACTCGCGGCGCTCCCAGCAACGTCTGGCGCCCAACAGGTGGACACCGTGCGCGTCGGGAGCCAATTGGTGCAACCCAGCCTCCTCGCCCCCGGGACCTACGTGCACGAGAGCTTCCGGGTGGACGGCCCGAACCGCACCTCGGTCAGTCGCACCACCCAGACCGTCGAGGCTGGACGGGAGGCGTTCGTCATCCGCACTATGCACGCCGCGTCGTCCGGCACCAGCCAATCCGTCACCGTCGTTAGGCGCTCGGACCTGGCCATGGTGCATCACGCAGTGCGGGCGCCGCGCGACTCTACTGACGTCACGATGAGCGGCGAGTATCTGACCGGCTGGACGGTGCTGCCCAACACACCGACGCGACTCATGGGACTCCGGCTGGACCACCCGGTTTTCCCCATCGAAGGCCAGATTCCCTGGCTTATGGGGCTGTTGCCGCTCAAGGACGGCTACCGGGCGGCGGTGCCGCACTTTTCGGAGTGGGACGCACGGGAGGTGTGGGACCTCCTGGAGGTACAGGGATCGGAGACCATCCAGGTCGGGGACGCCGCTTTCGACTGTTGGAAGGTGGACGCGGGGGGGTTCGGCATGCCGGGATACCGCATGACGCGCTGGATAGACCGGGCCACTCGGCGGGTAGTGCAGAGCGCCTTACGTGGGGCTGCTGGGCAGACGGAGTACTGGTCATGGACAGTCAGACCCTAGCGCTGAACTCAGACGCGGACTCGTTGCCCCTGTGACGTCCGTTGCCAGTGGGACAGAGGCTCTCCACTATCTCGCGCGCGGAGCGGCGGCCGGTACAGCCATTCTGGGCGTGGGTGGACGGCTCGCCATGGTGGCATTCTCGCTGATCGTCGGCCTACCGCTGGGGTTGACGGTTCGCGGGAGCGCGGCGGTGCTGCTCACGGGCCTGCTCTACGGTCTCGCCGGCGGGCTGTTCTGCTGGGCCATGGACCGCACCCGAGTGCCATTCTTGCCGCGAGCGGCGCTGAGTGGGACCATGCTGTTCCTGGCCGTTGTGGCAGTGTCCGTCCCCAACAACCAGGCGGGGGCGGCGCTGGCAAGGCCAATCCTCTCCATCACGTTGTTCCTGCCCCTGGCGATCGCGTTCGCGGCCGTGGTGCAGCGCTCCCCGAAAGGGGCTGTGTGATGATCGAGGCCCGCACCCGTTCCTGGGTCCGTGCGGCGCTCATGGTCTGGGCCGCCTGGACCGGCGTCGCGCTCCTTTTCATGCTGTACGTCATGCTTCCCAGCCCTGCGGCGGGAGACCTCGGTGAGTGGGGCCGTGCCACCGCCTGGCAGCTGGTGAGCTGGTGGTGCTGGGCGCTGGGGACGCCCGCAGTGGTGCTGGTCACGCGGCGCGCCATGGGCATCGGCTCGCCGCTTCGCCTCCTCCCGGTCCATCTGGCGGCCGGCGTGGCGGTGTCAGGGCTCTGTGCCCTGCTTCAAGGGGCGCTGCAATGGATGGTGTTTGGAGGAGTGCGTGAGCGCCATGACATTCTGAGCGCCAGCAGCCTCCCCCTGGCCGATCAGTGGTCCCTCAACCTGGTGGTCTACGCCATGGTGGTGGGTGTCCTCTACGTCGTCCGCGCGGGCCGTCTGGAATCGCAGCTGGCCCGCGCCCGGCTCGACGCCCTGTCGGCCCGTCTGCGGCCGCATTTTCTGTTCAACACGCTCAATACCATCTCAGGCCTGGTGCTGGAGGACCCCAAGGCGGCGAACCGGATGATCACGCAGCTGTCGGAGCTTCTGCGCCAGGCGTTCGATCGGGGCGACGAGGCCGAGGTGACTCTGGAGGAGGAGCTGCGGCTCCTCCAGCACTACGTGGCGATTCAGCAGCAGCGTTTCGGCGACCGGGTGCAGGTGACCTTTCAGACGGATCTGGCGGCGGAGGGAGCGCTGGTTCCACCCCTGTTGCTCCAGCCCCTGGTGGAAAACGCCGTGGCCCACGGTCCCCCGGGACGCCCGGGCAACGGTGGCGCGGTCACGGTGCAGGTGGAGGTGAGTGTTACCGGTAACCGCCTGCGCCTCGCGGTTCGGGACGACGGCCCCGGCTTCCGCACCGAACGACAACGGGAAGACGGCGTGGGGCTCGCCGGCACGCGAGCCCGCCTGGCCGAGCTCTATGGGTCGGACCAGCGGCTGGAGCTGACCGACGCAGCGGCCGGCGGGGCCGTGGTCACCATCGAGATCCCGTGGAGGATCCGTGCGGGCGCTGATCGTTGACGACGAGGCGCCGGCGCGCCGCCGCCTGCGGGCCGCGTTGCGCGGGCTGCCCGCCATCACCGAGGTCGGGGAGTGCGGGAGCGGCAGCGAGGCGTTGGAACTCATCCGGCGGCAGCCGCTCGACCTGGCGTTCCTGGACATCGAGATGCCCGATCTCGACGGACTTGCCGTGGCGGCGGAGGTCCGAGCGCGGCGCACCCCGGCGCTGGTCTTCGTGACGGCGTACGAGCAGTACGCGGTGCGCGCCTTCGAAGTGGAAGCACTGGACTATCTGTTGAAGCCGCTGGACGACGAGCGCGTGGCCGAGGCGGTGCGGCGCGTGGAGGTCTACCTGAGCTTCGTCCGGCAGGGAGGGCCGCCGCCGGTAGATCGTTTCGGGGCTATCGCGGTCGAGTACGCGGCACACGCGGTGTCGCGGAACGGCCGGCGCCTGGAGCTGCGACCCAAGGAGTACGCGCTGTTGGTGGCGCTGCTCCGGCGCGGCGGGGCGGTCGCCAGCCGGGGCGAGCTGCTGCGTGAAGTGTGGGGCTACGCCGACAGTGTGACGAGCCGGACGGTGGATACGCACGTGGGCGCATTGCGGAAGCGCCTGGAGCCGGATCCCGTTCGGCCCCGGTACATCCTCACCGTGCGCCAATATGGATACCGACTGGAGCGCGGAGGCTGGACGGACCGTTGAACCGGGCGGTACTCTTGGAACGGCAACGTTTCCAACCTACCTGAACCGGAGGGGACCATGTCGAAAGCCTTGTATGCGGTGATCGTGGGGGGCCTGCTGGCGGCCTGCGGGCGCGAGCCGCCCGATCCGACCGCACCGTTCGAGGTGCCGGTGTTCAGCCACGCGGCGAACGCGGCGGCCAGCGCCAACGGCGGCAACTTCGGGACGCCGCTCTCTGGCGCCGAGGAAGTGCCGGCTCGCGCGACCAGCGCGCGCGGCAGCGCGACCTTCCAGCTCAACGCCGAGGGAGACGCGCTGACCTACCAGCTCGTGGTCGCCAACATCGAGAATGTGTTCCAGGCGCATATTCACCTCGGCTCGTTCGGCGCCAACGGGGGAATCGTGGTCTGGTTGTATCCCTCCACCGAGCCGGTGGCAGGGCCGCTGGGCCAGGGCCGCATCGACGGGGTGATCGCGGAGGGAACGATCACGGCGGCAAACCTGGTTGGCGCGCTGCTCAACCAGCCGTTCTCCGCGCTCCTGGATGCTCTCAGGAGCGGCAATGCCTACGTGAACGCGCATACCAACGACGGCGTGGCGCCAACCAACACCGGCCCGGGAGACTTCCCCGGCGGAGAGGTCCGCGGGCAGGTGGAGCACCGCGGTCACTAGCGGCAGCGAAGCTCCGAGGCCAAGGGCGAGGGAATCCTCCGGGGTTCCTTCGCCCTCTCTAGTGTGCTCATAGCCCAAGCGGTCCTCAAGCCTGGGCGGCGCGAGGTCGAGGGCCTGGCCCAGCGCAGGCCGCGAGCGTGCTTACGCCACGCCGCGCTGGACGCGATGTTCACAGCGAAGGTGCGGGACGACCGGCTTGGGCACCAAACCACGAGGGAAGGAGTGACAGTCGAATGACGACACCCCGCCGACGTTGTTCACCGCCCGCTTCGGTGTGCCTCGCCGCCGCGACCCTGACCGTGGCCGGGTGTGGCGGCGACCGGAGCAGCCGGCAGGCCGCTCAAGCGCCGGCCCCGCGCGCCATCATCCTCCAACCGGCGACCGGTGATACGATCGGACCAGAGGTGCGGGTCGTCCTCGGGGTGGAGGGCATCGAGGTGGTCGCTGCCGACGGCCAGCGGGTCGCGGGGCAAGGACACCACCACCTGTTCGTTGATACGGACGTCACCGCCGCCGCCGCGGCCATTCCCGCCGGCGTGCCCGGCATCGTCCACATCGGCACGGGAGCCGGCGAGTCCACCGTGTCCGGGCTCACCCCGGGGCCCCACCGCATCATCGCGGTGCTGGCGTACGGGAATCACGTGCCGATGGAGGGGGTGGCGACCGACACCGTTGTCGTGGTGGTGGTGGCCAATTAGCACTGTCTTGCCGCCCTTCTTCAGGACCTCGGTAGTCAGGGCCTTGGCCAGTGCGCCCGCCGAGATCGCCCGCACCGGAGATCGCTGATGCCCTCGTTGATCATCCTCGCCGCGCTGGCCGCCGCGCTCCTCATGGCGCCGCGGGTCGGACGCGCGCAATTGGACCGGCTGAGCAGCCGAGCACCCGCGCCCGCGTTCGACGACCCCGGCCGGCTGGCGAAACTGTCGAGCGCGTTCCCTGAGATTGACCGCCTCATGCGGGAGTTCGCCGAGCGGACGCACGTGCCGGGGATCGGCTACGGGATGGTGGTGGACGGCCGCGTGGCGCACCTCGGCGTCTCCGGTCTTCGCGAGATCTCCACCAGGGCCCCGGTCGAAAGCACCACGGTGTTTCGGATCGCGTCCATGACCAAGAGCTTTACCGCCGTCGCCATTCTCCAGCTCCGGGACGCCGGCAAGCTCTCGCTGGACGATCCCGCAGAGCGCTCCGTGCCGGAGTTGGCCGCACTCCGGTATCCCACCACCGATTCGCCAAGGATCACCATTCGCTACCTGCTCTCCCACTCTGCCGGCTTCCCCGAGGACAACCCCTGGGGCGACCAGCAGCTCTCGGCCACGGACGCGCAGATGGCCGCCATGCTGCGGAGCGGGATTCCCTTCTCCACCGCGCCGGGCACGGCCTACGAGTATTCGAACTTCGGATTCGCCATCCTGGGACGCATCGTGGCCAACGTGTCAGGCATGCCGTACGCTCGCTACGTGCGCGAGCGGATCCTGCTCCCGCTGGGAATGACGGTCACCACGCTCGAAGCCGCCTCTGTTCCCGCTGAGCGCCTGGCCCACGGCTACCGGCGGCAAGACGAGCAATGGCTGGAGGAGCCGCAGCTCCCGGACGGCGCTTTTGGGTCCATGGGAGGGATGCTCACGTCGGTACATGACTTGGGCCGCTGGGTGGCGTTCATGCTGGACGCGTACCCGCCGCGAGACGGTCCGGAGACGGGCCCGTTGCGCCGCGCGTCGGTGCGCGAGATGCAGCAGGTGGTGCGCTACAACGGCGCCACCGCGGGCCGAGACGCTTCCGGCGCCGTCGGGTTGAGCGCCGGCGGCTATGGGTACGGCCTGGGGGTGAGGCAGACATGCCTCTTCCCCGCCTCCGTGGCGCACTCGGGCGGCCTGCCCGGCTTCGGCTCGCAGATGCGGTGGCTGCCGGAGTACGGCGTGGGGATTGTGGCGTTGGGGAACCTCACCTACACCGGGTGGAGCGGCGTGATCGAGCAGGCCTTCGCCGTGCTGGCCCGGACCGGCGCCCTGCAACCGCGGGTCCCTCAAGCAGCACCCGTGCTTCTGGCACGCCGCGACCAGGTGTCACGCCTGGTGGCCGAGTGGAGGGAGCCGCTGGCGGACTCGCTGGCGGCCATGAACCTCTACCTCGACGAATCCAAGCCTCGGCGTCGGGCGGCGATCGAGCGCCTACGGACGCAGGCAGGCGGTACGTGCCGCAACGAAGGGCGGTTCGTGGTGGAGAACGCGCTCCGGGGCCGGTGGCGCATGCGGTGCGGGAATGGGGACCTGCGCATCACGATCACGCTGGCACCGACCGAGCCGGCAGGCGTGCAGTTCCTCGATGTTGTTCCGATGCGCGCGGACGAGTCCCCGGCGCCGCCGGCCGCCTGCCGGAACTAACCATCTTGGCCTCGCCAACGATCGGGGGATGACGAGATGCGTTCTTGGCTTCCTACGCTCGTGCGTCGCCTGTGGCTGGTCCCCGTCGCCACGATGCAGCTGGTGGCGCAGACGGCTCAGCGACCCAACATCGTCCTGATGTTCCCCGACAACCTCGGTTGGGGGGAAGTCGGCGCCTACGGCAGCGTGCGCGGCGTCCCCACGCCGAACATCGACGGCCTCGCCGCTCAGGGAATCAGGCTCGACAACTTCAACGTCGAGTTCTCGTGCACCGTCTCGCGGGCGGCCCTCCTCACCGGACGGTACGCGGTCCGCTCGGGCGCGACCCAGCCCACCGGGATCACCCTGTGGGAGGTCACTATCGCGGAGGGGCTGAAGTCCATCGGCTACGCCACGGCACTATTCGGCAAGTGGCATCTGGGCGGCTTCAATTGGCCCGGACGGCGCTCGCCGATCGACCAGGGATTCGACGAGTGGTACGGGATTCCCAACACCAGCAACGAGGCTCAGACCACGACCTCGCCGACCTTCGATCCCGCGACGATGGACGCACCGTACATCTGGGAACAGAGGGCCGGAGCACCGGCGACCACAGTGAAGGTGTTCGACCTTGAGTCGCGCCGGACGCTGGATCGCGAGGCCGCGCTCAAGGGGATCGACTTCATGGAACGGAGCGTGAGTGCCGGCAAGCCTTTCTTCTTGTTTTACCCGATCACGCAGATCCATTTCCCGACGCTGGCGCACCCCGACTTTGCCGGCAAGACGGGTGCGGGCGACATCGGCGACGCCATGGCCGACGTGGACCACAACGTCGGTCTCGTGGTCGCCGCGATCGAGCGCCTGGGGATCGGGCGCAGCACCATGATCTTCTGGTGCACCGACAACGGCGCCGAGGGCCGGCGCCCGTGGCGCGGGTCGTCGGGACCGTGGCGCGGTTTCTACAACTCGGTCATGGAGGGGGGGATCCGCACGCCGTGCGTCATCCGTTGGACCGGAAGGATTCCCGCGGGACAAGTGTCGAACGAGATCGTGCACGAGCTCGACCTCTTTCCGACCATCGCGGCGGCGGTCGGGGCGGACATCGTTCCGACCGACCGTCCCATCGACGGCGTGAACCAGCTCCCGTTCCTCGAGGGCCGGCAGGCGCATTCGAACCGCGAGAGCGTCCTCTACTTCACGGGGAACCAGATCCGGGCGGTGAAATGGAAGGACTGGAAGCTCCACTATGCGTTCATGCCCGAACCGAGGGTGGCGGAACCGCCGTTGATGCGCCTGTTCAACCTGCGGTCGGATCCGCGCGAGGAATCGGACATCAAAGACGCCCACCCGTGGGCCCTCAGCGTGTTCGACCGGATCGTGGCCGAATTCACGGCGAGCGCCGCGCGCCATCCACACGTCCCCATCGGCGCGCCCGATCGGTACACGCCGCCCGGGCGCGACTAGGCCGAACCGGCGAGGCCCGCGGCCTCCGCCGTGGCCGCGGCGCCGGTCAGCGTTTCGTGTAGACCGTTCGCGTCGTGGCCGTCGGCCCGCCCAGTATCCCGACGCGCGTGGTCTCGACGATGAGCGCGTTCGGAGGCTCGAGCGTGAGCGCCTGCCGCACTTGGGCCTGCGCCGTGGTCCCGTCCCCGGAAGCCGGTACCGGATGCATCGTGGTGATAACGAGCGTGCTCCCCGCCCAGGCGACGGTCGCGCGTTGCACCGATGGGGCATGCCCGATCATCACCGTGTTACGCGATTCCGAGCCGTCGAGCGCATAGGTGAACCGGAGCCGAGGCTGCAAGTCGTAGGCCGAGAAGAACGCATACTCGACGATGAGCTGGTTGGACCGTTGCGTGATCGTGAGCGGCGAGCCCCACCCGCTGCCCATGTTGCCAACGCGGAAAGCAGCGTCGCCGGCGGCCGCTACGGTTGCGCGGCCATCGGCGGCCGAATCGGCAGCCCGGATCCACTCGCCGGAGAAGTCGGGGCGCTGCTGGCCGCTGGCAGCGGCAACGCCACTCATCGACAGCACGCTCATCAGCGCGGCGAGGCGATTCATGGATGATGCCAGCGGAAGACGCGGCGCGTGATCCATGCGACTACCAACTCCACGTAAGCTTCAGGCGGGCATACCCGGCCCTGCCGCGGTCGCGCGACGTCTCGGCCACGGCGTTGCCGTTGCCATCGACGCGCCGGGCGTAAACCGGAATCCCCGCGGCGAGATTCGCTACCACGAGGCCACCGAACATTCTGGCGCCGCGGCGAACGTCGGCGCCCACCACCACCGCGGGATCGAGGAAGCTGCTGGTCGAGTCGACGTCACTCCGGCCCAACCCGAAACTGGTGACCAGCCAGTCCGTGGTGCCCAGGTCGAGGCGGTGCGTGCTCAGGTCCACCGCCCATCCCCAACCTGCACCCCCCTGACTCACCGGCTGGCGGCCCCCGCGCAGCCACAACGCGGTCCCGGCCAGGCTCGCGCGGAACCGATAGGCTTGCGCGCCCAGCTGCTCCCAAAGGGCAACGTACGGCCAGGTCTCGACCCGTGCTGAGAGCTGCGAGCGCAATCGGTCGGTGCCGATCGACCCACGCCATTCGGCGGTCCCGGTACGACGCCATACCGTGGCGTTCCACTGGTCGAAGTCGAGACGGCCAAGGAATACTTGGCCGGCGCTCGCTCCCTCCCGATTGATGGAGGACAAGACGTCCATGGTCCGCGAGCGGTATCCCCAGCGGAAGCCGACGGCTTCGTGCCACGTCACGCCGGCCCAGACGCCGCGATCATAGGAGACGCCCGATGGCGAGGCGGTGAGGAAGGCCGGCGCGTTCATCGGCTCGGCGTCATGGGTCACCCGTTCCCATCGCGCCTCCGCCAGCCCCGCGAGGCCTCGCGTCAGCGGCACCCGGACCCTCGCCATCGCCGTCGTCCCCGTGGTGCGATGGGATTCTCCCAGGTCCAGGAGGCTGTCCACGGGGAAGGCGACACGGGCATACCGGCTGTTGGCGCGCCAGGTGGAGACCGCCACGGCGTGCCAGGCGCTCTCGGTCGCGGTACCCAACATCCACGCCGGACCGCCATCCCAGGCACCGGCGGCTCGCAGGTGGCCACGTCCCAGCGATCCCAGGCTGCGCGGCACATCCGCCGCCAGGGCCGCAGCCGGCGTTGGCGAGGTTGCCATCATCTCATGGTGGGAGCGTTCCAGCCGCCTGGTATCCGTGGCCATTCGGGCCATGACGGTCGCGTCGTGCCATCGCGTGCGGGCGGTGACCGTTGATTCGATCCGGCGCAGCGCCGCGGAGGAGCGCACCTCGAGCGCTTCGATGAGGCTGGCCACTTCCACCCGCGCCTGCACCGAATCGGGTGTCAATCCCAGCACGCTCGGCGGAATCCAGCGTGGGCTCCATCCATCGGACGCGAAGTCGACGACCCAGCGCTCGAGCAGGCTGCCCTGCCCCCACGCGGCGTTCGGCGCCCCCGCGAGCAGGAACAGAACGAGCGCGCGACGCGTCACGGGCTCATTGCCTCTCGAACACCCACTCATGACCCTTGAAGTTGAACGACAGGACCGACCCACCCCGCCGCCGGAACTGGGTATCGACGCCGGAGAATCCCTTCTTGTCCGTGAGCATGGCCGACACGGGAGTGGAGCTCTGCATCTGGTCGGTGAGCACCAGATCGACCGTGATGCTCGCGCCCCCACCCGGTGTCGCGGTGTAGCTCGCGTCCCAGTACAGGCTGGCGAAGGAATCCACGGTTCCGTCCGGCTCCGTGTCGTAGGCAACGTTCACGAAGAGGTTCCCTGAAGGGGTCCCGCCATACCCCCAGAGACTCACGTCAGCCTGCTGCACGTAGTATTCGCTCAGGTCACAGCCAATACCTCCGTTGAACACGATCATCGAACAATCCACGTCGTCGATCGAGATGAGCGTGTAGAACCCACTCACCGGATTGTTCTCGAAGTACGAGCTACTCACGTCAAACGAGCTCAACAGTGCCGCGGTGGTGGTGAGACCCGGGAATACCCCGTTGAACGTGGGGTCGGGGAACGTCCAGTCCGACAGGTTGACCGCGGTAAAGCGGAGCTGGGGACGCATGGCACCATACCCATCGTCGGCCTTATAGACCTCGTAGTCCGGAAGCAGCGTCTTGAGATCGGCCACGGGGTTCTCGAACAGCTTCGTCGCATCCACCGTCAGCGTCACATCGCCCAGGCCGAAATCGTAGGTCACCGACCGCGGACCCCGCAGCGCGGCGTCGATGTCCGCGAGCACGTCGCGAACCTCCTGGATGTCGCTTGACGACACTCCATCGCCGTTCCCCACGTCGCGTTTGATGATGTCGTTCGACTGATCGTCGGTTTCGGCTTCGAGGAAGCTCAACCCTGCGTTGAGCAGGTCCACGGCGTCCATGAGGCTGGTGTGGGCGCTGGCGAGCCGCGTCCCGCCGTCGGCGGCGAGGGTTCCAAACGTGCTGCCCGGAGAGAGTGCGGCGATCACCCCGTCGGCACCCCAGATGGACGGCTCCACCACATAGGCCAGCGCGATGTCGACGCTGGCCGTGGCGACGTCCAGAGCGCCACGAAGGGCGTACACCTCCGTGAGATCCAGTTCGAGCGGGTCCGCCTGGCTGGGGTCCTCGCCTTGCATGCGCTCCGTGATGGTGAACGTGAACGCCGGATCGGTCACCTTGGCCGCCGCGTCCCGCGCCGCGGCGAGTGCCGGCCGCACGACGTTCCGGAGCAGCGCCTGGTGCTCGGCCAGTGTCGGCGGGTATGGTGCTGCCGCAGTCGCCGCCGCGAGCACGCCCATGGGCGGCCGCAGGCCGGCGAGCCGGCTGAGACTCCCACCTGTCAGGTCGAGCGGCAACGTGGCGCGTTTCCAGGTAAGCGGCGCCGCGGGCGCGAACGGCGGACCCAGCCAGATATCGTCGCTGTTGTGCGTTTGCAGCCAGTCGTCCCACGCCGAGGCCAGGGCCCGCAGGTCCGGATGGTCCTCCAGCACGAAGATCGTGGTGACCGCGAGCCCCAGCGCAGCCGTTTGGTTGGTGGGATCTCCCGCCAGGGCCTGCTGGAACAGTTGCCGAGCCGGCTCGAACGAGAAGTTGTCCAGGTCCGACAACGTATCGAGTCCGTTGAGGGCGATGTACATCGCGTCTTCGAGGGAATCGATTGCCTGGCTCACCGCCGACGGGAGCGACGGATTGTTCTGATTGGTGGTGTCGCCGGGCACGTTATTGTCTACGTCCGGCTGGGTGATGTCGCCACACGCGAGCGCGAACGCAGCGATGAACCAGAGGACGGAACGTCGAGGGCGCATGGCCCCTCCTCAGCAGTGCCTGGCAGGCGGTGTTCGGCGAGCGAAGTCGCAGCACGGTCCGCTCGCGCGGGCGTACCACATTTACCAAGGGAGTCTGACCCCCCGTTCGGGGAGCGTCAAGGACGGATGGAGCGATCCTGAAGCGGCGGTGCGGCAGGCCGACTTCAGGGCCAAGCCTTGACGGACCGGATCACTGGGGGAAGTGTTACCAGAGAGAGCCCGCTCTCGTTGTGGGCGCTTCAGCAGACCGGATTCTGCCCTGGGGACATGACCTGCGGCGCATCGTCGTAGTGGGCGCCGGCGCCGCCGGCACCATGGCGTCCATTTTCGCCGCGTCAGGAGGCGCGGACACGGTGCTGCTGGAAACGACACCGGATGGCGGCCGGAAGATCCTCATTTCCGGCGGGGGGCGCTGCAACATCCTTCCCGCGCAGGTGGACGAGTCGCGCTTCGTCACCGACTCATCGCCCAACACACTCCGAAAAATCGTGCGATCCTGGCCCCTGGCAGAACAGGTCGCCTTTTTCGAAGACCAGCTGGCACTCCCCCTGGTTGAGGAACCGAAGTCGCACAAGCTCTTCCCGGTATCGAACCGGGCGCGGGACGTGCGGGACGGCCTGCTCGCGCTGGC
>DASWGV010000179.1:0-15672 GCA_036393515.1 Gemmatimonadales bacterium | reverse complement strand
GAGTATGGCGGCCACCGGCCGGGGGACAATCTCTTCGGCAACAGCCTGGTGGCGCTGGACGCCAAGACGGGCCAACGGAAATGGCATTTCCAGATGGTGCATCACGACATCTGGGACTACGACACGCCCATGGCGCCCAACGTGCTGGACGTCACCATCAACGGGCAGCGGCGCAAGATCATCGCGCAGACCACCAAGCAGGGATGGATGTACGTGTTCGACCGCGCGACCGGGGAACCGATCTGGCCCATGGTGGAGACTCCGGTCCTGCAAAGCGACGTCCCCGGCGAGCAGAGCGCGGCGACGCAGCCCATTCCCTCCAAGCCCGCGCCCTACGCGCAGCAGGGACTGGTCGAGGCCGATTTGATCGACTACACGCCGGCGATCCGGGACTCGGCGCTGAAGTTGGCCCGGCAGTGCCGGATGGGGCCCTACTATATCCCTGCGGTGCTCAGCGACGGTTCCGGGCCCAGCGGGCTCCGCTGTGCGTGGTACGCCCCGGGCGCCAGCGGCGGCGTGAACATTGACGGTGGCGTCGCGGCCGATCCGGAGACGGGCATGGTGTACGTGGGATCGCAGAGCGGGCTCAGTACCATCCGTCTTCAGAAGGACCCCTGCTCCGAGTTCCGCTACAGTTCGCCGCGCGACAACTGCGGGCTGCTCGGCGCTCTGCCGCCGCCACCCGGATACACGCCGCCCGCCAGCCGCGGCGGCGGCTTCGAGGGCCGGGGCGCGTCGTCCGCCATCGGCGGCGTTTCCATCCTCAAGCCCAAACAGTACGGCGGCGTCACCGCGTACAACCTGAATACCGGCGACAAGGCCTGGTGGATGCCGAACGGCACTATGGTACCCGTGACCAGCAACGACCCGCTCTTCGCGGGCGTAACGCTGCCCCCTATTGGCGGCCGCGGGCAGGCCCAGATCATCACCACCAGGACACTGGTGATTCACGGCACGGGTCGGAACGGCCAGGACAACCCACCGGGACTCTACGCCCTGGACAAGGCGACGGGAAAGCAGGTCGGCAAGGTGCAGATTCCGTCCCGTACCACGGCCATGCCGATGACCTTCATGCACCAGGGGCGCCAATACATCGTCTTTGCCACCGGGGCGGGGGCCAATACGTCGTTGCTGGCGCTGAGTTTGCCGAAGCAGTGAGCAGGAGGGGTAACGGACTTGTATGGAGGTGTCCATGAGAGCCGCCGCCACCGTCTTATGGTTGATCGCGTCCGCGGGAGTTGCGCGGGGGCAGGCTCCTGGCCAGCCCACCAACGACGCGCCCAATCCCTACCGGACCATGGAAGGCTGGGCCAAGATGCCCGCGGGCCGGACGTGGGGAGCTACCAGCGCCGTGGAGATTGATCGGGATGGTGTGAGCATCTGGGTGGCCGAGCGGTGCGCCGCCAACAGCTGTGTCGGCTCGGCCCTTGACCCGGTCCTGAAGTTCGACTCGACGGGGCGGCTGGTCACGAGTTTCGGCGCCGGCCTGACGCAGTTCCCGCACGGGATTGACGTAGATCATGAGGGGAACGTGTGGGTCACCGACTGCGCGTGCATCGGCCCGGCGGTAAGCGACACCACCAAAGGCCACCAGGTGTTCAAGTTCAGCCCCGAGGGTCGCCTGCTGATGACGTTGGGGAAAGCGGGCGGGTCCAGGGATCCGGGCTACTTCTACCAGCCCAACGACGTCCTGGTTGCGCCGAACGGCGACATCTATGTGGCCGAAGGCCATTCGTCTCGTGAGGGCGCCAACGCGCGCATCCTGAAGTTCTCCCGGGACGGCACTCTCCTGGCCACGTGGGGCAAGAAGGGCACGGCCTCGGGCGAGTTCGATCAGCCGCACGCGCTGGCCATGGATTCCCGAGGGCGGCTGTTCGTCGGCGACCGCAGCAACAATCGGATTCAGATCCTGGACCAGAACGGCGTTTTTTTGGCGCAGTGGCATCACTTCAGCCGTCCCAGCGGCCTGTACATCGACGCCAACGACGTGCTGTACGTGGCTGACTCCGAGTCCGGCTCCGTGGCGCCGAGCCGGCCTGAGTGGAGGCGGGGGATTCGGATCGGCCGGGCCAATGACGGTGTGCTCACCGCATTCATTCCGGACCCGGCGGTGAATCCGCCGAGCACCAGCGCGGCGGAGGGGGTGGCGGTGGACGCGCGGGGGAACGTGTACGGGGCGGAGGTGGGGCCGAGGGCGTTGAAGCGGTACGTGAGAGACTGAGGCGGACAGGGACGTACAGACGTACGGGGCAGACGGCAATGGCCGCTACGAGTCGCGGGTCACATCACACTTCGGGAGAGCATACATGAGACTGACCACCGGCTGGACGCTGCTTGCCACCGCAGTGATCTGTGGTGCTGCTGCCGCGCCGCAGCAGAACCGCATGAGCTTCTTTATCACCAGCGCCGGCCCCGGCGACGGCGCCAACCTCGGCGGCCTGGAGGGCGCCGACCGGCATTGCCACACCCTGGCACAGGCCGCGGGTGCGGGGGATCGCACCTGGCACGCCTACCTCAGCACGATGCCAACGGGTGCGCAACCCGCCGTCAACGCCCGCGACCGCATCGGCGCGGGCCCGTGGTACAATGCCAAGGGCGTGATGGTGGCCCAGAACGTGGCCGACCTCCACAGCGAGAACACCAAGCTGGGCAAGGAGAACTCGCTCACGGAAAAGGGCACCGTGGTGAACGGCCGCGGTGATACGCCCAACATGCACGACATTCTCACCGGCTCGAACCCGGATGGGACGGCGGTCACGACCGGTGAGGGCTACACCAACTGCGGGAACTGGACCAGCGACGGCGAAGGCAGCGCGCAGGTGGGCCACCATGACCGCCAGGGCGGCGGTGCGAACCCGACATCGTGGAACGCTGCGCACGGCTCGCGCGGGTGCAGCCAGCAGAACCTGCAAGGGACCGGGGGGAATGGGTTGTTTTATTGTTTTGCCGTCAACTGAAACGGGAGGATGGTGGAGGACGGTGGAGGCAATTCCTCCACCAACCTCCCCATCATTCAGCTCTTAGCGCCACCAACGGATCCACCCGCGCCGCCCGCCGCGCCGGGAGATAGCTGGCCAGAATCGCCGCGGCGGCCAGGGAGAACAGCACCCCGCCGAACGTGGTGGGATCAAACGCGCTCACGCCATACAGAAAGACGCTCAATCCTCGGCTCACCCCCAGCGCCATGAGCAGGCCGATGGTGCAGCCCAGAGCCGCGAGCTTGCCGCCCTGGCGGACCACCAGGCCTATCACCTGACCGCCGTCCGCTCCCAGCGCCATCCGCACCCCGATCTCCTGGGTGCGCTGGCTCACCGAATATGCCATCACGCCGTACACTCCCACCACTGAGAGAATCAACGCCACGCCGCCGAGCACGATCATGATCTTGGCCAGGATGCCGTTGCCCTGGACGTCCAGGGACCGTCGCTGGTCCAGGGGTAACGCATCGTAGATCGGCTGGTCAGGGTCCAGGTCCAATACCGCCTGGCGGGCTCGCGCGGTGAGCGCGGCGGGATCGCCCGCCGCCTTGAGGGCCACGCCCATGAACCGGAAGGGCGACTGGGCCGCCGAGAGATAGATCATGGCCGGCGGCGTGGGCGCCTCGAAGTCAAACTCCCGGGTGTCCTCCGCAATGCCCACGATCTCCTTGGGGCCGGACCCCAGCACCACGCGCTTGCCCACGGCGTCGCCGTCCGGCCAGTGACGGCGGGCAAAAGTCTGATTGACCACCACCACCGCGACCGCGCCGGAATCGTCCGCCGCCGTGATGCCCCGGCCCTGTTGCAACGCGATCCCCACCGCGTCGAAATAGCCGGGCGTCACGGACCTGAAAGGCGTCGAATGGCTGCGCCCCGCCGCCGAATCCTCGGTTTCCAGGCGGTAGGACGTGCTGGAGCTGCCGGAGAACGGGAGCACGTTGGTGAGGCCCGCGGCCTGGACGCCCGGCAGGCTGGAGAGCCGCTCCACCAGGTCGCGCGCGACCCGCCTCAGGTCTCCATTGGTGGGATACTTGCTTTCGGCCGGCGTGGTGCGGAAGGAAAGCACGGACGCCGTCTCGAGCCCGCTGTCCACCGTCTTCATGCGCACGAAGCCCTTTACCAGCAACCCGGACGCCACCAGCAGCACCATGGCAAAAGAGACCTGGGCGGTCACGAAGATGTTCCGGATCCGTCCGCCGTGCCGGCTGATGGCGGCGCCGCGGCCGCCCTCCTGGAGCGATTCCCTCAGATCGCTGCGCGAGCTTTGCAGCGCGGGAGCCAGACCGGAAATGATCCCGGCGAACAACGTCACGACGAACCCGAACGCCAGCACCCGGAGGTCCAGCTGCATGGCTTCCGCCCGGGGCACACCCTCAGGGAATAGGCTCACCAGACCCCTGATGCCGGCCCAGGCCAGCCCCATGCCGATCACACCCGCGGCCAGACCGAGCATCACACTCTCGGTGAGCAGCTGGGCCACAATGCGCTTGCGCCCCGCGCCCAGGGCGGTGCGCACCGCGATCTCGCGGCCGCGGTCGGCTGCGCGCGCCAGGAGCAGATTGGCCACGTTGGCGGATGCGATGAGCAAGAGGAGGATCACGGCCACCGAGCAGATGGCCGAGCCATCGCGGAACTCGCGTCCAAAGATGTCCTGCCGGAGCCGGATCATCTCCGCGCCCACGCCCCGGTTGGTGGCCGGATACGCCTCGGCCGATTGAGCGGCCACGGCTTTGAGCTCCGCCTCGGCGGACTCTGGAGTGGTGCTGGGAGCCAGGCGCGCCACCTGACCCAGGTAGTAGGAGCCGCGGGTAGAGGTCTCCGAGAGCGTAAGCGGCGTATAGAGCTGATCGCCGGGCTCGGGGAAGTAGAACTTGTCCGGCATGATGCCGACGATGGTGTGAGGCTTGCCGTCCAGGCGGATGGTGGTGCCAAGCACGTCCTCACCGCCGAACCGTGACATCCAGAGGTCGTGGCTCAGGATAGTCACGCCCGGCGCGCCCGGCGCCTCGTCCTCCGGAAGGAACCCGCGTCCCTTCGCCGGCGCCACACCAATCACGCGGAAGTAGTTGTAAGACACCACCTGACCGGACAGCCGCTCGGGCAGGTCGCCGCCCGAGATGTTGTAGCCGAACCCGTCGTAGGCGGCGAAGTCCATGGTCTTGACGGCGTCCCGGTGCTCCCGGAAGTCGCCGGGCGAATAGCTGAGCTGATTCCAGCCGCGCTCCGGGATGTTGAGGTAAGGCACCACCAGTCGGTCCTCGTCCGGGTAGGGCAGCGGGCGGAACATGAAGACATCCACCGGGCTGAAGATCGCGGTGCTGGCGCCGATCCCGACGCCCAGGCACAGGACGGCCAGGCCGGTCAGGCCGGGGCGCTTGCGGAGGGCCCGGACGGCGTAGCGGGCGTCCTGGAGGTAGGGCTGCATGCGGGGTCCCTGGGAAGTGCGTGGCGGCCTTACGGGACGGGACGGCCGGAGGTTTCCGGGGGGCGTACAGGGACGTACAAGGCGCACGGGGGGACGGCAATGCGAGTCCGAGATCCTCCCAAATCCACGGCACGCCAAGGGGTGCTCCGGACTCCTCCCCGTCCGTCCCCCTGTACGTCTTGTACGTCTTGTAGTCTCCGTACGCTCCCTCCCTTGCTCCAACCGTCCTCTGCGACCAGTATGGAGCACTACCTGCGAGGCACCCATGACCATTTCGTTCAGAGTCAACGGCCGGTCCGCCACCGTTGACGTCCCGCCCGACATGCCCCTGCTCTGGGTGTTGCGGGACGTCCTGGACCTCAAAGGCACCAAGTTCGGGTGCGGTGCGGCGCAGTGCGGCGCCTGTACCGTGCACGTGAGCGGCGCGCCCACGCGCTCCTGCGTGACCCCGGTGTCGGCCATTCAGGGCGCGGACGTGATGACCGTCGAGGGGCTTTCGCCCGATGGGTCGCATCCGCTCCAGCGCGCCTGGATGGAGCTGGACGTGCCGCAGTGCGGTTACTGCCAGGCCGGCCAGATCATGAGCGCCGCGGCGCTGCTGGCCAAGACGCCCAAGCCCACCGATGCCCAGATAGACGCGGCCATGAACGGCAACCTGTGCCGTTGCGCCACCTATCTCCGTATCCGGCAGGCCATTCACCGCGCGGCGGAGATGCCGGCGGTGGAGGCGGGCTCAAACGGCGCGGCGGCGTCCGCGCGTCGCTCGTAAGGGGGCCCCATGGAAACCATCACGCACGTCAATCGCCGCCAGTTCTTGCAAGTCACCGGGATCGCCGGTGGCGGCATGCTGCTGGCCACTTATTTCGATCCGCTGAACGCCTTCGCGGCGCAGCCGGCCGACTTTGTGCCCAATGCCTTCATCCGGATCACCCCGGACGGCATGGTCACCCTCATGGCGCAGAATCCGGAGATCGGTCAAGGCGTGAAGACCATGCTGCCCATGATCATCGCGGACGAACTGGACGTGGAATGGAAGATGGTTCGGGTGGAGCAGGCGGATTTTGACCCGGCCAAGTACTCCGCGCAGTTCGCCGGCGGCAGCACCGCCACGCCCAACCACTGGATGCCCATGCGCCGGGTCGGCGCGGCCGCGCGCGCCATGCTGATCACCGCCGCGGCAACGACGTGGCGGGTTCCGAAGTCCGAATGCGAGACCGCGGCTGGCACCGTTCGCCACCGCCCCAGCGGTCGCACGCTGACCTACGGCGCGCTGGTGGACCGCGCCGCGAGCGTCCCGGCGCCGGACTTGGAGACCGTGAAGCTGAAGGACCCCAAGGATTTCAAGATCATCGGCACCCCGGTGCACGGCGTGGACAACCGGGCCATCGTGACGGGCAAGCCGCTCTACGGGATTGACACCACGCTGCCCGGCATGCTGCACGCGGTGTTCGAGAAGTGTCCGGTGTTCGGCGGCAAGGTGGCGAGCGCCAACCTGGAGGAGATCCGGTCGCTGCCCGGGGTGCGTCACGCCGTGGTGGTGGACGGCGGCGAGAACCTGGCGGGGTTACTCGGCGGCGTGGCCATCGTGGCTGATACCTGGTGGGCAGCGCAGAGCGCGCGCCAGAAGCTCCGGGTGACCTGGAACGAGGGACCCACGGCCCAGCAGAGCAGTGCGGGGTTTGCCGCGCGCGCGGCCGAGCTGTTCGGCGCCCCGCCGCACCGCTCGCTCCGGAAGGATGGCGACCCGGAGGCCGCGCTCCGCGGCGCCGCCAAGGTGGTGGAGGCGGAGTACTTCTATCCCTTCATTGCCCACGCGCCATTGGAGCCGCAGAACTGCACGGCGCAGTTCCGGGACGGGAAGCTGGAGATCTGGGCGCCCAGCCAGACGCCGCAGAGTGGCCGAGGGCTGGTGGCCCGGACGTTAGGGATAGAGGAAGGCGCCGTCACCATCCATCTCACCAGAATGGGCGGCGGCTTTGGCCGGCGGCTGAACAACGATTACATGGTGGAGGCCGCCTGGATCGCCCAAGAGGTGGGCGGTGCTCCGGTCAAGCTGTTGTGGACCCGGGAAGACGACATGCGGCACGACTTTTACCGTCCCGCGGGTTTCCACCGGCTCAGGGGCGGCGTGGACGCGCAGGGCAATCTGGTCGCCTGGTGGAACCACTTTGTCACCTTTGGTGAGGGCGACCGGTACGCCCCCAGCGCCAACATGGCGGATGACGAATTCCCCGCGCGGTTCGTGCCCAACCTCGCGATAGACGTCTCGCTCATGCCGCTGGGTGTTCCCACCGGGGCGCTGCGCGCGCCGCGGAGCAACGGCCTGGCGTTCGTGTTCCAGTCGTTCCTGGACGAATTGGCGCACGCCGCGGGCCAGGACCCGGTCCAGTTCCGGCTGAACCTGCTCAGCCGTACGCCGATGCCGGCGCCGCCCCCGCCGTCGGGCCGGCAGGCACCCCCCATGTTCGACCCGGCCCGGATGCGGGGCGTGCTGGAGCTGGTGGCGGAAAAGTCCGGCTGGGGCAAGCGTCAGTTGCCGCGCGGCACCGGCATGGGTGTGGCATTCCACTTCAGCCATCGGGGCCATTTCGCCGAGGTGGTGCAGGCCACGGTGAGCCGGCAGGGCGCCGTGAAGGTGGACCAGGTGTGGGTGGCCGGCGACATCGGGAGTGAGATCATCAACCCGAGTAACGCGGAGAACCAGACGCAGGGCGCCGTGCTGGACGGCATTGGGGAGGCGCTGGGGCAGGAGATCACCATCGAGCGAGGCCGTGCGGCGCAGAGCAACTTCCACGACTTCCCGCTGCTCCGGCTGACACAGGCACCGCCCATAGAGGTGCATTTCCGGAAGACCGATTATCCGCCCACCGGGCTGGGCGAGCCGTCGCTGCCACCGGTGGTGCCGGCGCTGTGCGGCGCGATCTTTGCCGCCGCCGGCAAGCGGGTGCGCTCGTTGCCGCTGTCGAAGCACGACTTGAGCTGGGCGTAGGTCCGCACGCGTCGCGAACCGCACCCCATCCACGCCAGCAGTTCCGCGGCGTGGAGCTGGGGACCGTCAGTCCCAGTCCGCCACGCTACCGTCGCCGTTTCATGAGCGCTGAAGGGACCAGCGGCGCCGGCATGCCGGCGGAATGGCGCCTGATCAAGGCGGAACTGGCCGCGCACCAGTGGGACAGCCTGGACCAGGCGGAGGCGTTCCTCACCGAGCGCATCGCCCGATACAACGCCGAGCCGCAGCCCGAACTCGGCGGACTGTCCCCTAATGAAATGCGACAGCTGCTGGACCAGGACTGGAAGCGAGGCGGGCCGCTTCGGCTCGATGACGCACTCACACTCGATCAGGTGACTCGCGCGCCCCTCCTGCACACCAGCCGGTCGCTGCTCGCGGCCGCGGCGGAACGGAACGGGATCAAGGCCACGGCCACGGGGAACCTCAACCGCCGATTCGTCGCCACCGTGATAGACCCAGCGGATTGGCCGGATACCCGCTTCGAGGACATCCTGGCATACAGCAACGTGATCAACGAGCTGGACGTGTGGCCGCTCCACTCACTGCGAGTGGTGCTCCAGCGGGCCGGGCTGCTGGCGCGGCGGAAGGGCGCCTTTCGCGCCACCCGCACCGGCCGTGACCTAATGGAGGAACCGCGCGCAGGGACTTTGTACGCGCACCTGTTTCGAACCTTCTTCCGCGACTTCAATCTGGCGTACCTGAGTGCGGGCGGCGACGATCGCGTTGAAGCCAACCAGCCCCTGGTTCCGGTGGTACTGCTCCGCCTGGCCACGCTGGACCGGAGTTGGCGCCGGGTTCACGATCTGGCACCCATCCTCATCCCGGGACTCGATCCGGATCCGGAGAAGTGGGGATTCAGCGACGATGCGGCGCGCCTGGCCTACGCCTTCTTCACGTTCCGGCTCCGCTTCCTTGCGCCCCTGGAGTGGTTCGGCCTGCTGGAGGGACGAAGCGTACCGAGTGCCGTTCGCTTCATGCCGTTCAGGGAGTTGCGCCGTACCCCCCTGTTCGACACGTTCATCCGGTTCGATCCGGCCTTCTTGCGGGCGGCAAGGCGGGGGATGGGATAGCCCCTGGCAGCCGGTGCGGAGATGTGCCTCATTATGCACCCCCTGGGGCGGGAACATTGTCATCGGAATTACGCGGGCCAGCGCGAATTTGCCGTCGTGCCGTTCGCGTATGGGGGCCTGGGTGCGGCGGCGTTCCTGCTGCGGGCGGCGCACGGGCATCTCCATTCCCGGACCTTCGATCCCAATCATATCCCTGAGTACTACAGCCGGATGCTCCTGGGCGTGATCGCGGGCGGGGCCATTCAGCTCCTGATCACGCAAGGGGCGGATGAGAGCGGCGTGATCAAGCTCAGCGCCGCAGCGGTGGCGTTTGTGGCGGGATACAACAGCGACTTGCTGTTCAGCACGGTGGAGCGTATCAGCGCGGCGTTGCTGCCCAAGGTGGGGGTGAGCAGCATGCGGGTGCCTGAGCCCGCGCCCATCACGGGCCTATCGGTCCCGATGTTGCTGGAGCAGCTGGACAAGGCGCAAAGCGAGGAGGCGCGGGAGGTGATCAGGGGGTTGTTGGGGAAGATCAAGGAGCGGGTGTGACCGCCCGAACGGGGCTGCGCGACGACGAGCGGTGCCGTCCCTCCGCTATGAAGCCGATCCGTTTGCCAGGAGGCGTGCCAGGCTCCATGAGTTCCCGGATGGCCTGGAACACAACCCTGAACTGGGCATCATGGCGTTTCTCGAGGGCGTCCAGCTTTTGGGCCAGATCGGCGTTGGACTCGAGCATTTGTCTGAGCCGCACAAACGCGCGCATGATCTCGATGTTGACGCGGACGGCGCGCGAGCTGCGGAGAACGCTCGAGAGCATCGCCACGCCCTGCTCAGTGAAGGCGTGGGGCGGGTATTTGCGGTGCGCGCCACGGCCGGTTTTTAAGGTCACAAGTTGTGACCTTAAAGCGGAGGCCTCCTCGTTAGAGAGCTCGAACATGAAGTCCGGCGGAAACCGGTCGCGGTTCCGTCGAACGGCCTGGTTGAGAACCTTGACAGCAACTGGTAGAGCGCTGCCAGGTGGGTGTCCAGGAGCACACGGTGACCACGCAAGACCACGATGGCAGCGATAATCCGTTCGACGGGGGCGAGGCTGGGTGGCGTCATGCTAGCCAGGATACAAGGCCTGAGGGTAATTCTTGTGACCACACTTATGCGAACATCATCAGAAACCACGCGGTCGGCCGGTTTCAGGGACGCTGTGGCTCCGGACCGTCACCTTCGCCCAACTTGCGTGTGCGCGACCAGGTCGGCGACGAACTGTCGCCCCCCCGACCCATCGTATCCGTCGATTGCCAGGTCAATACCGGCCAGGTAGACGCCGGCCGAGTGAAACCCGATCGGCACCGCCAGGGCGCGTTGCAATGAGCGGACGAACAGTCCGGCGGCGAGCAACAGCAGGAGCGACAGGCCCACCTGCCCCGTGACAAACGCGCCGCGCAGGAAGCCGCTTCTCCCGGTGCGGAAGCCGCTGGCCTTCATGGCGGCGACCAGGTCCGGGCGCGTCACGTGAAGGGAGGGGGCCAATCCAAAGACGACGCCCGTGACGAGTGCGAGAACCAGCCCGAGTGCCAGGACCCGCGCATCGGCGGGGAAGCTGAGCGCGAACGGGACCGGCGCCGGCAACGGGATGGCCGCAAGTAAGCGGGTGGACCAGACCGCGAGCACGACACCGGCCGCGCCCCCGGCGGCAAAGAGCACCAGGGCTTCCACCAGGAGCAACCGCACCAGGCGCGCCCGGCCCGATCCCAGGGCCAGCCGCACCGCAATCTCCCGTTCGCGGGCGGTGGCACGCGCCAGCAGCATGCCGGCCACGTTGGCGCAGGTGACCAGCAAGATGATCCCCACCAGCGCCACCAGCACGGCGAAGAACGCCGTGACGGGTCCGCGTCCCGCCGCGGGGAGCACGCCGAGCGGCTCTACCGCCGCACTCCGCTGGTTTTCTGCGGCATGCGCCGGAAGGCCGCGTGGGCGAGGGACTAGGCCTGGGCCACTGTCACCCCGGGGCGGAGCCGGCCCACCAGCGTGAGCCAGCTGGACCACCGTACGTCGAACTGGTCAAACCCCGGCCGAGCCACGCCCATCATCATCATCGGGATCCAGACGTCCGTGGTGAAGCCGAACACGTGACCCCGGAACTGGGCGGGCACCACGCCCACGATGGTAAACGGCCGGCGGTTGAGCACCAGCGTCTGGCCCAACACGTCAGCGGCGCCGCCCAGACGGTCCCGCCAAAAGACCTCACTCACCACCGCCACCGGGTGGGTGAGCGGCGTGCGGTCTTCCTCCGCCAGGAAGAAGCGCCCCAGCAAGGGCTCCACCCCCAATGCCGCGAAGTAGTTGTGCGAGACCACCGTTCCGCTCAGCCGCTCGCCTTCCCCGGCCCGCGCATAGCTGAAGGTGGCGCCCCGCCAGCCGGCCAGGTGTTCAAAGGCATCCGCCGCCATAGCCCGGAGGTCGAGGAACTCGGGGTAGGAAAACGTGTCCCGACCCCGCCCGCCGACGGTGCGCGTCACCTCCACGGTGCGCTCAATACCTTGCACGCCGGCCGGGGGCCGGAACAGCACCGCGTAGGCGACGCTGAAGATCGTCGTGTTGGCGCCGATCCCGATGGCGATGGAAACGATGGTGATCAGGGCAAACAGCGGGCGCGACCCCAGGACGCGGAACGCGTGGCGGACGTCGCTGACCAGGCTGCTCATGCGCGGCTCAAGGGAGGTGATGCGGGCCGTACGCGGACCGGGGGCCCAGGTTTCGAGGGGTCCACCCCGGTGCCCGGTCCAGCACCCTGATGATACGGCCACCGCCGCGGAACGCGAATCCGCTACGCGTCCGCGAGTTCTTTGCGGACGGCCAGGGACGGTCGCCGCAACGCAAGGTTCCCCACCGCGCCCATCACACCGATGGCGAGCGCGCCCGCCGCGAGCGCCGGCGACCACAGCGTGTCCAACCCCAACATTGCGTCCAGGGAGAGACCTCCCGGACCAGTGAGGGCCAGCCCCACGGCGACGGCGCCAAAAAGCAGCGGCAACTCGATGCCGTTGGTGGCGGCGAAGAATCCGTGACCCCAATGCACCGTCACCGCCGCGACGATCATGACCGCCACCACGAGTGCCGGACCCACCGGACCCAGGAGGCCCAGGGCGATGAGCAGGCCGGCCGTGACCTCCGTGAGGGAGGCCATCAAGGCAAAGCGACGGCCCGGATGAAATCCCAGCTGTTCAAAGAAGCCGCCGGTGGCCGCCAGGCCGTAGCCACCGAACCAGCCGAAGAGCTTCTGCGCGCCGTGGGCGGCCAGGACCAGCCCGAACACCAGCCGCGCGACCAGCAGTCCCGAGCTCAGCGCTACGCCGGCCGGGGCCGAGACCTGGAGGAGAGAAGCGGTTTCCATGTGACCTTCCTTGCCAAGGGTGAGCCGGGGGGGGCGCCTGCCCTTGCCGGCCTATGTCAACTGGTCTTAAGATGGTGCCATCCACATGGAGTAGCTATGTCTAGAAAGCCACAGAACAATACCGTTCGTCCAGCTCCGCCGGACGACGCCGTGGACGTAATGGGGCAGATTCTGGAGGCCGTGCACCTCCGCACGGCCATCTTTGGGAAGGTAGACCTCGGCGCACCCTGGCGGCTCGCCGTCCCTGAACGGGAATACGTGAGCTTCTACGTGGTGGCCCGCGGCAGTGCGTGGCTGCAAATGGACGGCGCGCGCCCTCGTGCCGCGAACCGCGAGGAGGAGATCAGTCTCTCCACCGGCGACGCGGTGATTCTGCCAGACGGCTCGCCCCACCAGTTGCGCGACGTGGACCGGAGTGACGTCACCGGGCAGACGTTTGACTTCGGCGCCTGTCCCCGCGAGCCGCACACCGCGCGGGCGGGGGGCAAGGGCCCGGTGACCTCGATCATCGTGGGGCACTTCACGCTGGGCCGAGGCCCCCGCAACGCGCTGCTCGCTTCTCTGCCCCCGGCCATCTTGCTTCCCTCAGGAGCCATGTCCGCCAGTCCGCAGCTGGCGGGCGTGGTGCCGCTGATCTTGAGCGAGAGCGCCTCACCCGCCGCCGGGAGCGCCATCGTGCTTGCGCGCCTGGCCGATCTGCTGTTGATCCACGCACTCCGGCTGTGGATCTCGACCGCGGGAGCCTCGGCCTGCGGACTGCGCGCGGTGGCGGACCCCGCGATCGGCAGCGCGCTCCGGCTGATGCATGCTCGGGCCGCGGAGCCCTGGACGGTGGAGCGGCTGGCTCAGGCGGTGGCGATGTCACGCTCGGCCTTCGCCGCGCGGTTCACCCAACTGGTGGGCGAACCTCCGCTCAAGTATCTGGCGGGCTGGCGCATGACCATCGCGGCCCAGCGCCTGCGTGAGGGCGACGCCGGTATCGCCGACGTGGCGGAGGCAGTGGGCTACGCCAATCCGGTGGCGTTCAGCAAGGCCTTTGCGCGGGTACAGGGCCAGGGACCGGGAAGGTTTCGCCGGACTCACCGCGGGCCAGCGGCGATCAAACGATCTAATCTTGCCCCCTCGGCGCAGGAGGTTCGATACTATGGGCATGCCTGACACCGCGCGCCGTTACACGGTGGACGAGGTCCTGGCGTTCCCCGACGACGGCAACCGCTACGAGCTGGTGCACGGGGAGCTGCTGGTGACCCCCTCCCCCGCCCAGCCCCATCAAACGGTTCTGGGCGAGCTGCATGTTCGGCTGGCCACGTACCTCCAGCCGTTCCGGCATGTTGCGCGGGTTTTCTTTGCGCCGGCCGATATCATCTGGAGCCCGGAGGAATACGTCCAGCCCGATCTGTTCGTGGTCCCGGCGCACCAGGTCACCGGCGACTGGCGGGACTGCCAAACGCTGTTGCTGGCCGTGGAGGTCGTCTCACCCAGCTCCGCGCGCGCGGACCGGGTGAAGAAACGCCGGCTGTATCAAGGGCGCGGTGTGGCCACCTACTGGGTGGTGGATCAGGACGCCCGGGTGGTGGAGCTTTGGCATCCCCATGACCAGCGCCCAACCATCGTGACCGACCGGCTGACGTGGCGCGTGACGCCGGCCGCTACCGAGTTGGCCATCTCCCTGACGGAGTTGTTTGCGACCGTAGCGAGGTAAACCAGCGTCACCAGGCGCCGGCTGAAGAGACCCACCGAGTGAGAGGGAAGGAGTTCCGGCGATCCGATGCGGCGCGGCACCACGGTGCGGCGTGCAGAGGGTTCAGTAGCTGACCGGCCGCGGAATCCACAGGAACAGCAGGATCACCATCACCGCCAGCAGCACCATCACCACGAGCGTGACCCGCCCGACACGGGTCAGCCGGCGACGGCGCACAAAGAAATCCGGAAACGCCGCGATCACGGTGGCCGCGCAGGTGGCGATGACCCGGACGCCGAACGGCACGCGCGCCCGGCCCGGCGGCGCAGTGGTCCGCTGGCTTGGCCTCCACCACGCCAATGGCCTTGCCGTTGGCGTAGAGCAGGTAATCCACCGATCCGCGCCTCCCGTCCGGCTTGACCACCGGAAACTCCGGTACCGCCACGCCCGGCCCGGCGTGGATGTTCATGGACGCCCGGTCCTGAACGGTCCAGCCGCAGGCTGCGAGCTGGCGGTCAATGTCCCGGAGGGCCTGGTCTTCGGGTTTCATGGGCGGGGTCTAGAATACCCGGCCAGAGCGCGCGGGCGAGGTGGCGGCTGAAGTACTCCGACGCATTGTTTTGTCACGGTTCGCGTTGATTGAGTGACGTGGCTAGGGCAGTCCGGCGTTATCCTCACCGCTGTCCCCTGTCCCTCTTGGCACCGGCGTGGCGAGTAACGACATCGTGGCAGTCGAGCGGCTGATTGTGAATCCGCGGCCGCCGCGTCATGCTGTCCTCGGACCTTGCTCAGATCTACGGTGTCGAGTCCCGGGTCCTGAATCAGGCGGTCAAGCGGAACCCGGACCGCTTCCCGGCTGACTTTATCATCCGGTTGACCCGGGACGAGGCTGTCGAGATACGGCGTTCAAGATCACAATCTGTGATCTTGAAGCGGGGCGCAAACATCAAGTACCCACCACTGGCCTTCACGGAGCACGGCGCCGTCATGGCCAGGGTGGGCCCTAGGGAAGCTCTGCGCAGGTCGCGGCGGTAGGTCCCGTTGGCCGCGTCAGTGAGCGGCGCCCGGCGTACCAGCCTGCCGAACTCGCGAACTGCAGCGGCCCGAGGGACCTACCGCAAGACTTGAGCAGAGCTTC
>DASWGV010000178.1:0-30923 GCA_036393515.1 Gemmatimonadales bacterium | reverse complement strand
CAGCTTCGTCTTTTCGGCCAACCCGAGCTGCGGGATCCCGCGGGGAATCCCGTGGCGTTCCGGACCAAGAAGCAGCTGGCGCTGCTGGTCTATTTGTATCTCGAGGCGCGGTCGCGGGGCATCAGTCGAGATTCGCTGGCCGAGTTGTTGTGGCCAGAGGTCCTGCCGGACAAGGGTCGGCACTCACTGTCCCAGGCGTGCACGGCCATTCGTGAGAGGCTGGGACCCGGGGCGCTGGAGGGCCGCGGAGAACGGCTGCGGCTGGTGGCGCCGCTGGCCAGCGACGTAGACCTCCTCAACTCGGCCGCGGGCCAACCGCTCGATCTTTCCTCCCCACTCAAGGACCTGGACCGCGCGGCTGGCGTGGAGTTGGCGCACTGGGTGGAGCGCGCGAGGGTCGGCGTGGCTCGCCAGGCCCGGAACGCGCTCGTCGAAGCCGTGAAGCATGCCCGCGCCAGGGGCGATTTGCCCGCGGCCTACCGTGCCGCCCACGTCCTTCTCCCCATAGACCCGACGTGCGCCCTGGCCGCCCAGGTGGTCGCGGAGCGGACGCTGCTGGACGGCGACACCATCGGCGCTATGCGGATCCTGCGGGAGTACGTTACTCGGGCCGAGAGGGACGTCGGTGGCAATCCGCATCCCGAGATCACGCGGCTCTTGCACCGCCTGGAACAGGGGAGCGGCCCGCCACTGCTGGGCGCAGCCGCACAGGCTAGGCCGGCGCCCACGCGGCGCGAGGTGTTCGTTGGACGCGAGCGTGAGATGGCGGAGTTGGAAGCGCTGTGGAGTCAGTCGCGAGAGACGCAGTATCAGGCGTGTCTGATCACGGGCCCCGCCGGGATTGGCAAGAGCTCGCTGCTGCGCCGGTTCGCGGCCACGGTCGCCGCTCGGGCAGGTCCGGTGTTTCTGGTGGCCTGTCAGGAGATCGGCCAGGGCATTCCGTTCGCCGCCGTGTCGGACCTGATCCGTGCGCTGGCGCGCGACCCTGGCTCGAGCGGCACGGACCCCAAATGGCTGGCCGAAGCCAGCCGAGTCAGTCCGGGTCTGCGCGCCACCTACCCCGGGATCCCCGAACCGCCGGAGGCGCCGGCGGATTCGGTCCGCCTCCGCGTGGCCGAAGCGTTGCATCGCACGCTGGAGGCCGTGGCTGAAGGGACGCCCGTGCTCCTCGCCTTTGACGATATGCAGCACATGGATCACGCCAGCCTTGATGTCCTGTTCCTGCTCACGCGGCGGCTCGATTCGGTTCACGTGCTCCTGGCGGGCACCGAGCGCCGCGATGAGGGGCGGCCCGCCCGTCCGATGAATGGCGATACTCGATCCAAAAGCCTGGGCTGGAGCCACGGCGTCGAACTCGAGCCGCTGGTGACCGATCAGGCACGGGCTCTTCTGACCGGACTCGCGGAATCAGCCGGCGCGGTCGCGGACCCGATCCGGGATAAGATCGTCAGCCTGGGACAGGGGAATCCCTACCACATCGAGATCCTGCTGGCGGATTTCCGGCAGCACGCCGCCGGCTCCTTGGTCGCGGCGGACGATGCCCAGGGGGCGCCGGCGCCGGACTGGCGGCCGCCCGAGACAATGCGGATAGCGTTCGCTCGCCACTACGAGGGCCTGTCGGCGGATGCGCAGCACCTGTTGCAGGTGATGGCAGTGGCTGGAAGGGCCATGGAGATCGCCGAGATTACGGGGATGTTTGGACTGGAAGGGGCGGCCGCCGATCGACCGGTGCTGGAGATCGTTGAGAGTGGCGTCATACGGGTGGAAGGCGGGCGGGTCTATTTCAAGAACGATCTGCACCGCGCGTATGTGTACTGGGCCATGACGGGTGACGCGCGAAAATACCACCACGGTCGGCTAGGAAGTGCCTTCGCGGCTTCCGGGAGCCGCGGAGATTTTCAGCGGTTGCTTGAAGGCGCGCATCATTTCACACGAGCAGGGATGCGAAAGGATGCAATAGAGGCCGCGATTGCGGGCGCCGACGTGGCCGTGGCACGTGGGGCCATTCGCGATGCAAAAAAGAGTCTCATAGGATTGATCCAGGCCTACCCAGATCTGAAGGACTATCTTCCCGTCTCCCTGCTCCTGGCGCGGACATACACCGCAGACGGGCAGTATCAGGCGGCCCTGGACATTCTCCAGCAAATGGATCCGAAGCGACTCAACACATCGGACAGGGCGTTGGCAGGCGTGCTGAAGGCGGAAGCCCTGCACCGCGGTCGCTTGGGGCCGGATGAAATGATTAGGCGGGCCAGCGCGGAGGCTGTTGAACTCGCCGAACGCGTCCAGGTGGACTCTGTCTTGGTCCGCGCCCTGCAGGTGGCGGCGGAGGTCGCGGCTGACAACGGAGAGTTGGAACGAATGAAGCAAGCGGGCGTTCTGGCGGAGTCGCTCGAGCGCTCAACCGCGGACGGCGAGTGCCGCGCGCTTGCCGCGTTGACTAGGGGGTTCAGCCGACTCGTCCTGGGGCACCTGGACCAGGCCGCCGAGAGCTTCACCGAATCCGCTGCGAAACTCAGTGCACTCTCTCTGCAAGTCGAGTATCGACGTGCGCTCAACGGGCTCGGGATTTCCCTAACCGGCTTGGCGCGATACGAAGAAGCGGTCGAGGCACTTCAGCGAGCAGTCTCGATATCACGTCAACTCGGCGACGCCGCCGCTTGCTCGAACACGCTAGGGAATCTTGCTTCCCTGTACCAAGACCTGGGTTGGTTCGAAGCAGCCGCAGAGTGCTACCGTTCGGCTTTCGAACTACAAGCCCAGTCTACTACGCGTGTCACAACCGAACTTTACGCGGATGCCGCCAGGTTAGCACTGACGCTCGGCAATCGCCACGAGGCGGCAGACTTCACAGCGGTTTGCGAAGCCTCTGCACAACGCTCCGGCCTTTGGCGCCACATTGCACTTTCTCTCCTCACCACCGCCGACTTTCATATTGCCGAAGGAGCGGATGAGCTCGCCTGGCCCTTGGTTCAGGAGGCGGTGGACCTTTCAAAAGAACGCTCAGATCTGCTGGCAGACGTAGGTCAGTTCGTCCGGCTCCAAAAGCATTTTCTCTGGAAGACCCAAGGGCCTGAGGCGGCGATGTACTTGACCGTTCAGGGAGGACGTCGGGGTGGATACGAACGCCACTCTGACAATCTCGAAATAATGGCGTTTGATGAATGGCTCGCTCGCTCAACCGGCCGAATCCCCGCCAACGCCGAGTCTCTTGCACTACGCATGATCGTCTCGAAGGGACTCATTGGGCTCATAGCCCGTCTGATCACGGCAGGCGCCCTGTTCCCACCGTTAGAGCGGGCTCTGCCAGGAGAGTCTAGCGCGCAGCTAGTTGCACGAGCTTTTCCTCACGCCCGTCGCGATCGGGTTCCCTTCTCGGTGTCAGTTGACGGGCCTCCACCAGGCGGCGAATCGACAAGTTCCGCCTGAAGGCCGCAACCACTCGTGGGTCAAACTGATGTCCGGAATGTCTGTCCAGTTCCGTCAAAAGGCGCTCCCAACTGAGCGCCTTCCGGTACGGTCGATCCGTGGTCATGGCGTCCGTCGTATCCGCAACCAAGACGATCCGCGCCCCTAACGGGATGTCGTCGCTCGCAATCCGGTCGGGATAGCCAGAGCCGTCAAAATTCTCATGGTGATGACGCACGCATCTCTCAACAGGCCCCCTCAAGTTCGAGATGGTGGCAACGAGTTCCGCACTGCGCACCGGGTGGGACTCCATCGTGCGTCGCTCGGCGGGCGTCAGGGTGCCGTCTTTTCGCAAGATCGGCGCGAACTCCTCATAGATCTTTCCTACGTCGTGCAGCAGAGCGGCGGTGGCAATGTTGTCCACCTCCCGAAAGCCCAGACCCAACTCCCGGGCGAGAACTCGCGCTATCTCCGACACCCGCTGCGAATGCCCGCTGGTGTACGGATCCCTCGCCTCGATAGCTTTGACCATTAGCTCCAAAAGCTCGCGGTTCGTAGCTTGGAGCTGGACATTCACAAGGTACGTGTGCCGAAGGAACAAGATAGGGAGAACAACAATCGCCATCCCTACCACTCCGGACCTCACATAAAGCCACGCTATGCCCAAAGCCAGGGCACTCGCCACCAAGTCGTATCCAACCCAAGCCCAAGTGTTCTTGAGCCAGACCTCATCGAACCGTCGGCCTTCGCTCAACGAAACCACCGCACTCACGGCGGTGGAGTTGATCGTGAAAAACACAACGACCATCCCGGCGAACGGAATAATTGACTCGTCGATCACTTCCGGGGGCGACTTGCCTCCAAGCGCCTCGTATACCGTGGCCGCGACCACGACCGACAGCACATGCTGGCCGACGTTGAAGGCGAACTTGATCCACGGCTTCCGAGCAACACCCTGAGCAACGGCCGCACTCACAGCCGTGATGACCGCACCCCAGAAGCGGCCAAACAGGAGGGCCGCTCCCAGGTAGACAATGAAGGCAATTGAGCCCGTGGCAGTGCCAACTGCCAGCCGATGCTCGGCAAGCTGCAGCAGAATCCCAAGCGTGCAGAACGCAAGGACTCCGATGCCGGCCGCCGGCACGGCCGCCGGCAGGGAAATGCCCGACGCCGCTGACAATCCCAGTGCTAAGGTCCCAAGCGCCACAACCGCCAGGACGTATCCGCCTACGGAGAACGACGAGCGCGCGTTCGCCATCTTGTCGTCAATCAGGATCGAGGCCCCCGGGAGTTCTTCAGCCCCACGATTGGTTTCCGTTGGCAACCAGGAAACTCAGCAGCGCATCCAACAGCGCGGCCAGCCAGCTAAAACCGAACATGAGCGTCACCTCCCTCCAAAAGGCCAAGGCCTTTTTCACTTCAGGAAGTGGCGTACCTCGCTATGGTACACCCGACGCTTCGCTCGTCCGCCGACCGATCCGCTCCGCTCTTACGGCGCTGATCGCCGACCCGGGGGCTCCCTCGTCCTTTCCGCTCTACTCCAGGTAAAAAGGTCCACTAGCGCTGTGAGACTACCGTATCGCCTTCGTGAAGACGGCCTTAACCGCCCACTGCCTACCGCCTACTTCTTTCCTACCGCCTCGCCTGCAACCATCTATTGGTGGCGTCCAGCACCGCCAGCACCGCCGCCCGCTCCGCACTGTCCTCCAGCCGGCAGGTCCCGGGCAACAGCTGCGCCGTGTGCCGCCCCTCCACCACGTGCACCCCCGCGAACACAAACTCCTCGTCAAACGCCCGGATCACCTTGGCCCCCTCCAGCTCGATGGTGGCCTCCGGCAACCCGCCCACCAACGCCTGCACCGCCGCCCGCGCCGCCCCCTGCACCCGCGTCCGCGCCGTGTCCGCCACCTCCGCCTGCCCCCCCACCTCCTCATCCCCCACCCGCAGCGTCACCCCGATCTCCACCCGCCCCGACGACCGCCCCGGCCGAGACGCCACCCCCACGAACACCACCTCCCGCCGCCGCGCCTGCTCCCGCACCACCCCCCGCTCCAGCGCCTCGATGGGCTTCACGTCCGCCGTCTGCGCCACGCTGATCTTGCGGTGATCCACCTTGAGACCCAGCTGCGCCAGCAACGCGCTCTCCACGTTCCGCACCACCTGCTTGGGATGGGTCCCCGCCCCGGTCAGCACGTGCACCTCCGTCACCTCGCCGATGGGCGACACCACCACCCGCGCCGACAACACCCCCTGTAGGCTGGTGAGCAGGTTCTCCGCCCGCTTCACTCCCCAGGGGTCAGGCATCTGCTTCCCACTGCTGTCTCGCTCTGGTGTCCGTTCCGGATCAGCGCTCACCTAACCCTTCCCCCTTCCCCGCCCTCCGGGCGGACCGACGGACAGACGGACCGGGGGACGGACAAGACAAGACGTACAGGGACGTACAAGACGTACGGGGGGACGGACGGGCAAGTCCCGTCGCCGGCCCCACACGCTGGCACTCGTCGCCCTCTGCCGCCCATCATCGCCCTCCTTCGCCCGCCCTCGCCAGCCCTTCACCGCCGTCATCTCACCACATTCCCGCCCGCCGCCTTGGCCTCGTACACCGCCTTGTCCGCCGAGGCAAGCGGGTCTTCCTGCTCGGCGGCCGGATCGTAGCTGGACACCCCCACCGACGCGGTGACGCCCGCCTCACCGTAGCCCAACGCCGGCCCCAGCCGCTCCACCCGCTGCCGCAGGGCCTCCCCCACCCGCCTGGCGCCCACCAGGTCCGTGTGCACCAGCACCAGCACGAACTCATCCCCCCCGTACCGCGCCGCCAGGTCCGTGGCCCGGATCATCCGCGACAGCTCGATCCCCACCCCTTCCAGCACCTGGTTCCCCGCCGCGTGCCCGAACGTGTCGTTCAACTGCTTGAACTTGTCCAGATCCACGAACACCACCGCGAACGAGTCGCCGGTTCGCCGGGACCGCGCGATCTCGTTGGCCATCCGCTCCCGCAACACCCGGTAGGTGGCCAGCCCGGTCAGCTCGTCTACGCTCGCCTGGCGCTGCGCCTCGCCCAGCCGCCGGTCCTGAAACGGCGGGCACTGCGGATAGGACGCGTGCCCCGCCAGCAAGGCCTCGGCAAACGCATGGCAGGTGGCGTAGCCGCACGCCCCGCAGTCCCAGGGCCGCCCGTTGGGCGCGGTGCCGATCTTCTCGATCACCCCCGCCACGTCCTGCTCCGCCGCCCGCTTCCCGTTCCGCACCGGCTGGAAGCGGATCTTCACGTTCACCCGCACCTCCGGGTCCAGCACCGGCAACGCGCTCCGCGGCGGCTCGCTCTCCCCCACCACCCGCCGCCGCCAGTACAGCTCTTCCTTGGGGCCCAGGAGGGGATGGTCCAGGCACCCCTCGCACGGCAGCAGGTCCACAAAGCCCAGCGAGATGCCGTCCCGCACCGCCCGGGCCAGCGCCGGCAACTGGCTCAAGCCCCGCACCTTCCGGAACCGCCCGCTGGCCTGGTGCGACTCCCGCAACACCGGCAACGGCAGCCCGCCCGCCGTGGAGAGATACCGCCGCCGCTCCTCCGGGATCCGGCTGAAATGCTGCGGCTGCTCATCCACCGCCACCCCGCACTCGACCAACAGCGTCTCCAGCTCCCGGAAGGTGATCACCGCCGCCACGTTGGGCCCGCCCTCCGTGAGGCAGATCCCGGCGTACAGCAGCGGGACCTCCCGGCCGTACAGCTCCTTCAAGTACCGCGCTTCCGCCGCCACCGGCGTGTCCACTTCCGCCAGGTAGGGCACCAGGTCCGGATAGTCGTGCCGGATGGTCTCCACCACCACCGGGCAGGTGGACCGGATCATGGTGTTCCAGCCCGGCGTGGCCCACAGCTTCAGGTACTCGGCCGCCACCAGCTCGTCGCCCAGCACCGCGCGATGCACCGCCACGAACCCCGCCTGATAACAGGCGTTCACCACCTGCTCCGGCGTCCGGGGGTAAAAATGCGCCGCCCCCTCCACCCCCAGGATCAGCACCGCGCCACCCCGGCGCGCCAGGCTCACCGCCGCGGCAAAATCCCCAGCCACATCAATGGCGTCATGCGGGCAAGCCGGCACACACATGCCGCACTTGACGCAGGCCGCCTCGATGATGCTGACCGCCGACCCGTCGACCGCGACGGCCTCGGCCGGGCACGCACGCACACAGGCCAGGCAGGTGACACACTTGCCTGGATTAATCTCGAAAATCACTCGTGGTTTGCCTTATCGCTCCGGCCTTGGCGCGGGCCAGTCGAACAAGGGGCAACTATGATGGGGGGGCGCGCGTGCCTTGTCAATGAAGGTGACCGGGCCCCTCAACGCGCTGAAAAAACATGACTTAGAGGTGGGCAACTAAGGGGTTGCGGAGGCCCGCTGATGGCTAAAGGGGGCGCGCGCACAACAGCTTTCCGGGCATGATGTTGCAACCCCGCAACAGGCAAAACCAGACGCCAGGAGGGGGCGCGCATTCTCCGGGCACGCTCAATCGGCGGAGAGCACCTCTCGGACTCTGCGCGCCAGGGCAGACGGAGTGAACGGCTTCTGGAGGAATTGAAGGCCGGGCTCCAGCATGCCGTGGCGCACAATGGCCTCGTCGGTGTATCCCGACACGTACAGCACCTTGGCGTCCGGCCGGGTCGCCGCCAGCCGGCGGGCCAACTCCCGGCCGCTGGCTCCCGGCATCACCACGTCGGTGACCAGCAGGTGAATCTCCCCGGCGTGGACCTGGGCCAACTCCAGGGCCTCGGCGGCGTGAGCGCCCGCGAGCACGCTGTAGCCCAGTTTCTCCAGGATGGTCCGGGTTAATCGGCGCAGCGTGACGTCATCCTCGGCCAGCAGAATGGTCTCCGTGCCGGTCAAGTTCTCGCCCGGCTCCGCCGCCCGCGCCGCGGCGTCCGCGGGCGCGTCCACTCGCGGGAGGTAGACCTTGAACGCGGTCCCTTTGCCCACCTCGCTGTACACCCAGACGTAACCTCCGGACTGCTTGACGATCCCATACACCGTGGAGAGGCCCAGGCCGGTGCCTTTGGCGCGCTCCTTGGTGCTGAAGAACGGCTCGAAGATGCGCGCCCTGGTTTGCGGGTCTATCCCCACGCCGGTGTCGGTCACCGCCAACATCACGTATGGCCCCGGCTCCACCGGCTGGTGCAGTTCGGCGTACTGCGGACTGAGATCGGCGTTCTGGGTCTCGATGAGCAGCTTCCCCCCGGTGGGCATGGCGTCCCGCGCGTTGACCACCAGGTTCATCGCCACCTGCTGGAGCTGGCCGGGATCGGCCCGCACGTTCCCCAGCCCGGGGGCCGGCGACAGGTGGATCTCCACGTCCTCGCCCACCACCCGGCGGAGCATCTTCTCCAGGTCCTGGACCAGGGCGTTGAGATTGAGCACCACCGGCTGAAGCGTCTGCTGCCGGCTGAACGCCAAGAGCTGCCGGGTCAGGCCCGCGGCCCGCTCCGCCGCGTTCCGGATCTCGTCCAGGTCCGCCCGCGCGGTGCTGCCCTCGGCGAACTCCTCGGCCAGGGTGTCGGCGTAGCCGAAGATGGCCGTCAGGATGTTGTTGAAGTCGTGCGCCACACCCCCGGCCAGCCGGCCAATGGCCTCCATCTTCTGCGCCTGCTGGAGCTGGATCTCCAGGCTCTTCTTGTCCGTGATATCCAGCCAGGCGCCCACCACATCCCCCAGGCCGCCGCCCGGGTCGGGCAGCAGGCGTTTCTGGTCCAACACCCAGCGATAGGAACCGTCCTTGTGCCGCAGGCGGTATTCCTGCACCAACACCCCCCGCTGGAGCACTGCTCCCCACGCGGTCACCCGTTCCCGGTCATCGGGGTGCACCTGCCCGGTCCACCAGCCGGCGCTTTCGGTCTCGGCGGGCGTCCACCCCAGCACCGTGGTGACGTTCTCGCTCACCCAGCGGATACCGAGCTCGGCGCCCTTGACCTCCAGCGCGTAAATCACCGCCACGCTGGCCCGGACGATCTGCTGGAGGCGCTCCTGCGCCGCGCGCAAGTCGTGCTCCGCCCGGCGCCGCTCGGTGATGTCCACCAGCGAGCCTTCGTAATAGCCCACGCCGCCATCGGCATCTCGCACTACCCGGCCGGTATTCTCCACCAGGATCTCGGCGCCGTCGTGCCGCCGGAGCCGCACCTCGAAGTCCACCGCCGTGCCGAAGCGGTCCAGCCGCTCCGCCCACTGGCGCCGCTCTTCCGGGTCTACGTAGTGGTCCGGGGCCCGCTGGCCCAGCAGCGCCTCCCGGCTGGGGTAGCCCAGGAGCGCCACCAACGCGGGATTGGCGTCCACGATCGCCCCGGTGGGCGTGGTGCGATACAGCGCCACGGGCGCGTTGTCGAACAGGTCCTGGAAGCGCGCCTCCGAGCGCAGCAGCGCTTCCTGGACCTCGTGCCGTTCCCGCCGGATCCTGACCTCGCGCAGCTCCCGCTCGACGGCGGGTCCCAGGCGCGCCAGGTTGCCCTTGAGGACGTAGTCCTGGGCCCCGGCCCGCATGGCGGAGACCGCGATGTCCTCCCCGATGGTGCCGGAGACAAAGATGAAGGGCGCGTCCAGGGCGCGCGCCCGGAGCAGCGCCAGCGCCGCGGTGCCGCTGAACCCCGGCATACTGTAATCGCTCACCACCAGGTCCCATGGCCCGCGGTCCAGCGCCGCGTTCATGGTCTCCGCCGTATCCACCCGTTCGTGCTCCGGCTCATAGCCGGCGCGCCGCAGCTCCCGGAGCAGCAGGTCCACATCGGGCGTCGAATCCTCGACGATCAGGACGCGGAGCGCGGCCCGCTTCATGAGGTCTCCCCGGCCTCCACCGGCGGCCCCAGGGGAAACCGGACCCGCACCGTGGTGCCGCCTTCCCGGCCGCTCTCCACCTCCAGCCCGCCGCCCGCGGCGACGGCCCGTTCCTGCATGCTCAGGAACCCCAGTTCGGCGCCGGGCGCGCCACCTGAGTCCCGCGCCGCCGGCAGGCCCACGCCGTCGTCCTGCACCCCGAGCTCCACGGTCCCGTCCACCCGGCGCAGCGTCACGTCCAGGCGCCGGGCCCGGGCGTGCCGCACCACGTTGGTGATGGCTTCCTGCGCAATGCGGAAGCACGCGGTCTCCACCTCTTTGGAGGCGCCGTCAATGCGCGGCGCAATGTGCAGGCGCAGGTCCAGGCCCGCGGTGGTGGCGTGGCGCCGGGCGTAGGAGCGCAGCGCGGCGGCCAGGCCCAGGTCGTCCAGCACCGCGGGCCGGAGGTCAAAGGACATGGTCCGCACCTGCTGGAGCGCGCCGTCCACCAGCTGGATGCCCTCGGCCAGCACGGCCGGCGCCGCACCCCCCACCCACCGCTCGATGGCCTGAAGGCTGAGCTTGATGGCGGTGAGCGTCTGGCCCAACTGGTCGTGCAGCTCCCGCGCGATCCGGGCGCGCTCCTCCTCGTGCGCGTCCCGCAGCCGGCCCGACAGGTCGCGCAGGCGCCGCCGCCCGGTCTGGAGCTCCCGCTCCACCCGTTTGCGTTCGGTGATGTCCCGCACAAAGCCCTGGAACCGCCCGTCCGGCAGCATGCTGCCGCTGAACTCGGCCATCACGGTGCTGCCGTCCTTGCGGAGCAACCGGCGCTCCCAGGTCACGGGCTCACCCTTCCGTAACACGGCCAGCCGCGCGGCCGCCTCTCCCCGCTCTTCCGGCACGTAGGTGTCCGCGTTGGTGAGCCGGAGCAGCTCTTCCCGGGTGTAGCCCGTGAGCTCGCACGCCCGCCGGTTCACTTCCAGAAAGCGGCCGCTTTGGTCCGACACGAAGATCGCATCCGCAGCCTGTTCCAGGAGCGTGCGGTATTCCCGTTCCCGGTGGCGGAGCGCCGTTTCCGCCTGGCGCCGTTGGGTCACGTCCCGGGTCACCGCCAGATGCGCCACCACCGCACCTTGCCACCCCCGTAACGGCGCGGCATGGGTTTCCATCCAGCGCCGGCCGCCCGAGAGCCCCACAATCTCGTATTCCAGCATGCCGGACTGCCCTTGCACCACGCGCTGGTGCAGCGCGGTGTACGCCTCCCGGTGCTCGGGAGCGATCAGCTCGATCACGGGCGAGCCGCGCACCTGCTCCAGCGAAGACGCTTCGATCATGGCCAGCCCGGCGGGGTTCATGTCCAGCAGCCGGCCGTCCGGCGCCACCAGCTTCACGCACTCGGGCTCGGCATCGAAGATGGCGCGCAGCCGGCCTTCGCTGGCCGCCAGCGCCTCTTCCGTAAGCTTCCGCTCCGTGAGGTCCAGGACGATCCCCATCATGCGCGCGGGATCGCCGCCCCCGTCCAGCGCCACCTGGCCGCTCCCGTACAGCGTCCGCACCGTGCCGTCCGGCCGGGTGATGCGGTAGTCAAGGGGGGGGACCGGTCCTTCGCGCGCGCCGCGGGTGCGGAACGCCTCACGCGCCCGCTCCACGGCCGCCTCCAGGTGGACCCTGGTCCGTTCCCGGTCCTCGGGCACCACCAACTCCACGATGCGCTCGAAGGTCAGCGGGTTCTTCCGCGGGGCCAGCCCGTAGATACGGTAGATCTCGTCCGACCAGGAGACCCGGTTTTTCACCATGTCCCACTCCCACACGCCCAGGTGGGCGACGGCCTGCGCGGCGGCGAGCTGCGCCTCCCGGCGGCGGATCGCCTCCTCCGCCCGGCGGCGCTGGGTGACATCGCGGAAGCTCCACACCCGCCCCGCCACCTCCGCGCCCACCCGCTGCGGCTGCGAGTACCGCTCGAACACCCGGCCGTCCTTGAACTCCAACACGTCGAAGCTTTCCGCGGCCGGCGTGGCGTACAGCTCCCGCACCTTATTGAGGAACCCCTGGGGATCCGCCAACTGGTCCAGGACGAACGCCAGGGCGGCGTCGTCCTTGCCCGTGACGATCACCGACTGCGGGATGCGCCACATGCGGGCGAATTTCTGGTTGTAGCTCACCATCCGCCCGCCGCGGTCCACCACCAGAATGCCGTCCGCGGTGGATTCCAGCGTGGCGGTGAGCAAGGACAGGGCGCGGCGAAGCTGGTCCTCGACGCCGGGCCGGGCCGAGGTCTCGCCGCGCCGTTTGGCAGGCCGCCGAGGCATAGAGAGAATGTTCCACGGAGAAGGGGCATTGTCCAATACTCGCCTGACCGCCGGTCCGCCCTGTTGGGTTCCCCGCGCAAGGCCGTTAGGATTCACCCATGAACAACACCCTCAAGACCGCGCTCCTGCTCGGCACGCTGAGCGGACTGCTGCTCGTGGCCGGGCAGGCCATCGGTGGCCGGCAGGGCCTGATCCTGGCCTTCGGGTTCGCCGCCCTCATGAACTTCGCCTCCTACTGGTTCTCGGACCGCATTGTGCTCCGGATGTACCGGGCGCGTCAGGTGGGCCCGGAACACCGGCTCACCCAGCTGGTGCATCGGCTGGCCCAACGGGCGGGCCTGCCCATGCCCAAGGTGTACCTGATCCCCACCGAGGCCCCCAACGCGTTCGCCACGGGGCGCAACGCCGACCATGCGGCGGTGGCGGCCACCGAGGGGATCCTCCGCCTGCTCTCCGAGCCGGAGCTGGAGGGCGTCATGGCGCACGAGCTGGCGCACGTGAGGAACCGGGACATCCTGATCAGCTCGGTGGCGGCCACCATCGCGGCGGCCATCATGGTGCTGGCCAGCATCGCCCGCTGGGGCGCCATCTTCGGCGGCGGCCGCGGGAGCAGTCGGGACGGCGGGAACGCCTTTGCCCTGCTGGCCACGGCCATTGTGGCGCCGCTGGCGGCGGCGATCATCCAGGCCGCCATCTCCCGGTCCCGCGAGTTCGCCGCCGACCGGACCGGCGCTGAGATCGCGGGCCGGCCGGACGGCCTGGCCGCCGCGCTGCGCAAGATCGAGGTGGCCGCGCGGCGCACGCCGCTGCCGGCCAACCCCGCCACGGCGCACCTGTTCATCATCAAGCCCTTCTCGGGGCAATCCATCCTGTCCGTTTTCAGCACCCATCCTCCCACGGAGCAGCGGATCGCGCGGCTGATGAGCCGCTAGGGAATGGCCCCACTCCGGGTCCTGCTGGTCGAGGACCACGAGCTGGTGCGGGCCGGCATCCGCTCGCTGCTGGAACAACTGCCGGGGATCCAGGTGGTGGCCGAAGCATCCAACGGCCGAGAGGCGCTGGCCCTGGTGGCCGCGCACCATCCCGACGTGGTCTTGATGGACCTGACCATGCCGGAGATGGGAGGGCTGGTGGCCACGGCCCGCATTGCCCGGGAACACCCGCGCACCCGGGTCCTGGTGCTCAGCATGCACTCCGACGAGGAATACGTGGCGCAGGCCCTGAAGTCGGGCGCGGTGGGATATCTGCTCAAGGACGCCAGCAGCGCGGAGCTGGAGATCGCGGTCCGGGCCGCCGCCCGCGGCGACCGCTACCTGAGTCCCGCGGTCTCCCGCGCGGTGATCTCGGGCTTCATCCAGGGCTCCGACGACGGCCCGCTGGACCGGCTTACCGAGCGCCAGCGCGAGGTCCTCCAGCTCATCGCCGAGGGTCGGACCACCAAGGAGATCGCCCAGCGGCTTGACCTCTCGGTGAAAACCGTGGAGGGGCACCGGACGGAACTCATGAAGCGGCTCGACGTGCACGACGTGCCCGGCCTGGTCCGTTACGCCATTCGGACGGGCCTGGTGGGGATGGAAGAGCGTTCCGCGGGCGCCGAGGTGTTTCCCCGCGGGGATCCAAGGGGACAATCCGCCTAGGGCCAAGGGGTTCCCGTCTGGCGGCGTTTGACCCGATACCCTCCTTTGCATAGGCGCCGCCGGCCAAGCTCCGACCAATCAGCCAGTTACGGGGTCAAATGTCCCGAAAACGCCCCTCAGTGTCCCAATAGCGCGCTTTCCGGGCGCGGGGGACGGCCCAATCATTACGAGGGGCAGTCCCGCCTTCCTTTAGGCTCAGGAGACGCATGGCTCTGCGAACCTGGTCGCAGTGGTCCATCGAGTGGAAGCTGCCTGTGCTTCAGGGTGGCGTGCTGCTGGCTGTCATTGTGGCCCTGTCTACCGCGGCCTACGTGGAAGCGGTGCGCTCCGCCCGGGGAGGGGCGGGCGAGCGGCTGAGCAGCGTGGCGCAGCAGTACGCCGCGTCGTTCGACACCGGCGCCTATGACGTGCTCAAGCGGCTGGACAGCACGGCGCGGCATCCGGCATTCGTGGCGTTTCTCCGTGCAGCCTCCCCCCGCGCTCGGGCGGCCGCGGAAGGCGCGCTCAGGTATGCCGGCCCGCGACCGGAGGTGGTGGCGGCGGTGGGCCTCTGGGATGCCAATGGCCGCGCCCTCCTGGCCGGTGGCCGGCAAGGGGCCCGGCTGGACTCGGCGTTCGCCGCGGCTGTGTTGGCGGAGGTTGGAGGGCGTGACTCCGCGCGGCTGGGTGGACTACGTGCGCTGGCGGATAGCATTTATTTCCCGGCCCTGGCCTCCGTCCGCGACGGCGGCGCCCACCTCGGCTATCTGGTTCAATGGCGCTACATCGGCAGCACGGCGGAGGGTCTGGAGCAGCTTGCCCGGCTGATCGGCTCCGGCGCCGCGCTCCTGATCGGAAGCCCGCCCAGCGGAGTGTGGACCGACCTGCTCCGCCCGGTTCCTCCGCCTCCGGTGGATCTGGCCCTCCTCTCCGGGCTGTTGAGGTACGACCGCGGCGGCGGGCCGCGGTTCGCGGCGGCCGCCCCGCTGCGCCGAGCGTCCTGGATCGTGATGGTGGAGTTTCCCCGCGCCACCGTGCTGGCGCCGGCGCGCGTGTTCCTCCGGCGGCTGCTGGTGATCGCGGCGCTGTTCCTGGCGGGTGGCCTGGCCGCGGCGTGGGCGGTGGGCCGGCGGATCACCCAGCCCATTCAGGCGCTCACCCGGGCGACCGCGGCCATGGGAGGGGCGGACTACGACCGGCGCGTGCCCATAGCTCGTCAGGATGAGCTGGGGCGGTTGGCGCAGGCCTTCAATCAGGCGGGGGAACGCATCCAGCAGGTCCAGCAGGCTTTGGAGCACACCGTGGCCCAGCGCACCCAGGCGCTTGAGGCCGCATTGGGGCAGCTGCGGGACAACGAAAGCCGGTTGCGCCAGATCCTGGACTCCCTGCCGGTGGCGGTCTACGTGGTGGATGCGGCGGGCAAACCCCAGTTGGCCAACCGCATGAGCCAGGAGATCCTGGGCCGCGGCATCGCGCCGGATGCACGCGCCGAAGATCTGGCCCGGGTCCACCAGGCCTACCGGACCGGCACCGGAGAGCCCTACCCGGGCGACCAACAGCCCATCGTTCAGGCGCTTCAGGGCCGGGAGGCCCACGCGGCGGATTTCGAGATCCGGCGGCCGGACAAGAACGTCCGGATCGAGGTGTGGGCCGCCCCGGTCTACGGAAGCGACGGGCAATTGGCTTCGGCGGTGGCGGCGTTCACCGACATCACCCAGCGGGAGCGCGGGCTGGCGGAGATCGAGCGGTTGAACCAGGAGTTGGCGGGGCGCATCACCGAGCTGGAAGCGGTCAACGCCGAGCTGGACACGTTCTGCTATTCGGTCTCGCACGATTTGCGCGCGCCGCTCCGGGCGATTGACGGGTTCTCCCGCATCCTGCTGGACGACTACGGATCGGCGCTGGACGACGAAGCCCAGCGGCTGCTGGGCGTGGTCCGCAGCAGCACCAGCCGCATGGGCCAACTGATTGACGACCTGCTCACCTTCTCTCGGCTCTCGCGCAAGACGCTGGAGACGGGTCGGGTGGACATGACGGCTCTGGCGCGGGCGACCACGGAGGACTGCCGGGCGGCGGCGGCCAATGACCCGGCGCGGGTGGTGGTGGACCAGTTGCCGGCGGTACGCGGGGACGGGGTCCTGCTCCGGCAGGCGTGGGCCAATCTCATCGGCAACGCCCTGAAGTTCAGCCGGAAGGCGGCGCAGCCCCTGGTGGAGATCGGCGCGCGGAACGGGGACGGCGAAGTCGTGTTCTTTGTGCGGGACAACGGCGTGGGGTTCGACATGGAATACGCCGGCAAGCTGTTCGGCGTGTTCCAGCGGCTGCACCGGGCCGAGGATTTCGAAGGCACCGGCGTGGGACTGGCCATTGTCCAGCGGGTGGTGCACCGGCACGGAGGCCGAGTGTGGGCCGAGGCCGCGCCGGGCCGCGGAGCCACCTTCTTCTTTTCCCTGCCCGGCGTGGAGATCTGACGTGACGGCACCAACCGAAGTCGCCATCCTCCTGGTGGAGGACAGCGCCAACGACGTGGAGCTGACGTTGCGGGCCCTGAAGCACGTGAACCTGGCCAACCGCATCCAGGTGGTCCGCGACGGGGCCGAGGCGCTGGATTTCCTGTTCGCCCGGGGGCCGTACGCCGAGCGCGCCGGCGCGCTCCTGCCCAAGGTGATGCTGCTGGACCTCAAGCTGCCCAAGGTGGACGGCCTGGAGGTGCTCCGGCAGGTACGCCAGGACGCGCACGCCAGGGTCCTGCCGGTGGTGGTGCTGACCTCTTCGCGGGAAGAGCCGGACATCAAGAAGGCCTACGCGCTGGGCGTCAACAGCTACATCGTCAAGCCGGTGGAGTTCGAGGCGTTCGTCAAGGCGGTGAGCGACGCCGGCCTGTACTGGCTGCTGCTGAACCAACCCCCCGAGTAGCCCATGCCGATCCGCGTACTCCTGGTGGAAGATCAGCCGCTGGATGCGGAGATGACCGAGCGGGAGCTGCGGAAGGCGCAGCTCGACTTCGTCCTGCGCCGGGTGGACGGCGCGGCGGCCTTCGAAGCCCAGTTGCAGGAGTTTCGCCCGGACATCGTCATCTCGGATCACAACCTGCCCGGCTTTGGCGGCAGGGCGGCGCTCCAGCTGACACGGCAACACGCGCCCGGCCTGCCCTTCATCCTGGTCACCGGCTCGCTGGATGAGGAGACCGCGGTGGAGTACATGAAGGCCGGGGCCACCGACTACATCCTCAAGGACCGGCTGGTGCGTTTGGGGCCGGCGGTCCAGGCCGGCCTGGAGCGGCGGCGCCTGGAGGACCAGCTGCGCCAGGCGCAGAAGATGGAGGCGGTGGGACAGTTGGCCGGTGGCGTGGCCCACGACTTCAACAACATCCTCACCGCCATCATCGGCTACAGCGAGCTGCTGCTCCAGGAGTTGTCCGACGACGCGGCGCCGCGGGCGGACGTGGCGGAGATTCGCAAGGCGGCCGACCGCGCGGCCGCCCTGACCCGCCAGTTGCTGGCCTTTGGCCGGAAGCAGATCCTGGCGCCCCGGGTGCTTGACCTGAACGCCCTGATCGCCGGCCTGGACGGCATGATGCGCCGCACGCTGGGGGAAAACATTGACATCGTGAGCAACCTCGCTCCAACGCTCGGCGCCACACGGGCCGATCCCGGACAGATGGAGCAGGTGATCGTGAACCTCGCAGTGAACGCGCGGGACGCTATGCCGGACGGCGGCAAGCTCACCATCGAGACCAGCAACGTGGACCTGGACGAGTCCTATGCCCAGGGGCACCTCCCGGTGCAACCGGGGCGGTTCGTGCTGCTGGCCGTGAGCGATACCGGCACGGGGATGTCCCAGGAAACCATGGCGCACATCTTCGAGCCGTTCTACACCACCAAGGAAAAAGGCCACGGCACCGGGTTGGGGCTGGCCACGGTGTACGGGATCGTCAAGCAGAGCGGCGGGTTCATCTGGGTGTACAGCGAGCCCAATGAGGGCTCGACCTTCAAGATTTACCTGCCCCTGGTAACGGACCTGGTCGACTCCGATGAGATCGTGGCGGCCCCGGCGCCGCAACGGGGCTCCGAAACCATTCTGCTGGTCGAGGACGAGGCGGGAGTCCGCGCGCTGGCCCGGCGGGTGCTCGAAGGCCTGGGCTACGACGTGCTGGAAGCGGGCGACAGTGGGCCCGCCGCGCTGTTGGCCCGGGAATTCACCGGTCCCATTCACCTGCTGATCACCGACGTCGTCCTGCCGGGGTCGGGCGGTCGGAAGCTGGCCGAGGAGCTGGCCGGCCCGCGACCCGCCATGAAGGTGCTCTATATGTCCGGGTACACGGAGAACGCAATCGTCCACCGGGGCGTACTGGAAGCCAAGGCGGCGTTCCTGCACAAGCCGTTCACGCCCCAGGATCTCGCGGCCCGGGTCCGGCAGGTGCTGGACCGGCCGTGACCCTGGCGCCGGCGTGAGACCCTGATGGCGGGAACCCGGCGCTCCCCCCGCTCGCGCGACTCCGCCAGGCCCGCGCGCGCCCCGGCGGCCGAGCTGGCCGATGCGCGCCGGACTCTGGCCGCGCTACGCGGCCTCTCCATAGGACTCAATGTCTGCCAGACGGAAGAGGACGTGGTGGGCGCCGCGCTGGACCACGTGGTGAGCCTGCCGGCCGTGCAGTCGGGCTGGATCTCCCTGCGCGACGGGGCGTCCAGTTTCCGGTTCGCCGGGGGGCGCGACCTGCCCCGGGCCCTGACCGGTCCCCGCGCCCTGGAGGGCGACTGCCGGTGTCGCCGCATGCTCCTGGCGGGCCAGCTGGACGACGCCTGTAATATGATCGAGTGCGAGCGTCTACACCGTGCCGGCGGGGAGGCGACGGGCGTTCACGCCAGCGTGCCGCTGCACTGCGAAGGCCGGATGCTGGGCGTGATGAACCTGATGCGGGAGGACGCGCAGGGGTTCGCCGAAGGCGATCTGGCGGTGCTGTACGGCGTGGGCAACGAGATCGCGTTCGCGCTGGAGCGGACCCGCCTGCGCAACCGGCTGGAACAGCTGGTGGAAGAGCGGACGGCGGACCTGAGCGCGGAGGTGGTGGAACGCCGCCGGGTGGAGCACGCGCTGCGGGAACGCGAGCAGCAGATGTCCTCCATCTACGATACCACCGCCGACGTGCTGTTCCGGCTGGCGGTGGAAGGGCACGGCGTGCTCCGGTTCGCATCGGTCAATCGCGCGTTCCTGGCGGTCACCGGGTTGTCCCCGGATCAGGTGGTGGGCAAACGGCTGGACGAGGTCATTCCGGAACCCGGCCGGGCCCATGCGCTGGAGCGGTACGCTCAGGCCATGCGCGAGAAGCGCATCGTGCGCTGGGAGGAGACCTCCGAGTATCCCGGGGGCCGGCTGACCGGCGAGGTCAGCGTGGCGCCGGTGTTCGACGCCAAGGGCCGGTGCACTCACCTGGTGGGCGCGGTGCACGACCTGACCGAGCGGGTGCGCGCCGAGGACGCGCTGCGCCTGTCGGACAGCATCCTGAAGCAGATTGGCAACGTGGTGCTGGTCAGCGGCCGCGATGGGGGCATCCGCTACGCCAGTCCCGCCGTGGAGACCGTTCTGGGGTACGCGCCGGCGGAGGTCCAGGGCGACGGCTGGTGGCGCCTCACCTACCGCGATCCGGCCGATGGCCAACTGCAGCGAGAGATGGCGGGCCGGGCCGCACTTGGCGAGGTCGCTCCGCCCGCCGAGCAGTACGAGCGCGACGTGCGGGCCAAGGACGGCACCTCCCGCTGGCTCCTGTGGAACCAGTCGAAGGGTCCCGGCGACCTGTTGATCGGCGTGGGGTACGACATTACCGAGCGCAAGCGGTTGGAGGACCAGGTCCGCCAGGCGCAAAAAATGGAGGCGGTGGGGCGGCTGGCCGGCGGCGTGGCCCATGACTTCAACAACATCCTCACCGCCATTCTCGGCACCAGCGCACTGTTGCTGGACGACGTGGGGCCGAGCAGCCCGTTCCGCACCGACATTCTCGAGATCCAGAGCGCCGCCGAGCGGGCGGCGACCCTCACCCGACAACTCCTGGCCTTCAGCCGCAAACAGATTCTCCAACCGCGCGTGTTGAGCCTCAACGACAGCGTGAGTGGGCTTCAGGGCATGTTGCGCCGGCTGCTGGGCGAGGACGTGAAGCTGGTGACCGACCTGGCGTCCGGGCTGGGGGCGGTGCGGGTGGATCCCGGCCAGGTGGAGCAGGTCCTCCTGAACCTGGCGGTCAACGCCCGCGACGCCATGGCAGAGGGAGGCACCCTCTCCATCACCACCAGGAACGCGGACCTGGACCAGACCTACGCGCGGGTGCGCCAGGGGGTGGGACCGGGCCCGTACGTGATGCTGGCGGTGGCCGATACGGGGACCGGACTCTCCGAAGAGGCCAAGGCACACCTGTTCGAGCCGTTCTTCACCACCAAGGGCATGGGGCGCGGCACCGGCCTGGGGCTGGCCACGGTGTACGGCATTGTGAAACAGAGCGGCGGATACATCTGGGTGTACAGCGAGCCGGGACAGGGCGCCACCTTCAAGGTCTACCTGCCGCGGGTGCCGGACCTGCCGGAGTTGGTGGGACGCGGCGCCGAGGCGCCACCCCGCGGCGGTTCGGAGGTGATCCTCCTGGCGGAGGACGACGGCGGCGTGCGGGCACTCGCCGTTCACGTGCTGCGGAAACAGGGATACACCGTGCTGGAGGCCAAGCACGGGGAGGAGGCCCTGTCGATAGCGGAAGGCCACCACGGAACGCTGCACCTGGTCCTGACCGACGTAGTGATGCCCGAACTGGCGGGCAAGCCCATGGTGGAGCGGCTCCTGGCCCTGCGGCCCGGCACCAGGGTGCTCTACATCTCGGGGTACACCGACGACGCCATTGCGCGGCACGGGCTGCTGGACGCCGGCGTGCATTATCTGGAGAAGCCGTTCACCCCCAACGCGCTGTTACGGAAGGTGCGGGAGGTGTTGGACGAGACGGCGCGGGGTGAGGCGCCTGGCGGGCTGCCTTAGCGGCGCTCGAGGCTGACTCGCACCGTTGCCGGATCGGCCGACCCGTTATTGTCGAAGTCGTACTCGCCGGTATCAAACGTCAAGGTCAAGCGATCCCCGTCCAGGGCCGCCTGATACGTCACGCCCGCCAGCGTCAGCGCGGTACCCGCAGCAGTGAACGCTCCGGAGTTGGAAGAGGAACTCCCCTGGCCATTATTGAAGGTGGACGTGGTGGTGCCGTCCGCCTGGACCATCAGCGTCAAGGTGGCGCCAAACAGGGCAACGATGTCCGCCGTTTGGGACGAGTTGGCCTTGTTGGTGAAGACGTACGCCGTCGCATCCCACGTACCCTCAAGGTTCTCGACGGTGATCTCCGTGGTCCCCCCGCATGCCCCGAGCAGGGCAGCACCAGCCGCCACGAGCACCCTGGACGTTGGTTTCATGTTCGCGCTCCCAAACACGCTTGGTGATCCGCGTCACACCACCGCTGGAACTGGGTATCCGGCGGACCGATTGGGGTATTATACTGACGCCCCCTTGGCCGGCAAAGAGCCATGCTACTGGTACGGTAGAGGCGTCCGGTGGGCAAGCAGTGACGATTCAGAACATCCACCGGAGTGGATGCGACCCGGGTAGGAGGCAACCATGATTTTCATCAGGCGGTCGTGGCGTTGCGTGGCGGTCGGCACCCTAGCATTAGGGTGCGGCGACGTTGCGGGGCTAGGGCCGGCCCAGGGGATCACCGTCGCCGTGGTCGCCGCGGGCCTGAATCAGGCCACGGTCAGTAGTGCGTCGGGCGCAGTGCACATCGACCGACTTCGGCTGGTGCTGGGCACCATCAAGCTCGAGACGGCCGGCGTGGACGGCTCCGTTGACTGGGTGCTGGACGGGTCGCGCGTCGTCGTACTGGACCTGACCGGTGAGCCGGTCACTGCCGAGGCTGCGATCGCCGTGCCGGCGGGGACCTATAAGGAAATCGAGATTTCCATTGACAAGCTTGAATCCGGCGACGCGGCCGAAGAGACGATCATCGCCCAGCATCCGGATGTCGCCGACGCCAGCATTGCCATCACGGGTCGTGTGTCGCTGAACGGCGGCGCGGACTCCTTCGTTTTCACGGCGGCGCTGGACCGCGACATGGAAATCCTCCTCGATCCGGTCCTGGTGATCGGGGGCGGCGACGAGCCGACGGGGGTCCGAGTTACGCTCGTGCTCCGTACCGAACGCTGGTTCTTGAGCGCCGCCGGCGAATGGCTCGATCCGCGAGATCCGGCGAACCGCTCGGCGATCGAGGCTAACATCCAGACCTCGTTGGAGGCATTCGAGGACGGCGACCTGGATGGTCAGCCCGGGCCGATCGTTCGGTAGCCAGGAGGCCGCGATCCCTACACCAGCTGGTACTCCTTGATCTTCCGGTAGAGCGTCCGCTCCCCGATCCCCAGCCGCTCGGCGGCGCGGCGGCGGTTCCCCCGGGCTTCGCGCAGGGCCGCCTCGATGGCGGCCCGCTCCACTTCCGCCATTCTCATACCCGAGCGGTACACCACGGTTTCCTCCTCCCCCGCGTCGCCGTCGTCCCCGCGGGGCCCGAGCTCGTCCCCTCCAGGCCCGACCGCGGTACCCGCCACCACCTCGCCGTACACCCGGGGCCGCGTGACGTCAATCACCTCCACGCGGCCGGGCGCTTCGTCCATGCGCCGGCGGAGATCCTCCATCTGGAGTTTGAGCTCCACCAGCGAGCGGAAGATGAACTCCAGCTCGTGTCCCGAGGCGCTCTGCGACGCGCCGGCCACCCGCATGGGCAGGAGGCGCGTCCCCCCCTCCCGCACGTCCGGCGGGATGTCGGCGCCCTGGATCTCGCGCCCGGGCGCCAGCACCACCATGGACTCGATGAGATTGCGCAGCTGGCGCACGTTCCCCGGCCAGTGCGCGTTGACCAGCACGTCCATGGCGTCCGGCGAGATGCCGGGAAAGGCACGGCCGTGCTCCCGCGACAGCTCGCGCACAAACCGCCGGATCAGGCGGGGAATGTCCGCCTTTCGCTCCCGCAGCGGCGGGAGATAGATGGACAGGACGTTGAGCCGGTAGAACAGATCGTCCCGGAACCGCCCCAGGGTCACCTCTTCCTTGAGCGAGCGGTTGGTAGCGGCCACCACCCGCACGTCCACGTGGATGGGCTGGACGCCGCCCACCCGGAAGAACGACCGGCTCTCCAGCACCCGCAGCAGCTTGACCTGGGTGGCCAGCGGCATCTCGCCCACTTCGTCGAGCAACAGGGTGCCGTGGTTCGCCAGCTCGAAGCGACCCAGCCGCCGCTCGGCGGCGCCCGTGAAAGAACCCTTCTCGTGCCCGAACAGCTCCGACTCCAGCAGAGTCTCCGGCAGCGCCGAACAGCTCACCGCGATGAACGGCTGGTCGCGCCGGGGCGAGAGTTGGTGGATGGCCTGGGCCGCCAGCTCCTTGCCGGTGCCGGATTCCCCCTCGATCAGCACCGTGCTGCTCACCGGGGCCATCTGCTCGATCTTGACCAGGACTTCCTGAATGGCCGGGCTCTCGCCCATGATGCCGGTCCGTTCCTGGAGCCGGCGCCGTTCCATCAGCCGCCGGGCGGCCTGGACCACGTCCCCGGGCTGGGCCGGCTTGGCCATCCACGCGGTGAGCCCGAGGTGCCGCGCCAGGTACTGCGGGTCCGGGTCCTGCCCCTCCACCAGCCCCAGCGTGGAGATGGCCCGGTCGCGCGCGTGCTCCATGAGCAGCCCGGCCGGAGGATCGTGCAGGGCGCCGGTCAGAACCACGACGTCGGGATCGCTCTGGCCCAGCACCGCCACCACGTCGTCGGTGGGCGCCACCAGGGTGGTCTGGAATCCCGCCTGCTCGAACGCCGCGTTCGCCCGCACCGCGGTCTCGAGGTCGTCCATGGAAATGAGGACGCGGTCAGGCATGGGAGCCTGAGTCGTGCGCCGTGAGCCGCGAGCGGGAAGGGCTACCCATGATCGGTGGGGGCGTCCGTGAGCAGCTGCACGGCGTGCTCGATCAGCGGCTCCAGCACGGCAAGGCCATCCTTCACGCCCCCGGGGCTGCCCGGGAGATTCACGATCAGCGCCGCACCGCGGACCCCGGCCCGGCCGCGCGACAGGGCGCTGCGCGGAAACCGATCCCGCGCCGCGGCCCGCAAGGCCTCCGCCAGGCCGGGCGCTTCCCGGTCCAGCACGGCCGCGGTCGCTTCCGGGGTCACGTCCCGCGGGGCGAGGCCGGTCCCTCCCGTGGTGAGGATCACGTCCGCGACCTCGTCGTCCGCCCAGCCAGTGATGGCACCGGCGATCCGGTCGGTCTCATCCGGAACCACGGCGCGAGCGGCCACGGTGTAGCCGCGCTCCGCCGCCCATGCGGCGATCGCGTCGCCCGAGAGGTCCTGGCGTGCACCGCGCGCACCCAGGTCCGAGATTGTCAGGATCGCGATGCGGACGGACACGTCAGGTGCCAGCGTCTACGTCCGCGCAAGTCGTGCGGTGGGTCCGGAGGGCCACGTCAGTGACGCCCCGCCCGGCGTACCCGCTCGCCGTACTCGCGCACTGGAGGGGCCGAAGGACCTATCGCACGACTTGCGCGAAGCACCGGTCGTCATTTCTTCCCCGTTCGCACGCTGCCCCTGTAGAAGGGCAGCTTCACCACTTCCGCCTCCACCTTCTTGCCACGGCAGTCAATGCCGAATCTGGTGCCAGGAGCGATGGAGTGGGTCGGCAAGTACGTCGTGCCGATCGCCGTCTTCAAGGTGGGACTGAAGCCCCCGCTCCGCACCACGTCCACCTTGCGGTCCGCCAGGTACACGTCGTACCCATGCCGGGGGATCACGCCCTTCTCCACGCATGTGAAGCCGACCAGCCGGCGGGTGGGTCCCTTGGCCTTCACCTGCTCCAGTGCCGCGCGGCCGGTGAAGGGCGCGCCCTTGTCCAGCTTCACGATCCAGCCCAGGCCGGCCTCATACGGGTTGACCGTGTCGTCAATGTCGTTGCCGTACAGTGCCAGGCCCGCCTCCAGCCGCAGGGAATCCCGCGCCCCCAGCCCCACCGGCGCGCCGCGGCCCGGCCCAATCAGCGCGTGCCACATCACCTCGGCGTGCGCCGGACGGAAGTAGATCTCGAAGCCGTCCTCGCCGGTGTACCCGGTGCGGGACACAAAACACTCGATGCCGGCCAGGTGGCCCACGTCGAAGTGGTAGTAGCCCATCTTGCCCAGGCCGATCTTGGTGATGGGCTGGAGCATGGCTTCCGCCTTGGGGCCTTGCACCGCGAGCAACGCCACGTCATCCGAGATGTTCTTCAGGCGGACGTTGATGCCCGCCTTGCGGTCCACCACATGGTTCCAATCCTTCTCCAGGTTGGACGCGTTGACCACCAGCATGATGCGGTCTTCAAAGCGGTACACCAGACAGTCATCCACAAACGTGCCCTGATCCGTGAGGAGCGCCGAGTACTGGGCCTGCCCTTCCACCAGCGCACCCACGTCGTTACAGGTCAGGCGATTCACGAACGCGTTCCGGTCCGGCCCGCTCACCTCGAACTCGCCCATGTGCGATACGTCGAACACGCCCACGCCGGTGCGCACGATCTCGTGCTCCCGGGTGATGCCGGTGGGGTACTGGACCGGCATCTCGTAGCCCGCGAACGGGACCATCTTGGCGCCCACGGCCACGTGCAGGTCGTAGAACGGCGTGCGTTTCAACTGGTCAGCGCTCATCGTGCGATTCGTCCTTCATCCCATGAGGGTGGCGAGCAGCGCCTTCTGGGCGTGCAGCCGGTTTTCGGCCTGGTCGAACACCCGCGACTGCGGACCCTCGAACACCGCCTCTTCCACCTCCTCGCCACGGTGGGCGGGCAGGCAGTGCAGGAAGATCGCGCCCTTGGCGGCGAGGCCCATCAGCTCCGTATCCACCATGTAGCCCCTGAACGCCAGGGCGCGCTTCTCGGCTTCGCCCTCCTGTCCCATCGAAGCCCACACGTCCGTGTTCACCACGTGCGCGCCGCGCACGGCTTCCTCGGGCAGCTCCGTGATGCTCACCTTCGCGGCGCGCTTGGCCCGCTCAAAGATGGCGTGATTGGGCTCGTAGCCCTCCGGGCACGCCAGGCGCAACTCGAACCCCAGCACCTCGGCGGCCTGGAGCCAGGCATTGGCCATGTTGTTCCCGTCGCCGATCCACGCCACGACTTTGCCGTTCCAGGTGCCCAGCACCTCACGAATGGTCTGCAAATCGGCCAGGACCTGGCAGGGATGCAGCAGGTCGGTGAGGCCGTTGATCACCGGCACGGTGGCGTGCTGAGCCAGCTGCTCCACGTCCTCGTGGCCGAACGTGCGGATCATGATCCCATGCACGTAGCGCGAGAGAACGCGCGCCATGTCCTTGATGGGTTCGCCGCGACCCAGCTGGATGTCGCGGGCGGAGAGGAACAGGGCGTGGCCGCCCAGCTGCATGGTGCCGACTTCAAAGGACACCCGGGTACGCGTGCTGCTCTTGGCGAAGACCATGGCGAGCACCTTGTCGCGGAGCGGCCGTTCCCGGTACTTCCCCGCTTTCATCTGCGCCGCCAGATCGAGCAAGGCGGTCAGCTCCGCCTTGGAAAGATCTGTGATTGCCAGGAAGTCTCGTTTCGGCATGCGGCGGCTCGCGGTAAGTCAAAATGACAGGCTGGGAGTGGGATTGTAGCCGGAGCGCCACGGGGTGTAAAGGCGACATTTCCCTTGCCGCCGTCCCGCTACCGAGATACGCTAGGGGACCGCTGCACCGGTCATCAGCGGAGCGTCCCTAGCTGAGTCTCGCACTCGCGACTGCCCTGCGCGATCACTTATGCTGACCATACTGCTCCTTGCGCTCGCCGTTGGCGTCCTCGGGCCGGCGCCGGCCCAATCGCAGGAGGCCCGCCGCCGCTACCAGCGATCCTGCCAGATCCGGCAGGAGAAGTTCGACCGCATCCTGCCGGAAGCGATGCGCGAGAATGGGATGGACGTCTGGATCATCGTCATGCGTGAGGGCCTGCTCGACCCGCTCTGGCAGGACCTGGGTGGCGGTTACGTGGGAGGCTGGGCGTACTGGGTGTTCACGGACCGGGGTGGGGATCGCATCGAGCGTGTCGTGCTCGGCGCCAGCGGCTACTCACTCCAGCGCTGCGGCGTCTACGACCGGTTCGGCGCGGCGTCGGAGCTCAGGGCCCTGGTCACGGAGCGGAATCCCCGCCGTATCGCGGTGAACATGGCGCCGGACATCGGGCTCGCGGACGGGCTCTCGCACACGTCCTACCAGCACCTCATCGCCACGCTGGGCCAGCCGCTCGCGGCGCGGCTGGTGTCCGCCGAGAAGCTGTTCTCCGACTATCGCTCGCGGCACACCGCCACCGAGATCGCCGCCATGGGCGAGGCCGGCGAGATCTCGCGCGTCATCGCCGAGCGCGCGTTCTCCAACGAGGTCATCACGCCCGGCGTCACCACGCTGGAGGACGTGGCCTGGTGGATGTGGGATCAGCTGCTCCAGCGAGGACTCGGCTCATCCTTCGACATGCCGTCCGTCTACGTCACCGGGCCGGACGGCATCGAGGCCACGTCGTCGGATCGGATCATCCGGCGGGGCGACCTGCTGATGATAGACTGGGGCGTGGGCTTCCTGGGGCAGTGGACCGACATGAAGCGCATCGCATACGTCCTGCGGGAGGGTGAGACCGAGCCGCCGGCCGGCTACCGGCGGGCGTTCGCCAACGGTGTCCGGATTGGCGAGATTATACGCCGCGCCATCCGGCCGGGCCGCACCGCGCAGCAAGCGCTGGAGGAAACGCATGCCGCCATCGAGGCGGGCGGCTTCAAGCGGATGGCCGAGTTCAACCGGCCCTCGGCGGACACCACGGTGGAGTTCATCATCGGTCCGCACGCAGTGGGCGATTGGGGCCACGGCAGCGGCCCGTCGCTGGCGTTCTTCAACCCCAAGCAGCTCACCTTCGAGCTGAAGCCGACCAACTTCATTTCGATCGAGTTGTTTGCCTACACGCCGATCGTCGAGTGGGGCGGCAAGAAGTTGCGCATCCCGCTGGAGGACGATGCCGTCGTGACGGACCGCGGTGTGGAATGGCTCTATCCCGTGGCGGAGCGGATACGCGTGGTGAAGTAGGGCCGGGCCCAGCGTTGACGACCGGTTGATCCCCGTCCATCAGCTTGTGGTGGGACTCATCCGGGAAGCTACATTTGTGCCAGTGGAAACCACCCGCAAGGTCAGCTACCAGGAGTTCCTGGACTTCGAGGGCCAGGACGAGACCCTGTGGTACGAGTGGGTGGACGGGGAGCTGGTGGTGACGCCCGGCCCCGACGCCCCTCATCAACTCGTCGCGGGACGGCTGGGCCGCGAGTTTGCGCGGCTCGCCGACGACCGAGGGCACGGCCTGACGCTCCATCAGATGACGTTCCGGGTCAGCCACACTCGAGCCCGAATCCCGGACCTGGTGTTCATTGGACGGGCCAAGCTCCCGCTTCCCGTCAGGCGCCGGGACCTGACGACCGTGCCGGACCTGGTGGTCGAGATCCTGTCGCCGTCCACCGCGGCTCGCGATCTCCGGGAGAAGCGTGACGAGTATCGGATCGCGGGGGTCCCGGCGTACTGGATCGTTGATGTGGACGCGCGCAGCGTCACGGTCTGGGACTTCACCGCCCAGCCGCCGACGGCCACGGAATACCGCGGCCGGCTCCTCTGGGTGCTGAGGGGCCGGCAGTTGGGTGAGATCAATCTGGACGCGTTGTTCGCGACCGAGGGACTGCTCCGCTGAAGGAACGCGGGTCTACCAGGCTACATGTAACTTGGTCCGGCTGGTACCGTCATGGCGACTTCGAAGTGCCCCAAGACATCCCGAGACAAGGTATTGAAGCCGTGAGGTCCGGGCTCTGGTTGGGCTCACGCCAGAGTCCCGCGGACGCTACCAGGCCGGTGGCGTCGAGCCAGAGGAACTCGGCGTTGGCGAGAACGTCCGCTGGCAGGAGCCCGCCGGTGACGCGAGCGCCCAACCAGATCACGCCGGTCAGCATCGGATCGAACGCAAAGGCGACGAACAACAGCAAGGTGAGGAGCTTCACACGCCCGCGAACCTGATCCAGCAGGTCAGACGGTAGGGTGGTCCCGGGTCCGCCTTGGGCACTGGGGAGGGTGCCGCCGAGTATCCGTGCACACGAACCACGGCCGCCAGACTCCAAGGCGCTTACTGCTCCTCACCAGGCTATTGCGGAGCGGTCGCGCTCAGGTGGGCGACGGCATCCTGTGCCTGCCTGACCAGGGGCCGCAGTTCGGGATCGCAGTCCTTCCACAGCGCGAGGAACCGTCCGTAGTGGAATAGGGCTCGTTCCCCGTTGCCCAGCCGCTGGTAGATCTGCCCCTGACGGAAATGTGCCGGTGCCATGTAGAGCAGATCGTAGTGGCTCCGGAAGGAAGCGTACCAGGGCAGCGCCTCCTCATTGCGGCCCTGCGCCGCCAGGAGCTCTGCTTTCAGAAACCGCTCGCGGGTGCTCCAGTGCGCCAGGAGGCGGTTGGGGCCCAGCGTGCCTTGCCCCACCTGCTCCGCTAGCGCCAGGGCTTCCGCAGTATCTCCCTCAGTCCGCAGGAGCTCCGCACGGAGGCCTCCCGCCAGGTACTGCGCGATGCCCTCCATGACGGTGTCACCCCGGATTGCGAGATGTCCCAGATGGACGCGGGCGCTGGCGGTGTCTCCCAGCCGGGCGTTGAGGAGCCCCAGGAGATAGGAGCGAAACGCGGCCCCGACGGTTGGGTCCGGCGGGCCATAGAGGTAGGGCTGCACCGGATAGGGACGGCTGCGTTGGACCAGGTCCCGCACCGCCGCTACCTGAGCGCGCGGCTGATTGAAGAACGGGTCGGCCGCCATGAGGGCCCGCGCCTCCAGGAGCCACCCCTGGTCCACCGGAAACGCCGAGGCCCCGGCGATCCCGGCGTCCAGGAACCTGCCCCGGGCGAGAGGGAATTCCGTCACCCAGCGGCCCCAGTGCCCCAACCACACCGCGTCCCGACCGCGGGTGGTGCCTCCCGCCAGCCGTGCCACCCAGTCCCAGTTCTGCGTCCACAGGGCCGCCGCTTCCCACACCGTGTTCAGGCCCACGTCGGATTGGGTCAGCGCCTGGGAGATCACCCGGAGGCTCTCCAGGGAATCCCCTGCCGCGAACGCGCGCAGGGCGCGGAGCTCCAGGCCGCGCTCCGCGGACGGATAGAGCGCCAGGAACTGACTCACCACGGAGTCCAGCGTGGCACGCCGCCCGCCGAACGCGGCGGCGCGGGCGAGGTGGATGAGGGCGTGGGGATTGATCGAGTCGAGGGCCAGGGCGCGCCGGAACGCCGTTTCGGACTCTTCCTGATTGCGCCCGCGGTAGGGGTTGTGGTGGAACCAGGTCTCGCCCAGCATGATCCAGGCTTCGACGTTGTCCGGGTGTGTCGCCGTGATCTGGCGGTACGAACGCTCCGCCTGGTCGGCTGCTCCCAGGCGGTACGCGCGATAGGCCAACAGGAGATCGCGGGCCAATGGTGTGAGCCGGTCGGCGTGCCTGGCCGCGTCTTCGGCCAGGGCCAGGACGTCCGCACGGGGCACCCAGACGGTGATAATCGCCAGCCGGTACTTGGCCAGCGCAAAGGTGCTGTCCAGGTTCACGGCTTCCTGAAACAGCCCGTCCGCTTCCGCGTCGCGGCCGGCGCGGAGGGCCTGTTCGCCGGCCAGGTAGGCCTTGAGCGCGGGCAAAGAGTGCGTGGTCAATGACGCGATGCGGGTCAACGCGGTGTC
>DASWGV010000177.1:0-22780 GCA_036393515.1 Gemmatimonadales bacterium | reverse complement strand
ACGGCAAGATGGACCGCGATCTGGCGGCGGTGGGCGGTGCGGTGCTGGTCGTTTCCCAGTTCACCCTGTACGGCGACGTGAGCCGCGGGCGCCGGCCATCGTTCGTCGCCGCGGCCTCGCCCGAGGTGGCCGTGCCCCTGTATGAGGCATTCGTGGCGGCGCTGCGGCGGCGCGGGCTGTCGGTCCAAACCGGCGAGTTCGGCGCGATGATGGCGGTGGAGCTGGTGAACGACGGGCCGGTCACGCTGGTGATTGACCGATGATCGTGCTTGCCTCCCAGTCGCCCCGCCGGCGTCAGCTGCTGGACATGTTGGGCATTCGCCACGTGGTGGATCCGGCCAACGTGGAGGAACGCCAAGAGACCGGGGAAGCACCGGAGGCGTTTGCGGCCCGGATCGCGCGCCAGAAGGCCCTCCAGGTGGTTACGCGCCATGGCGGCACCCCGGTGCTCGCCGCCGATACGGTCGTGGTAGTGGACGGGGATACGCTGGGCAAGCCGCGGTCACCGGAGGAGGCGTGCCAAATGCTGGCCCGCCTGGCGGGCCGGGACCATCGGGTGGTGACGGCGGTGGCGCTCGCCGCCGGCGCCCGGGTGCACCAGCGGTGCGACGTGACCCAGGTCTGGTTCCGCCCCATCTCCCCGGAAGAGATTCAGGCCTATGTGGCCACGGGCGAGCCTCTGGACAAAGCGGGGGCCTACGGCGTGCAGGGGCTGGGCAGCGTGCTGGTGGACCGGATTGACGGCGACTTTTTCGGGGTGATGGGGCTGCCGCTCAGGCTGGTGATTGATCTGTTGGCGGAAGCCGGGGTGCCCTATAGCTTGACCCGATAGACCGGCACGGCCTGCGCCTTTCCCTTGAGCTGGAGGGGTTCCAGCGCCTCGACCGGCGGCGGAGACTTGAGCCTCTTGTAGAACGGCTCAGAAATGATGATCTCGCCGGGGCCGGCCTTGGAGCACAAGCGCGAGGCGGTGTTCACCGCGTCGCCGATCACGGTGTACTCCAGCCGGCGATCGCTGCCGATGTTTCCCGCGAACACCTCGCCGAAGTTGATCCCGACGCCGATCTGCACCTTCTGCCGTCCCTGCTCCTTCCACTTCTTGTTCAACTCCCCGAGCACGCGCTGCATCTCCACCGCGGCCCGCATGGCGCGGTCGGCGTCATCCTCGTGGGGCACGGGAGCGCCCCAGATGGCCATGATGGCGTCGCCGATGAACTTGTCCAGCGTCCCATCATTCTCGAAGATGATTTCCACCATCTCGGTGAAGTACTCGGTGAGGAGCGTGACAATCTCATCCGGTCCCATCTTCTCCGACATGGGCGTGAAGCCGCGGATGTCGCTGAAGAAGATCACCACGTGCCGCCGCTCGCCTTTGCCCAGCTGAATGGCGCCCTGTTGATTGACGATCTGCGCCGCCACATTGGGTGCGAAGTAGCGCTGGAAGTTTGACAGCACCACCGCCTCACGCCGCACCCGGTCGGTGAGCTGGCTGTTCTCGATCGCCACAGCAGCGATTCCGGAGAAGGCGATCAGGAACTCCAGGTCCTCGTCGCCAAACGAATGCGTGGCCGTCATGTTGTCCACGTAGATGATGCCCAGGACCTTTCCCTCGCTGCCCATGAGGGGGGTGCACATGGCGCTGCGCACGCTTTGCATCAGGATGGACTGGCCCTTGAAGCGCTCGTCGGCCGCGGCGTTGTCGGTGAGAATGGCGAGGCGTTCGGATACGGCCCGGCGAGCGATGGACTGCGGCACGTGCCGGCTGCCGCCCGCGTCGCCTAGCCGGTTCTTGGAGACGCGCGGCACCAGCTCGCCGGTGGCGCCCTCCACCATCAGCATGGATACCCGATCCACGTTCATGACCTGGAACGTGATGTCCACCACCTTTTGGAGAAGCTTGTCCACTTCCTGCTGCTTGGAGAGCTCCTTCGAGATATCCAGCAGCAGGGACAGCTTGGTGGATTGGCGCTCCGCAGTGGAACCGCCCACCACCTTGAGCTGGGAGGCGCCGCTGGGCCGTCCCTGGACCCGGGCCTCAATGTTGCCCAACTCCTGAACCGGGAGCTGCCGAACGATCGTGGCCTCCGGTGGGCGCGGGCCGAATCCCGCGTGCGCCTCAGGCTTGGGCGGCGGTTTCATAGCCGGCGCCGTCACCTCCCGCAGCCGGAAGGCGACTTTGCCGAATGTCACGGTGTCGCCGTCCTGGGCCAGGGACTGCTCGGTGAGCTGGGTGCCGTTAATGAACGTGCCGTTGCTGGAACCCAGGTCCCGGACGGAGACGGACCCGTTCCGGAGCACCACCTCCGCGTGACGCCGGGAGACGGTCGGATCATAGATCGGCAGATCGCTGGTCACCGCACGGCCGACCACAATGGGCCGGCCTTCGGCGAGATCCACCGTTTGGTCTCCGGACGTGCTGGTCAGCTTGTATGCGGACATCGGGCTCCGGCGGCGGAATATATCCCCCGCCTCAGAGTGGCGCTAACGGCGGTCGGGTGACGGCGGGCGACGTCGGCCGTCATCGCCGGTGGTTTGCGCCGCCATCGCCAACGCCCGCAGCACCGCGCTGGCCTTATTTTCCGTCTCGATGAATTCGCGGGCCGGATCGCTGTCGGCCACGATCCCCGCACCAGCCTGCACCCAGGCCCGGCCTCCCGCCAGCACCGCCCCACGGATGGCGATGGCGGTGTCGAGCGCCGCGGCTCCCCAACCCACATAGCCCACCGCGCCCGCGTATGGTCCCCGGCGCGTGGGCTCCAGCTCGTCAATCAGCTGCATGGCGCGCACTTTGGGCGCCCCGCTCACGGTGCCGGCGGGAAAGCAGGCCCGTAACGCGTCGAGGCCGTCCAGGCCGGGGCGTAGGCGCCCCCGCACCTCGCTCACGATGTGCTGCACGTGGGAGTACCGCTCGATGACCTCCGCCTCCGTGACCTTCACCGACCCGTAGGCGGCCACCCGTCCCACGTCGTTCCGGCCCAGGTCCACCAGCATCCGATGTTCCGCCAGCTCCTTCTCGTCGGCCAGCAAGGCCCGGGCGAGGCCGGCGTCCTGGTCGGGGTCAGCGCCTCGCGGTCGGGTGCCGGCGATGGGCCGCACCGTCACCTCGCCCTCAGCGACGCGGACCAGGACCTCCGGCGAGCTGCCGGCCAGGGCCAGGTCGTCCAGCCGCAGGAAGAACAGGTAGGGGGCCGGGTTCAGCGCGCGGAGCGCGCGGTAGACCTGCAGCGGATTCGCGGTACACGGCACATCCTGACGGCGGGACAGCACCACCTGGAATGCGTCACCGGCGAGAATATGCTCTCGGATCCGCCCGACGTCGCGCTCGAACGCGGGGCGAGGGTAGGGCGAATCGGGATGAAGCTCACCGGTCCCAGTCAGGGCGAGCGGTGGCAACGCCGGCGGGTTGGCGAGTCGGGCGAACCACTCGTCAATGCGCTGCTCCGCGGCCTGGTACGCGCGTCGGAGCTGGTCCCGTCCGCCTCCCTCGGGCGCTTCCGCGTTCGCCAGGATGAACGCCCGGCCGAACGCGTTATCCAGGATCACGAGGGTGTCCACCCGCATGAACATGGCGTCCGGCAGGCCCCGGTCGTCAGGTGGTGGGGACGGCAGCCGCTCGATCGAACGGACGGCGTCGTATCCGAGGTAACCCACCAGGCCCCCGGTAAACGGCGGGAGGCCGGGCGGGCGCTCGCCTGCGCCGCGTGCGCGCACCAGGGAGCCCAGGTGCCTGAAGACGTCCGGGGCCGGGCCGGCGGCGGCCCATCCCTCGTCCGGCGTCCAGCGCTCCGCGCGTCCTTCGCGGTAGCGCCACGCCTCCCGGGGTTCCGTGCCAATGAACGAGTAGCGGGCCCACCGCTCCCCGCCCACCAGGGACTCAAGGAGAAAGGCGAACGGCGGGCGGCTGACCGCCGCGCACGCCACGACCGGTGTCAACGTGTCCGCCGAGAACTCGCGGACCACGGGGATCAAGGCGCCCGGGTTGCGGGCGGCGCGGGCGACAAAGGCCTCGAACCCGCCCGCCGTCATCGGGGCGCCGCGGCCACGTAGCGTCCGCCGCCGTTCATCCGCGCGGTCACTCCGTCGGATCCGGTACCGCCTGAGCTGGCCGCCACGGACCACCGGTCCAGCCCCACCTCGCGCCATACGTCGAGGGCGGCGGCGTAGGCGGGCGCGTCGGGATAGCGTGAGGAGGCCAAACCAGCCGAGATGTCTCCATACCGCGCATAGGACAACGTGAGAGTGGGGCCCACGCCGCTGGAAAACAGCAGGCCCGTGGGCGAGAGCGTGAGCCCGTACCGGCCCGCGTCCGGGGTCACGGTGACGCGCACCGAATCGTCCGGGCCGAGCGTGGTCCCATCGAGGCTGGCCAGCGATCCGGAGGGAAACTCCAGGTCGGCGAACACGGTCAAGACGTTGTCGGGGTGGCGCAGGGTGCGCGCGACGGCACGAGAGTTCACCACGTAGAACGTGGCCGCCGAGGGCGTGGGGGCACCTGCCTGCTGGGGGAGCATGATCAGGTCCGCTCCGTTCAGGACCTCGCCGCCCGGGAACTGGAGATCCTCGCATGCCGCAACCATGGCCAGGGCCGTCACGCTTGCCGCCCGCCATAGGCCCCGTGATATTGCGCGACGATGCGCCGATTGGACGTGGCGAGGCTGTTCGGCGTCGTTGCCTGCACGGCCCCGGCGCTCCAGGCCCAGGAGTGGAACGGACCCGCGACCGCGGTGCTGGTGGAGCGCGCCATCGCCCGCCGGGCTGGCGTCCAGTCTGACAGCGGGCTCCAGGGGTTTGAGGCTCGCGCGCACGGGTTCGTGTTCTTCCTGGGGCAACTGGGCGAGAGGTTGATAACGCCGCCGCGCTTGATCAAGACGGATCAACTCGTCGTCGAAGTGTACTGGCGCGCTCCGGGCCACAGCAAGCAACGCATCATCGGCTGGCGCGACCGGGCCGATCTCCCCACCGCCATGCAGTACCATCGGGATCACCTGGGCATCGTCACCAACGGCTTCGGCGACCGCATCCGTTTGGGTGAGGGTGACGAAGTGCGGGACGTGCCGCACCCGCTGTCGGCCGCGGGCCGGCTGCTTTACGACTATGCGGTCGTGGACTCCCTGACCCTCGAGCTTCCCCAGCGGGCGGTGCAGGTCTACGAGGTGCTGGTGCGTCCCCGGGATCCGGGGGCGCCCCGGGTGGCGGGGGCGCTCTACCTCGACGCGGGCGCAGCCGAGTTGGTCCGCTTCCGGTTCACGTTCACCCGCAGCGCCTATCTCGATCCCAGCCTGGAAGACATCGCCGTGGTGCTGGACAACGGGTTGTGGGAGGGCCGGTACTGGCTTCCCCGGAGACAGGAGATCGAGATCCGGCGGCGCACCGAATGGCTGGACCTGCCGGCGCGCGGCATCATCCGGGGCCGCTGGGAGATCGGCGATTACCGGTTCGAGACCGCGCTCCCGGAGGCGGCGTTCCAGGGTCCGGAAGTGGTGGTGGCACCTCTGGAAGAGCGGGAGGCCTTTCCCTGGCCGGAGCCCTTGGCGAGCGCCATCGCCGGCGCGGCGGACGCCAGCATGTTGAGCCTGGCCGAAGTGCATGCCGCGGTCGAGCAGGTGGCCGGCGCCAGGCTACTGTCAGCGCTGCCTGCCGCCCAGTTGGGCGCCCGCTCCCTGTCGGATGTCGTCCGGGTCAATCGAGTCGAGGGATTGGCGGTGGGTGGCGGCTGGGTGCTGCGGGCGTCGGATCGGTCGGTCGAGGTGCGCACGCTCGCGTCGTTCGGTACGGGCGATGGTCGGGCCAAGGGAACGCTCCAGATCCGCCGCGCCGGCGAGCGGGGTGAATGGAGACTGGCTGTGCTGCGCCAGGTGCGGGATGTGGGCGACGAGCCGCTGGCGAGCGGGGTGATCAACTCTCTGCTGGCCCAGGAAGCGGGACTGGACTATGGGGACTACGTGTTGCGGGACGCCGCCGAGGTTGGGGTGAGACGGCGCCTGGGTGGCCGGACTACGGCCGCACTCACGCTGGCGGTGGAGCGCACTCGGGATCTCGATACCACGGCCCAACCCGTTCACGGGACCTACCGCAGCAACCCGCCGCTGGGCAGCGGACGATTCTCCGTGGCGCGCCTGGACCTGGAGCGGGCGGGCGCACTCGCGCCCGGCGGCTCGTTGGCGGCATCCGGAGGTACGCTGTCCCTGGAGGGCGGCGCGGGCGAAGGCCGCCGTTTTGTGCGGGCCAGAGGGACGGGCCGGCTGGCGCTCTCCACCGGCGGGACGGTATTGGTGCTGTCAGGGTGGGCGGCCTGGGGCTCCTCGGAGCTGCCGCGCCACCGCGCGGTCACCTGGGGTGGCAGAGAAGTGGTCCAATGCGGCGGTCCCGCCCGTTGTGGCGGCCGGTATGGTACCGGCGGAACGGCGGAGTGGCGACTGTCCACCGGAACGGGCGGCCCGTTGGCGGCCGCGGGAGGTCCCATCACCGTGGCGCCGTTTTTCACCGCCGGGTATGTGGGTGGGATCGTCGCCGGTGCACCATGGGTTGGAACCGGTGGTGCAGAACCGTTCGGAGGGGTCGCGGTAGAGTGGCTGAGTCACTTGGTTCGCGTGGAAGTGGGGGTGGGTTTAGCTACCGGCCGCGCTGGCCTGCTCGTCGACCTGCACCGGGATCTGTGGCCCATTCTGTGACAGCTCTTCATGAGTGCCGTGGCGCTGAAGCGGTTCCTTGTGGCCCGGGCCCCCTTGGGGTCTTATCTTGCGGCGTCCGGGCATGGCGCCCGGCACGAGGAGGTGGATCGTCCCCTGGTTTCATGACGAGTGGCTCAGCGCGACCGTTGAGGAGTTGATCGGCGCCGAACAGCTGGAGGCCATCCGCGGCGGTGAGAACCCCGGCGAGTCGCTATGGGCGGCGGCCGTGCAGGCCAAGAAGGCGACGGACGAACAGATCCTCGGAGCGCTGGCCACCCGCTTTCGGCTCAAGCTCGCCGATCTCACGCTGAGCGACCGCCAAGCGCGGGAGTTGGTCACGGAACAGGTGGCTCGGCGCTATCACGTTCTCCCCTTGCGCGTGACGGATTCCTACCTGGAGATCGCGGCGGCCAACCCGTTCGACCTGGACTGTGAGAAGACCCTGGCCTTTGCCACCGGCCGGGAAGTGCGGATCCACCTCGCCAGCCCCGCCAAGATCCAGGAAAAGATTGACGAGTATTACCGTCCGGAGAACGTGATGGACCAGCTGCTCGAGGGCATGCGGTCCAGCGCAGAGATCACCACGCTCGCGGAAGAGAAGCCGGAGGCGGACGAAATCGCCATCACTGCCGCTGAGGCGTCCCAGCGTCCGGTGGTGCGTCTGGTGGACCTGATCCTGTCGGAAGGCATCGTTTCCCGGGCAAGCGACATCCACATCGAACCGGAAGAGGGCGGGGTGGCGGTGCGCTACCGGATTGACGGGGTGCTTCGCCAGGTCATGAAGATCCCGCGCGCCGCCGGACTGCCGCTCATTTCCCGGATGAAGATCATCTCGTCGCTGGACATCGCGGATCGGTTGCGGCCGCAGGACGGGCGGGCCCGCGTAGCGGTCAACGGCATTCCGGTGGACCTCCGCGTCTCGACGCTGCCGGCGTCGCTGGGGGAGAAGGTCGTCGTGCGGATCCTGGATTCCAGCCGCACGGTGTTGTCGCTCGACGCGCTGGGGTTGAATCCGGACGAAGCGGGCAGCATCCGGACGCTGCTGGAGAATCGCGACGGCATCATTCTGGTGACGGGCCCCACCGGGTCGGGCAAGACCACCACGCTGTACTCCGCCCTGCGGCACGTGCAGAGCGAGGGCGTGAATATCGTCACGGTGGAAGATCCGGTGGAGTACCGGTTAGCGGGCATCGTGCAGGTCCAGGTGCACGAGAAGGCGGGCCTCACCTTTGCCGCGGCGCTGCGGTCCATTCTGCGGCAGGACCCGGACGTCGTGCTGGTGGGCGAGATCCGCGACAAAGAAACGGCGCAGATCGCGGTGCAGGCGTCCCTCACCGGCCACATGGTGCTCTCGACCCTGCACACCAACGACGCGCCCAACGCCGTCACACGGCTGGTGGACATCGGCATCGAGGGGTTCAAGATCGCCACGGCGCTCCGCGGGGTAGTGGCGCAGCGCCTCATGCGCCGGTTGTGTCCCACCTGCAAGGAAGTGTGGGTCGAGACCATCCCCGCCAAGCTGCACCGCTGGATTCCGGCGAACACGCCGCTCTACCGGGCGGTGGGCTGCCCCGAGTGCGCCATGACGGGCTACCGGGGCCGGTTCTCCATCGTCGAGGTGCTCACGGTCACGCCGGAGGTCGAGCGCCGGATCGGGGCGAACGAGACCGCCGATCGCATCTCCGACGCGGCGCGGGCCAGCGGCATGAAGACGATGTGGGATAGTGGCGTCTCCCACGTGATGCGCGGCGAGTCCACCATTGACGAACTGTTGCGGGTGGTGGACGTCCCGCAGGAGGACCTCGCCGCCAATCCGCCGGAGCGCGGGTCAGGGGCACGGCGAGTGTCGGGCGGGGTTGCGGCACCGCCGGCGCGGCACTCAAAAGAAGGTCGGGCGGCGGCGGAGGCGTCGGGGGGCGCGGAGGCGCCCGCTGCCTCGCCGCGACCGCTCCTGGGCGAGTTCGAGCTGGTGGGCTCCGCGGGTGAGCGCAAGGCCATGGCCGCCAATCCGCGCGTCCTGCTGGTGGATGACGAGGACATGTTGCGGCGGGTGATGCGGGACCTACTGGAGCGCGACGGCTACGCCGTGGTGGAGGCGCGCGACGGGGTAGAAGCGCTGGACCAGGTGGACCGGCACGCGCCGGACATCATCGTGCTGGATCTCAACCTGCCCGGCTTGGACGGCTACGGCGTCCTGTCGCATCTGCGCTCGCGGCCCGCCACGGCCACCATTCCCGTCGTCGTGCTCACGGCGCGGGGCGACGAAGACAACGAGGTGCGCGTCTTCGAGATGGGCGCGGACGATTTCTTGAGCAAGCCGTTCCGGGCGCGCGCCCTCTCGGCCCGCCTCGCCGCGGTGCTGGGACGCGCCAAGCGGAGGCAGGAGCAGACGTAGGCAGTAAACCGGGGCCGTGTATCCTGCTCACTGTTCACTGCTCATTGCAAAAACCTCCCCCGCCGCCGCCCGCAACTCCCGCGCATTGAACGGCTTTCGGAAGTAGCGACACCCCAGAGTCTTCAGCCATTCCTCGGTCTCGGGCCGCACGTCGGCGGTGGCGAGGATGGTGCGCTCGCGGATAGTGGGCCACCGCGCCAGAAGGACATCCGCAAACGCTTCTCCGGCCGACACGCCCGCGCGTGGATCGGCGATGACCAGGTCGAACTGCCGCTCCCCCAGCAGCTCAATGCCGTGCGCCGCGTCGCGAGCCGCTTCCACCCGGTGGCCGTCGCTGGTGAACAGAACGGTCAGCATCCGGCGGACGGCCGGGTCGCCGTCCACCAGCAGCACCTCCCGACCGGGCCCGCCCCCGCCCCTGCCTCTTTCTCCCGTGGCAACCGGAGGGGAAGGCGCCGAGAGCCGGGACGCCACGGCCGTGGAGGGACGGGCCGTGGGGAGACGCATGACGAACAGTGCCCCACCAAACGGTGCTCGGCTGACGCTGAGCGTTCCGCGGTGCCGCTCCACGATGTTGTAGGCGAGCGAGAGTCCAAGGCCGGTGCCCTGACCCGGGTCCTTGGTGGTGAAAAACGGCGCGAAGATCTGTGAGACCAATTCCTCCGGAACGCCGGGTCCGGTGTCCTCGACTTCCAGGACGATATGCGGTCCATCCAGCCTGGTGCGCAGCATCACGTGGCGCCGCCGGCCAGGTGGCGCCGCGCCGACGGACTGCACGGCATTCGTCAGCAAGTTCACCACGACCTGCTGGAGTTGATACCGATCTCCCCGGACCGGAGGGATATGAGGGGCCAGCTCGGTGCGCAAGTCAACATCGCGCAGCCGGACCTCGTAGCCAATGAGCAGCACCGTGCGCTGCGCCACGTCGTTCAGGTCCACACTGGCCAGCTCCGCCGGCCCCTGGCGCGCAAACGTGAGCAGGTTGCGCACGATCTTGCCCGCCCGATCGGCCTGCTCGTGAATCACCCGCAGGTGGTCGCGCGCGCGCGCCGGCGTCTCGGCCTGTTCCAGGAGCAGCTCGGAGAGTCCGGCGATGGACGTGAGCGGGTTGTTCAGCTCATGAGCCACGCCGGAGACCAGCTGACCCACGGCCGCCATCTTCTCGTGCTGAATGATCTGGGCCTCAAATGCCTTCTGCTCAGTCACGTCTTCGACCAGCGCCACGAGCGCGCCGCCCACCTCGCTGTGGGTCATGGGCGCCGCGTGGAGGCGCAGGACTCGCCGCAGCCGCTCCGAACGAAGCGTGAGCCCACCCGGTCCCTCGCCCCGGCGAGCGCTGTCCAACAGACTCTCCACCTCCGGTGATGAGCCGAACAGTTCGGCTACGAACGAGAGGCCGCCCACTTCCGTAATCGGCTTGCCGGTCATCTCGGCGAACGCCCGGTTGGCGCGCCGCACCACCCCGCGGCCGTCCAACACGGCGATCCCGTCGGCCAGCGCGTCGAAGGTGCCCTCCCATTCCTCCTTGCCGATCCGGATCATCTGAAACAGCCGGCCGTTGGTAAGCACGGCCGCGGTGTGCGCCGCGACGGAGGTGAGTAGCCGGACGTCGGCCTCGGTGAACGGCTCCCGCCGATTGACCACGGCGACGGCACCCAGCGTGACGCCGTGCGCGCGCAGGGGAGCCACCGTTGCCCGGCGCACGTCGAAGCCTGGAAGGATTTCCACCACGCCGCCCGCTCCCTCGGCGCGCGACACCTGTCCGCGGGAAATGACGTCGGCCAGGACGCCACCGTCGGCCTCCTTCAGGATCGTTCCGGCCAGGTAGGATAGCGTGCCCTCGGCCGCCGCGATCCGGATGGTGCCATCCGCGGGATGCGCCAGTCCCACCAGGGCGCCATCGGCCTCGAGAAACCGGACGGCGTACCGGGCCACTTGCTGCACGATCCGGTCGGGTTGCAGCGACTCCGACAGCAGGAAGGTCAGCTCCTGGAGGGAAAACAGCTCCCCGATGCGGCGCGCCAGTTCTCGTTTGACGGCGGCGAGCTCGCGGGACCGCCGCCACCAAGCGGCCACCGCCCCGCCCAGTCCCACCAGCAGGCCGCCGCCGGCGACCAGCCAGAACGGGGAGAGCGTGAGCACGTCCTAGTCGGGCTGCCGCCGGCCGCTGGCCGCGCGGGCCAGCACGGCCGCTCGTTCGCGGTCGAGCGTCGGCAGAACCCGGTCCCAGTGATCGGAGCTCAAGCCTCCGTAGGATACGGTGAATGGCTCGAACAGCGCGATCCCGCTCTCGTACACGTACAACGCCGTGGCGGTCTCACGCTGACGGAGCTGCTGCTCGTGCCAGCGGGGGGACAGCGGCAGAATCGCCACGGGGCGGAACAGCCGGTTGCGGCTGGTGATGGTCACGTCCTCCGCCTCGAACCGCGCCTGGTGCTGGAGTCCAAAGAACGTCACCGCGAAGAGCACGGGCTCCGTCACCGCCGCCTGGTCGGCCGCGCGCATCACCTCGGCCGCGCGGGTGGTCCGAAGGCGATGCAGGGACGCGTAGCTGTCGGGAGCCAGGAGACGCACAACCGCCTCATCCAGCGGCATGACCCGCACCGCAAAGGTCGGGGTTTCCAGACGCACGGTGACGTCTTCCTGGCGCAACGAGCCAAAGCCCGCGGGGGGAAGGCGCGGATCAATGGCGGCGGTGTCCTGAGCCATCACGGGGGCGGACAGGACGGACAGGACGAGCAAGGCGGACCGGCGGGCCGGCGGACCGGGGAACGGACGGGTAAGCCCGCCCCACGTGGAGAGCACCCAGCGGTAGGGAACTCTCATGTCCGTCCCCCGGTCCGCCCGACCGCCGGTCCGCCCTCTACGAGCTGCTCGATGGCCGCTCTGAGCTCCCCCACGCCTTCGCCGGTGCGCGCGCTGGTGAACACGCACCGGTGCTCCGGGACCTCGACCCCGAGCGACCGGCGGATGGCGTCGCGGCGCCTGGAGCCCTCCCCGCGGCGGATCTTGTCGGACTTGGTGAGGGCCACCAGGACGGGCACCCGCCGCTCCGCGAAGAGTTCTCCCATGGCGACGTCCTCCGCCGAGGGCTCGCGCCGCACGTCCAGCAGCCACACCGCGCCGGCCGGGGTTCGCTCCGTGAAGTATGCCCGGAGCAGCCGGGCCAGTGCGGCACGGCTGGTTTTGGGAAGGGCCGCGTAGCCGTACCCCGGGAGGTCCACCAGGTAGTAACCATCCAGCCGAAAGACGTTACAGGCGCGGGTCCTGCCGGGAGTGTGGGAGGTGCGGGCCAGCCGACGGCGCCCCACGAGGGCGTTCAACAGCGACGACTTTCCGACGTTGGATCGGCCCACGAGCGCCACCTCGGCGTGGGGCGGGGCGAGGGAGAAATCGGCAGTCGGGTAGCTGCCGACAAAGGCGACCGGGGTCAGGCCTCTTTCTTGGTGCGAGCCCGCTCGGTGACGACCAGCGGCGGCCGGCCCTCGGTCACCGCCTCCTTGGTGAGCACGACCTCGCGAACGTCCTCCCGGCTGGGCAAGTCGAACATGATGTCGGTCATCATGTCCTCGAGGATGGCCCGGAGGCCCCGGGCCCCGGTGCCCCGCTTGATGGCCCGCTTGGCGATGGCGCGCAGAGCGTCCTTGTCAAAGGTGAGGCCCACGCCCTCGAGGTCGAAGAGTTTTCGGTATTGCTTGGTGAGCGCGTTCTTGGGCTCGAGCAGGATCTTCACCAACGCGTCCTCGTCCAGCGAGTCCAGCGAGACGACGACCGGCAGCCGACCCACCAGCTCGGGGATCAGTCCGTAGCGCAAGAGGTCGTCCGGCTCCACGTCCTGGTACGGATTGCGCTTCAGGGCATCCAGCTTCCCGGCTTGCAGCTCCTCTTTGGAGAAGCCGATCTGCCGCCTGCCGGTCCGTGCCTCGATGATCTTTTCCAGACCGTCGAACGCGCCGCCGCAGATGAACAGGATGTCCTTGGTATTGACCTGGATGTATTCCTGCTGCGGATGCTTGCGCCCGCCCTGGGGTGGCACCGACGCGACCGTACCCTCCAGGATCTTGAGTAGGGCCTGTTGCACGCCCTCGCCGGAAACGTCCCGCGTGATGGACGGGTTCTCGCTCTTGCGGGCGATCTTGTCGATCTCGTCAATGTAGACGATGCCGCGCTCGCATTCGCCGACGTTGAAGTCCGCGGCCTGGAGCAGGCGGACCAGGATGTTCTCCACGTCCTCGCCCACGTAGCCCGCCTCGGTGAGGGTGGTGGCGTCGGCGATGGTGAAGGGCACGTCGAGCACGCGCGCCAGGGTCTGGGCCAGCAGCGTCTTGCCCACCCCCGTCGGTCCCAGCAAGACGATGTTGGATTTCTCCAGCTCGACGTCGTTGTCCCGGTTCGAATGGGAGTTGATGCGCTTGTAGTGGCTGTACACGGCGACCGCGAGGACCTTCTTGGCCCGCTCCTGGCCGATCACGTACTGGTCGAGAACGTCCTTGATTTCGCCGGGCGTGGGGATCTGGGTGATGGCTTCGGCGACTTCCCGCTCCTCGTCCTCCGCCAGGATCTCGTTGCAGAGGGCGATGCACTCGTTGCAGATGTAGACCGACGGGCCGGAGATGAATTTCCGGACCGAGTCCTTGGACTTTCCGCAGAACGAGCACCGCAGGTGCTTGTCGCTTGCCATCTTCGGTCCTTCTTTGGTGGCCCGTCAGCCCAATTTGGGACCCCCTGGTCCCGGGCGTCAAGCCGGCTTCTTGCCGTCCTCTATTTGGACCTTGTTTTGGATCACTTTGTCAATCAGGCCGTACTGGACGGCCTCCTCGGCCGACATGAAGCGATCCCGGTCCATGTCCTTCTCGATCGATTCCACGGTCTTGCCGGTGTGCTTGGCGTACAGCTCGTTCAGCTTGGACCGTAAATACAGGATTTCGCGGGCCTGGATCTCGATGTCCGACGCCGTGCCCTGGGCGCCGCCGGAGGGCTGATGAATCATGATACGGGCGTGCGGCAGGGCGGAGCGCTTGCCCTTCGACCCGGCGGCCAGCAGGAAGGCCGCCATGGACGCCGCCATCCCCATGCAGATGGTGTTCACCGGCGCCCGGAGGAACTGCATGGTGTCGTAGATCGCCATGCCGCTGGACACAATGCCGCCCGGCGAGTTCAGGTAGAGGTAGATGTCCCGTTCGGGGTTGTCGGCCTCCAGAAACAGGAGCTGGGCGATAATGATGTTGGCCACGTCGTCATTGATCGGGGCGCCCATGAACACGATCCGGTCCATCAACAGCCGCGAGAAGATGTCGTAGGTGCGCTCGCCGCGGCTGGACCGCTCGATGATATACGGTGGATACAGGGTTGCCATCTCAGACCTCGGTCACGGTGGACTGCTGGAGCAAATAGGTAAAGACCTTCTCCTCGGTGATAGCCCGCTCGACCTCTTTCAACCGTCCCGCCTTCTGGAGGGAGGCGTAGAGCTGCCCGGGTTCTACTTTGCGGCGGCGCGCCAGATCCGCGATTCGGGCATCGAGCTCCTCTTCCGTCGCGCGCAGGTTCTGGGATTCGACCACCACGTCCAGCACCAGGTCCCGCTTGACCTGGCCCTCGGCGACGGGCCGGAACTCGGTCGCGAACGGGTCCCACTGCTCTGGGGAAATCTCGTAGGCTTGCGCGTAACTGGCCAGGAGGCGCTCGATCAGGGGGCGCGGCGCCACCACGTTGTTGGCCGCCATGACCTGTTCCAGGAGCTGGCGTCGGACGTCGGCATCGGCTTCAGCAGCGGCGCTCCGCTCCAGGTCCCCCCGGACGGCCCGCTCCAGATCTGCCACGGACTCGAAATCGCCCATCTCGCGGGCAAAGGCGTCGTCCACGGCGGGCAGCTCCTGCCGCTTGACCTCGTGCAGCGTGATCCGGACGGCCCGCTCCTGGCCCCGTCTGGTGGTGTCGGGGAAGTCATCCGGCAGCCGGACGTTCGCCTCGATGCTGGCACCCACCGCCAGCTCCATGATGCGGGATTCCACGTCCGGAATGGCGCGCCCCTCGCCCAGCACCAGGTCGTAGCGCTTGTCGTCCTTGACCTCGGTGCCCTCGACCGTGGCGAGCGTCACCTGCACCAGGTCACCGGCTACGGCCGGGCCCGCCACCGGTGCCCAGGGGGCCTTGGTCCGTCGCAACTGGTCAATCTGGGCCCGCACCATGTCATCCGAGACCGGGGTCACGCGCCGGTGCAAGGCGAACCCGCCGAGCCGGCTCAGATTCAGCTCGGGCTTCACCTCCACGATCAGCTCAAAGGAGACCGGGGTGTCCATTTCGAACTTCAGGTCCCGGATGCGCGGGTCCGCGATGGGCTTCAGCTGCTCCTGCTCGACGGCGGCCTTCCAGCTCTGGCCCACCAGGTCGCGGATCACCTCTTCCCGGATGGCGTCGTGGAACCGCTTGCGCACCACTTCCTTGGGCGCCTTGCCCTTGCGGAATCCCGGGAGCCGGGCGCGCTGGGCGTAGAGGGTGGTGGCCTTGGCCTCCGCCGCCTTGACCCGGTCCACGGAGACCTCCACCCGAAGGCTCTTGGCCCCCGGCTCTTCGCGGGTCTTGGTGATCAAGATGTCAGCCATGGTGATGGAACGGAATCTAACTGATGGGCGACCATAGGCGCCCGCGTCCTCCGCGCCTCCCCCCGTCCCGTCCTCGGTGATAGACTCTCTGCCGCCGAACTCCACCCGGGAGATGGATAGGATGCGGTCTCGTTCCAGCCTGGTCGCCGTTGCCCTGATCGCGTGTGTGGGAGGCTGCGCCCGCCCCGACGCCCTGCCGTACGACGTGCTGATCACCGACGCCCGCGTGGTGGACGGCACGGGCGCACCGTGGTACCGCGCGGACGTGGCGGTGCTGGGCGGGCGGATCGCCGCCATCGGCCGGGTGCGTGACCGGCCCGCGCGGATACGGATTAACGCCATGGACTTGGTGGTGGCCCCCGGGTTCGTGGACCTGATGGGCGGCAGCAGCGTGCCGCTGCTCCGGGATCCCGTGGCCGGAAACAGCAAGGTCACCCAGGGCATCACCACGATGCTGGTGGGCGAGGGTGGCTCGGTGGCGCCGCAGAACGAGCGCACGCTGGCGGCGGTGGGGCCGGGTGCGGACACCATGATCACCTGGCGGACCTTCGGCGAGTATTTCCGCCTGCTCGAGTCCCGGGGGATCGGGCTCAACGTGGTGCACAACGTGGGAGCCGCGCAGGTGCGCGTGGCGGTCATGGGCGAGGAAGGGCGGGCCCCCACGGCGGAGGAGCTGGAAGCGATGCGTGCCCTGGTACGCCAGGCCATGGAGGACGGCGCCGTGGGACTCTCGACCGCCCTGATCTACCCCCCTGGCACCTACGCCACCACGGAGGAGTTGATCGAGCTGGCCAAGGTGGTGGCGCCCTACGGCGGCACGTATTTCAGCCACATGCGGAACGAGAGCAGCCAACTGCTGGAGGCCATCGGCGAGGTAGTACGCATCGGGCAGACCGCCGGTATCCCCGGACACATCTACCACCTGAAGGCGGCCGGCCAGGAAAACTGGCCGCTCATGCCGCGGGCGCTGGACGCTATCGCCCGGGCGCGGAGCCAGGGCGTGGACGTCACGGCGGATATTTATCCCTACGTCCGGAACGGCATCGGCCTTGGCTCCTTCCTTCACCCGCGGCATTACGCGCAGGGAGATGAGGTGTTCCTGGCCACGCTGGGTGACCCGGCGGTGCGAGCGGCCCTGCGGCGCGAGGTCGAGACCACGTCCGATTGGGAGAACTGGTACCGGCACGTGGGCCGGACCTGGGACAACGTGTTGATCACCGCGGTGCGCGCGGAGCAGGACCGACCCCTGGTAGGCCGGTCGGTCCAGGGCGCCGCGCAGTCGCTGCGCCAGGACGTCTGGGCCACGTTCTTTGACCTGGTGCAGCGCGGCGGCGTGAGCGTGGCCCCGCAGAGCATGAACGAGGAGCAAAAGCACCAGGCCATGCGGGCGCCCTTCGTCATGTTCGACACCGATGCCTCGCCGACCAATCCCGCCGTGGTCGCTTCCGCCCACCCCAGGGCCTTCGGGACCTTTCCGCGCATTCTGGCCCACTACGTCCGAGCGGAAGGCGTGCTCGCGCTCGAGGCCGCAATTCAACGCATGACGTCGCTGCCGGCGAACCGGCTGGGACTGCGGGATCGGGGGCGTATTGCCGAGGGGTTGGCGGCGGATCTGGTGGTGTTCAACCCCCAGACGGTGCAAGACATGGCGACGTTTACTGATCCTCTTCAGTACTCCAAGGGGATTGACTACGTAATGGTGAATGGGCAGTTGGTGGTGGACGCGGGGAGAGTGACCGGCGCGCTGCCGGGGCTGGTCATTCGGCATCGGCGGTAGGATGAGACCGGTTGCAATTCTTCTCTGCGCTCGCCGCGTTCTCTGCGGTGAATCAAATGACGTCTGCCGTTCCCAAATCTGAACTGGGGGTATCGATGACTCGCCGTTCGAGCCGGTTCGCAGTGCTCCTCATGGTGGCCGCGCCGGTCGCGGGTTTCGCTCAGCGGCCGGCGGACGTCGCCCAGTCCATCGAAGCCGCTCGCGCCCAATGGTCCGCCGTCGCCCGGCAGATCTGGGGGTTCGCGGAGGTGGGCTACCAGGAGGAGCAGAGCTCGGCGCTGCATCAGGAACAGCTTCGCAAGGCGGGGTTTACCGTTGAAGCAGGCATCGCAGGGATGCCGACGGCGTTCGTGGCGACGTATGGGAGCGGCCGTCCGGTCATCGGCATTCTGGCCGAGTTCGACGCGCTGCCGGGGCTGTCGCAGGACAGCGTGCCCGTCCGGAAGGTGCTGGTGGACATGGGACCGGGCCACGGATGCGGGCATCACTTGTTCGGGACGGCGTCGGTGGCCGCGGGAGTGGCGGCGAAGGAGTGGCTCGCGGCGGGCAGGAGGCCGGGAACCGTTCGCGTCTACGGTACGCCCGCCGAGGAGGGCGGGGCGGGCAAGGTGTACCTGGTCCGCTCCGGTCTCTTCCATGACGTGGACGTGGTGCTGCACTGGCACCCCGGCGACCGCAACGACGCCAGCCAGGAGACCAGCCTGGCCAACAAATCGGCCAAGTTCCGGTTTCACGGGACCTCGGCGCACGCCGCCGGTGCGCCGGAGCGGGGCCGCTCGGCGCTGGACGGCGTGGAGGCCATGAACCACATGGTGAACATGATGCGGGAGCACGTGCCCAGCGACACGCGCATCCACTATGTGATCACGCGGGGCGGCCAGGCGCCCAACGTGGTGCCGGACTTCGCGGAGGTCTACTACTATGTCCGGCACCCCAGCGCCGACCTGGTGATGGAGATCTTCGACCGGATTGCCAAGGCCGGCGAGGGAGCGGCGATGGGCACCGGTACCCGGATGGACTACGAGGTCATCCACGGCATCTACAGCCTGCTGCCCATCGACACGCTCGGCCGAGTCATGGACGCCAACCTCCGGCGGGTGGGCGGCATCCGGTACACGGCGGAGGAGCGGGCGTTCGCGGAGCGACTCTATCCCTTGCTCACCACCCCGGACCTGGCGCTCGGCTCTGAGGCGGAGATCCAGCCGTACGGCCTGAGCCAGGCCGGCGGCTCGACCGATGTGGGGGACGTGAGCTGGGTGGTTCCCACGGTGGGCCTTTCGACGGCCACCTGGGTCCCGGGTACCTCGGCGCACAGCTGGCAGGCCGTGGCCGCGGGGGGCACCGGCATTGGGACGCAGGGCATGATGGTGGCAGCCAAAACACTGGCGCTCACGGCGGTGGACCTCTTCGGCGATCCGCGCTACGTCGAGGCGGCGCGGCGGGAGTTTGATCGGAAGAGGGGAGCGAACTTCAAGTACGTGTCGTTGGTGGGGGATCGGGCGCCACCGTTGGATTACCGGAAATAGAACGGGGCGACGATCGGCCCGTCGCCCTGGTGACGTACAGTCCCGCAAACACCGCCGACCCGCCGGCGACCTGCCATGCGGTCGGCACCTCGCTCAAGAGCAGCCACGCGGCGAGGAACGCGAACACCGGTGTCGCGTTGGAGTATTGGGCCGAGCGGGTGGGGCCCAGCTCCCGCAGTCCGCGCGCCCAGATCAGGTAGGCGATCACCAGGGCGCCCAGCGAAGCGTAGGCCACGGCGCCCCAGGCCGGGAGGCTGAGGCCGGTCCATTGCTGGGTCGTGAGGTCGGGGATCCCGTAGAAGAGCATCGGTATGGTCCCGGCCGCGATGGTCCAGGCGGCCATCGGCACCGCGCCGATTTCCGCGGCAATGGGCCGGGTGCCGATGGAGTAGACGGCCCAGCACAGGGCGGCCCACAGCACCAGCAGATCGCCCACGACCGAGGTCCCCACGGCCACCTCGCTGTGGCTGCCCAGCACGATCGCCCCCACGCCGATCCCTGAGAGAGCCAGCCCGGCCCACTCCCGCCAGTGCAACCGCTCGTGGCCGAGGATGTGGCTCAACGCGGCGGTGAGCACCGGGTTGGCCGCGAGGATCAGGGCCACGTTGCCGGCCCGGGTGCGGGCGATCCCTTCAATGAACCCAAGCTGGTAGAGCGAATTGCCGATGATTCCATAGGCCGCAATGCGCCCCCACAGGCGCCGCGGTGGGGCGGGGTTCCCCAGGCCGTACGCGATCGCGACCATTGCGACGCTGGCGATGGTGAAGCGGACCACGTTGAAGGCCAGCGGCTCGAACACCGCGAGGACCGCCTTCACGATGATCATGTTGACGCCCCAAATGAGCGCCATGAGGAGCAGCAGGGCGTCGGTGCGGGTGAGGCGAGGCACGGTGAATAGTAAGCGGTGAGCCGTGAGCCGTAGGCCGCTGTGCCGCCCTGCGGCCGTGCCGCTCTGCCCCCGTTGCACCTCCTTGTGCGTTCTGCCGCCGATTTACAACGTAGGTCCGTGACTTTCGACGCCTTCCGTCGTGATCTGCGGTTTGCGGTCCGTTCGCTCTCCAGGAGCCCGGGGTTTGTCACGGTGGCGGTGGTGACGCTGGGGCTGGGGCTGGCGCTCGCTTCGACCACGTTCACCGTTATCGACAGTCTCCGGAGTCCATACCTGCCCATCGAGGATCCAGACCGGGTGTTCGAAGTTTCCAGGGTCGGGGGAGGTCGTGGCTGGGTGGATCCAAGCGATGTGGTTCACGGCGTGATCAGCCGCTTCGCAGAGGACACGGCATCGTATCGCATGGTGCGGGCGGTGGTGGCGACGGGGGACAGCGTAGACGACGACTTTGTCACCGCTGTATCACCCACGTTGTTCTCACTGCTGGGCATCACCCCAATCCGCGGGCGATTGTTCCGTCCCGAAACCGGCAGTGAGGACGGAGTTGCAGTCGTAAGCTACCGGTTTTGGGTCGGCCCCCTGGCGGGGCGGCCCATAGACGGCGCCACGGTTCTGGTCAACGAACGAGTCTACACCGTGATCGGTGTGCTGCCGCCGGGCATGACGTTTGACATCTCGGTTCCGATGACCGATGGCCTGGCGCAGCGCTGGTGGGGCCGCACGGTGGTCCGGTTGCGTGCCGGCGTGAGTCCTGACGAGGTCAACCAGGCGCTCGAGCTCGCCGCCGCGAGGCTCAACACCGACATCGGCGAGGATCAATATCCGTACGGCTTCCGGTTGGATCCCATCGTCGGCGATCCCCTGGACCTGAAGAAAATGGATTTTGCCATGGCAGGTGCGGGGCTCGTGATCCTCCTGATCGCCTGCGCCAACCTTTCCAACCTCATGCTTGCTCGGGGCGCGGGGCGGCGGCGCGCCATCGCCCTTCGTTTCGCCGTCGGCGCGCACCGCGGCGCGTTGGTCCGGGAGCAGTTGGCGGAAGGTGTAGTGCTGGCGGTGGCGGGAGGCCTTCTGGGGCTGGTGCTAACAGCCTGGTGCGTTGACCTGCTGGTTCATAAGGTGCCCCAGTACGGTGTGCTGACCCTGCACCCGCCCCGTTTGAGCTGGCGCGTTTTCGGGTTCGGGTTGCTGGCGGCGGGCGGTGCTCTGGTCCTGTTCGGGCTCCTGCCCGCGCTCCGCACCACGGACGTGGACCTGACCGAACCGCTCAAGGCCGACTCCGGGACCATCACCAGCCGGGTCCGGCGATACAGTCTCATCGTCGTCGCTGAGGTCGCGATGGCACTGGTGCTGCTCACTGGCGGTGCGCTGCTCACGCGGGCCGTGGTGCGCGCGGCCGCGTTCGAGTTCGGGTACGATTCGCACCGACTGTACGCCACCTGGCTGAGCATCAACAGTCCTCGCGCCTCGGCCGACAGCGTGAGTCGTTTGGTGGCGGCTGTGGTCGATCGCGTGAGCAGGGTGCCGGGGGTCGCGAGCGCCAGCACGATTCACTGGCAATGGCCGGAGAACTACATGATCCTGTCCGACGCATACAATCGGCAGGCGGGGTTCCTCACGACCGGCGCTGCCGCGATGGTCAGGCCAAACTTCCTGAGGACGCTCGGCATCCCGATCCTCTACGGGCGGGATTTCCTGGATGGCGAGGACGCGATAGGCGCGGCGGTGGTAGACGAAGCAGCAGCGCGCCAGTTGTTTGGAGCTGCTTCGCAGGACGTGATTGGCAGATCTATCAAGTTGGGGGATGAAGCCTCATTGGCCCCGTGGATTCGGGTGGTTGGCGTGGCGCGCGGAGCGCGTTTCATGCGTCGTCCCAGCGACTACAATCCATTTCTCCAGCTGCCGCCTACGGTTTACGTGGTCAGCGACCAAAGCCCGGCGCGGCGCGCCCAACTGGTCATGCGACTCAGCGCCCAGAACCCGGCCGCCGCCGAGTTGGAAGTCCGGCGTGTGCTTCGCGAGTCGTTGGGACGAGCGCCGTGGCCCCCTTCGTTGGTGGCTTACAACGAGCGCTTTGAGCGGGAGCTGCGAGGGCGACGTTTCGTGGTCGGCGTATTCGCCTTGTTCAGTTCGCTGGCGCTGGCACTAGCCGCTATTGGGGTTTACGGCGTCCTGGCGCATGCGGTCAGCCGCCGCATGCGCGAATTCGCCGTGCGCGTCGCCCTCGGGGCCGGGCGGCGGCGGGTGCTCACGCTGGTGCTGCATGACGGAGCCGTCATGCTCCTGGCCGGCACCGGCCTCGGCGCGTTCGCCGCGATGTGGGCCGGGCAGTTGGTCGACGCCTGGCTCTACGACGTGTTCTTTGTGGACGTCGTGTCGCTGGTCGTTGCCGAAGGCGTGTTGCTGGCGGCCGGCCTGGGGGCCTGCCTGGCGCCGGCGCTCAAGGCCACGCGGGCGGATCCGGTGGAAATCCTGCGGGCCACCTGAGCGACTTCATGGATCGGGTGGTTTGCTGCGATGCTGACTATCGCGGGCTCCTCCGAGCCGCTGGCCACGCCCGACGCGTGCTCGCGTTCCGTTATCCTCGCCCCCGCTGGATCACCCGGTTGGTGGTGGCGTCAGCAATACCATCCGGCGGCTCTGGGGCAGCGGGTTTACCGTGTACGTGCACCCTCCGGCTGCCATGACCACCGTCCTTGAGGCGGCCGGCCTGCGGCGGTCGTGGGCGGGTGGAACGTGGATCTGGGCCGTTGAAGTGTTCGAGCGCCGACCTCGCTTACTTTGAAAGTTTCGACTTGCCGGAACTGTTGAGGGCGACCGCTTGGCGAACGAGCGCCTTGAAGGCAGACCCGTCGACTTCTTCTCTTTCGTGGATGTCGATCGCGCGGCGGGTGTTTCCGTCGAGACTCGAGTTGAAGAG
>DASWGV010000176.1:0-22919 GCA_036393515.1 Gemmatimonadales bacterium | reverse complement strand
CAGGAGCGAGAGGTCGTACGCTACCCAGCCCCGCAGGATTGGCGGTTGCGGCCACCGCGGATCCGCCCGCTCGGCGATGGCCAGCAGGGAATCGGCTTCCAACTGGGCTCGGCGCGCCGCCTCCCGGTCACGCTGCTGTTCCGCGGCTGCTTTCCGCGCGCGCTCGGCTCGCTGCACCAGGGTCCATGCCTCGACGACGCTGGTACCCCGCCGCCGTTCCCGCAGCAGCACCTCTTCGCCCAACCGCCGCCGCAAGAAACCGGAAACCACCTCGGCGGCGGAGTCCCGCACGGCGAGCAGATTGGCTGACGGCAGCTCGAACGTGCGGGTTTCAATGTCGGACCCGCTGAAGCCGTCGACCAGCCGCACGGTGACTCGCACGCGCTCGCCCACGGGCTCCACGCTCCCCGCGACCAGGCTCCCGGCCTGCAAGGCGTCCCCGATACTGTCGCGGGAAATGGTGGTCCCACGGTATGGTGTGACCGCGTCCCGCGAGAGCACCGCCAGTTGGGGCACGGTGGACAGACGGTCAATGAGCGCCTCTGCGAGTCCATCCCCCACGTGCGCCAGCTGTGCGTCCCTGCTGAGATCCTCGAAGTACAACACGGCCACTCGGCGAGGGTCCAGCGTTTCCACGCCACCCGCCGTTCCGCCCGAGCGGATGGCGATGAACGCGACGCTGGCGGCAACCACTACCGCGCCTCCGATACCACCCACCACGACCGGCCGGCGCCACCAGGGGCGCGCCAGCACGGCGCGAACGCCCGTGGTGGAGGGCCGGCGCTGCGCCATGGAGGGCCGCCGGTGCATGGCCGTCTGGGTGTCCACGTTGGCCAACGCGTCGGCCATTTCCGTCCCGGTGCGGTACCGGTCCGCCGCCGACTTGGCCATGGCGGTCATGATCACGTCTTCCAGCTCGTCCGGGATGGCCTGGCGCATGATGGTGGGCGGCGGGACATTGTCCATGGTGTGCCGCGCCATGATGGCCATGGCGGTGGGGCCGGTGAACGGGATCTGACCCACCAGCATTTCGTACAGCAGGCACCCCAGACTGTAGAGATCAGCCCGCCCGTCCACCTCCACGTCCCCCGACGCCTGCTCCGGACTCATGTACGCCGGCGTGCCGACCGCCATGCCGGTTTGCGTGAGCTTCTCGCCACCCGCCACGTCCAGCGCGCGCGCGATACCAAAATCGGCGATGACCGCGTGGCCACCGGAGAGCAAGATGTTGTCCGGTTTGATGTCCCGGTGGACCAGCCCCATGCTGTGCGCGTGGGCCAGGGCCTGGGCCACCTCCCGGGTGATCTCCACAGCGTCGCGAATGGGTAGCTGCTTCTCCCGTTCGACCCGGGCGGCCAGCGACTCGCCCTCCACGAACGGCATCACGTAGTAGAGGAACCCCCCTGCCGCACCGGAATCGTACAACGGGAGGATGTGCGGATGGCTCAGCTTGGCGGTGATCTGGATCTCGCGCAGAAACCGCTCCGCGCCCAGCGAGGCGGCTAGATCCGGGTGGAGGACTTTGACGGCCACCAGGCGGCCGTGCTTGAGGTCCCGTGCCAGGTAGACCGTGGCCATGCCGCCGGCGCCAAGCTCGCGCTCGACGGCGTAGTGGTCAGCGAGGGCGGCGGTTACCAGCTCGAGTTGATCCGGCACGGTCTGCGGGGCAGCATGGACGCTCCAATTATATCCCGCGGTCCGCGGTCTCGCCCCCCTCGCTGTTGCCGGGCTCTTCCGCCGGCCGCATCTTGCAGTTCGTCATGGCCGACGCCGAGAAGCGATTCAGCCTGGAAGAGACCGCCGCCATCCGCGCCGCGTTGCACGCGCCCAATGCGGCCATGGTCTGCCCCCGTTGCGGCGGGGCCCTCACCGTGGAATACCCCGTGGGCACCGCGTCCATGGGGCACTACTGGGAGGTCCGGTGCTCGGGCTGCGCCACCGCCACGTACGTGAGCGACGTGCCCCGCGGGCGACGACCCACGCCGCCAGGGTCGCAACCCTGAGCCGATCCGCGTGGACCTGACCGTTCCCGCGGCGGTGCGCGCTGAGCTCGCCTCCGCGTTTTTTCAGGCAGCCATAACGCTCGGGCTCGCGGTCCTGTGCGGGCTCCTCTATCGCCGCTACCGCAAACCGTACTTTGCCTGGTGGGTCCTGGCCTGGGTGGTCTATGCCCTCCGGCTGGGCGCCATCATCAGCTTTGTGCTGAGCGGCCAGCGGTACTGGCTCTTCTGGCACCAGGTGACGACCGGCTGGACGGCGCTGGCCCTGCTCTGGGCCGCGCTGGTCTTCTCCCAGCAGCTTCAGTGGCGCCGGAGGTATCTGGCGATTGTCATGTTCCCGCCGCTCTGGTCCTATGTGGCCATCTATCGTCTGGACAATTTCCTGCTGGCGGCCGGCCCGGCGGTGTTGTTCCTGAGCGGCGCCACCCTGTGGACCGGGTGGGTCTTCTTCCGGCACTGGCGGTCGGTGCGGGCCACGGCGGCGCTGGGCCTTTCGGTGGCGCTGTTCTTGTGGGCGGTGCATCACCTGGACTATCCGCTGCTGCGCGCCCGGGGTGTCTGGAACCCGTGGGGTTACTACCTGGACGTCGCCTTCGAGCTGGCGGTGGGCGCCGGCATCCTGCTGCTGGTACTGGAGGACCTGCACCACGGCGTGGGCGCACTCTCGGCGCTGTCCAGCGAGCTGCGATCCGCCGGGCGCAAGGAAGACTTGCTCGACGCATTGCTGGGACGACTGCTCTCGCTGCCGGCGGTCTCGGGTGGCGCCATTTACCTCATGGAGCAGGGTCGCGAGCGATTAGTGCACGCGGCCGGGACGTGCCTGCCCTGGCGCGACGGGGGGGCGAGCGCCTCCGCCACGCTCGCGCTGGACCGGGTGCGAAGCACCGGACGGCCCGAAGCGGTGCGGGGAGCCGGCGTCTCTGACGGAGAGTCCGGCGCCCGGCACGCGTATACCGCGGCGCTGCCGGTGCTGCGCGGAACCGCGGTGACCGGGGCCATCATCATTGTGGGTGATGCGCGGGACCCGTTTGCCGCGCTGGACGATGAGTTCCTTCAGGCGCTTGGCCGTCAGGTGGGGGCGGCGCTGGAGAACGCCGATCTGCGTCGCGGCTTGGAGAGCCGGACGGCGGAGCTGGAGCGGCTGGCGCAGCGCATGGTGCAACAGCACGAAGAGGAACGGCGCCGCTTGTCCCGGGAGCTGCACGACGAGACGGCGCAGCTCCTGTCGGCCGTCAAGCTGGAGTTGGGCGTGACCCGGGAACGAGCCGCACCGGACCTGGCGGGCAGTCTCGACAAGGCGCTGGGGCTGCTGGACGAGGGCATCCGGAGCGTGCGGAACGTGACCAACGACCTCCGGCCGGCCCTGCTGGAGGACCTGGGGCTGCTCCCGGCACTGCGGGCCCTGGTGCAGGAGTTCGGGGAGCGGAGCGGGACGGTCGCCACGTTCACCGCCAGCGGTGGTGTGCCCCCGCTGGCCCGTGACGCGGAGCTGGCCCTATTCCGGGCCGTGCAGGAAGGGCTGGCGAATGTGGCGCGGCACGCCGAGGCGCGCTCCGTCAGGGTGACGTTGCGAGGTGACGCCGAAGAGGTGGCGCTGTCGGTGGCTGATGACGGCCGCGGCGTGGCCGCGGAAATTGACCGGGAGCGTGCCCTGGAGAACGGCCGCATGGGCCTGGCCGGCATGCGGGAGCGAATGGCGGGCGTGGGCGGAACCCTGGCCGTCGCGGCAGGCGAGAGCGGCGGCGTGGAGCTCCGGATCCGGGTCCCGGCGGGGAAAGCGGGCCGGTGACCGTGCCGGTTGAACCCATCCGGGTCATGGTGGTGGATGATCACGCGATCGTGCGCGAGGGGGTGCGCCGGGTGTTCGCGGGGTTCGACGACTTCGCTTTGGTCGCGGAGGCGGGGGATGGGGAGACCGCGCTGGCGCTGGCGGAGGAGCACGCGCCCGACGTGGTCCTGCTGGACCTCACCATGCCCGGGCTCTCCGGTCTGGACGTCACCGCGCGGCTGAAAGAGCGAGCCGCCGGCACGCGGGTGCTCATTCTCTCCATGCACGACCATCCGGAGTACGTGCTCCGCGCGGTGCGCGCCGGAGCGCATGGATACGTGCTGAAAGACGCCACGCCCGAACACATTCGGGAAGCGGTGCGTACCGTGCACGCCGGGAGCGAGTACTTCAGCCCTCCGGTGGCCGCGCAACTCTCCGCCGCCTTGCGTGGGGAGATCGAAGTGGAACAGCGGCGGGGCCTGATCGAGCGGCTCTCGCCGCGGGAGCGAGAAGTCCTGATCGAGGTCGCCAACGGCCGGAGCAACAAGGAGATCGGGGCGGCGCTGGGAATCAGCTCCCGCACGGTGGAAACACACCGGGAGAGTCTGGTACGGAAGCTCCGGATCCGGACGGTGGCCGGGCTGACCCGGTTTGCGCTCCAGGCAGGTCTCATTTCCCGTTAGACCGTCACGGGGCCGTGACGTGGTTGGTGAGGCTTATCGCAGCCACCGCAGCGACCACCCGTTTTCTCTATTTGCCGTGCGTAAACCGGACGTGAACTGATCTTCACGGACCAGGGTGTTTCCCCAGCGTTTTCCCCTCGGGATGCTGGTTCGCTCCGTAGTATCCCGGAGGTGCGGTCCGGAAAACTCCGAATACCAATCGCAAGGTCCCCCGCTCTAGTGTGGAGCGTCCGGGTGGGCTGGTCCCGCCGCGGCATGACGGTTTCTCGAAAGGACGTCTCAATGATCCGCCGGGCGGTTGTCTTGCTCGTTCTTTCCGTCGGTTTTTCAGTACCGATCACCGCGCGAGCGCAGGCGCCGCGAACCCCGGACGACACCGCCGGGCAGCGACCCAAGAAGGTGTATCAACTGAGCGAAGTGATCGTCACGGCCACGCGCACCGAGAAGCCGGTGTTCGCCACGCCCAGCGCGGCAAGCGTGGTGGACCGCTCCGCGATCCGGGACCTCGCTCCGAACTCTCCCACCGACGTGCTACGCCACCTGCCGGGCGTGGATGTGACGGGCGTGGGACCCAACCAGGCACGGCCGGCGATCCGCGGCCAGCGCGGTCAGCGCATTCTGATGCTGGAAGACGGCATGCGGCTCAATAACTCGCGCCGGCAGCAGGATTTCGGAGAGCTCCCGGCGCTGGTGGACGTGAACACGGTGGACAGGGTGGAGGTGGTGCGGGGGCCGGCGTCCGTGTTGTACGGCAGCGACGCCATTGGCGGCGTGGTGAACCTCATCACCCGCACTCCGACGCAGACGGGGATGCACGGCTCCGCCGGCTACCGTTACAGCACGCACGACAAGCAGCAGCGCGTCACCGGCAGCCTGGCGGCCGGCTGGGGCGCCTTCTCGGTGCTTGGCTCGGGGACCTTCCGCCAGACCGATCCGTACCGGGCCCCGGCCGGCACCTTTGGCCAGGTCACGCTGGCCGGTGAGACGCCGGTGGCGGACACCGATGCGGAAGACCATTCCTTCAGCGTGCGGCTGGGATACCGGCCCACCGCGCGACACGACCTGGGCGTCAAGTTCGAACGCTACCAGGCGGACACCACCGGCTTCGGCTACGTGGATCCGCAGGCCTACGCGCCCCAGCAGCCCGTCATCCAGATCCTCTATCCCGACCAGCGGTTCGACAAGGTGTCGCTGAGCTATGGCGCGTCCGACCTGGGGCTGCCCGTGGCGGACCGGGTCACCTTCGTGGGCTATCGCCAGGATAACGAACGCCGGCTGGCGATCAACATTCGCATTCCCTTCGGCCCCACCGCGGGCATGGTGGACTCCAGCCGGAACTTCACGGACCTTCAGACCTACGGGTTCCGGATCGAAGCCACCAAGCTGGCGCTGTCCCGGGTTCTGCTTACCTACGGCGTGGATTTCTTCCGGGACAACTCCCGGAATACGGACTCCGGGGTCACGCGGTTCTTCGGGTTGGGGCCCATCCCGGCGTCGCAACGCAGCGTGCCCCAGGTGCCCAACGCCACCTTCCGGAGCGCCGGCGCGTTCGTGCAAAGCGATATTCAGCTGACCGGCAGAGCCTCGCTCATTCTGGGGGGCAGATATCAGGACGTGCACGCGGCCACCCAGACTACGGCGGGGATCACCGGTCCGCTGGTGTCGGAGACGGATCGCACCGTCGTCGGATCGGCCAACGCCCTTTACCGGTTGACCGACCAGTTGGTATTGGTAGGCACGGTGGGTCGCGCGTTCCGCTCCCCCAACCTGGTCGAGCGGTTCTTTGACGGGGTGACGCCGGAAGGCGCGGCCTACCAGGCGCCCAACCCGGACCTCTCCGCGGAGACCAGTTTGAACACCGAGCTGGGCCTGCGCTTCTCCGACAGCCGGTTCTCGTTCGAGGGATTCGTGTTCCGCAACGCGGTGCGCGACGGCATTCGCGCCGCGCCGCGGGGCGACACCGTGCGCGGCCTCCCGGTCTACTGGAACGTGAACGTGCAAAAGCTTCGCTTTCAGGGGGCGGAGCTGTCGGGCGATCTCGCGCTGCCCGACGGCTTCTCCCTGCGAGGAGGCTACACCCATCTGACGTCCAAGGACGTCCTGGATCCGAACAACCCGATTGGGGACTCGTTTTCCCAACGGGTGACGGGGCGCGCGCGGTACAGCGGACTGGGCGAGCGGGTGTGGGCGGCGTATTACATCCGACACAACTGGGAGCGGCGTGATGTGCAGCTGGGTACCAACCCGATCGGGCCGGTGCTGCCGGCCTTCACCACCCATGACGTGCGCGGTGGGCTGACCGTGTTCCGCCGCCGCGGCCACGTGCAGCGCCTGGGCGTGGCGGTCACCAACCTCGGCAACACCCTCTACGCGGAATTCCCCAATGCCAGCTTCTTTCGGCCGGAGCCGGGGCGAAGCGTCGTGTTGAGCTGGGATATGACGTTTTAGGACAGGGCGTACGGAGGCGTACAGGACGTACCGGGGACGGACGGGCAAGTTCTGGATGGTGCCCCGGGTTTTCCGCGCCGTCCCCCGGTACGTCCCGTACGCCTCTGTACGTCTTCAAGACCCGTGGGGTTCTTATGCGCAGCGCAGTCCATTTCATTCCCATCCTGACCACCTTCCTGGCGGTGGTGTTCGCCACGGTGGTGTATCGGCGCTACCGAGAGCGGGGCGGTACCCATCTCCTCTGGTGGTCCGGTGGGCTGGTAGTGTACGCGGTGGGGACATTCACCGAAGCGTTCGTCACGGTGTTCGGATGGAACGAGGCCATCTTCCGCGCCTGGTACATCTCGGGCGCGCTGCTGGGTGGGGCGCCACTGGCGCAAGGCACGGTGTATCTGTTGCTCCAGCGACGCACGGCGCATCGGCTGGCCGTGGCGCTGCTCGCGACCGTTACCCTGGGCGCCGTGCTGGTGTTGCTGGTGCCCATCCGGCCGGAGCTGGTCGAACCCCATCGCCTGACCGGCCGAGTGATGGCGTGGCCGTGGGTGCGAGCGGTGAGCCCGTTCATCAACCTGTACGCGCTGATCTTCCTGGTGGGTGGGGCGGCATTGTCGGCCGTGCGCTTCCGCCGGCGGAGCGACACCTATCACCGGTTTGTGGGCAACAGCCTGATCGCCGTGGGGGCCCTGCTGCCGGGAATCGGGGGCAGTGCCACCCGTTTTGGGTACACCGAGGTGCTCTACGTGACCGAACTGATCGGCCTGATCCTGATCTGGTTTGGCTATCGGTGGAACGTGGGGCAACCCGTCAACGTCCCGTCAGGATCCCCTCTCGTATCCTCCGCGCCTTAGCCGACGCTGCGGGATCGGCCTCCACGCCGTACCTCACCACGGTATCGAACCGCATTTGCCCGGTGAGCGTCAGGGTCTCCCCGCCGCGCCGCACCACGATGGTGAGCGGTGAACCTTCGCGTGCCGACGCATACCGGGCCCGGAACTCATTGCCGAACTCGTTCCCGGCGACGCGAACGTCACCGACCTGCCTCAGAATGTCCCCCGCCCGCATGCCGGCCGCGTCGCCGGATCCGCCCGGGGCCACGGTCGCCACGCGGACACCGGCGGTGTCATCCACGGTGTTGATGCCGAGGCGCGGCACGCGCGACGAGTCGGCGCGGAACCGCATGCCGGTGAGGGCCAGCGTCTCGCCGTAGGGGAACGGGTCGCGCCCGTCCACGTAGCGGTCGGCGAACTCGGCGAAGGAGCGGCCGCGCGCCGCGCGGCTGGCCGCCTGCCAGAATTCCTCCGTGGTGAAGCCCTTGCCGCGCTTGAAGGTGGTCTGGTACAGCTCGCGCAAGACCACGTCGAGGGACGCCGCGTTGTCGGAGGCATCCCGGATCAGGGCGTCGAGCAACAGGCCCGCCAGCGAGCCTTTCGGGTAGTAGACGTACCCCGATCCGTCCCGCGGCCCGATCCAGGCGGACAGCGAGGCATCCTCCAAGGCCACCGGCACGGTTTCGGCCACGTTCTGGATCTTGGTGGCCGTGGCGTCATAGAACTCTTCCGCCGTGATGATTCCGCCGCGAACCAGTGCCAGGTCGGCGTAATAGTCGGTGATGCCCTCGCTGACCCAGAGCAGCGTCGTCGGCTGCGTCCGGGAGTAGTCATAGGGAACCAGCTCGGCGGGCCGGAGGCGCTTGACGTTCCAGGCATGGAAGATCTCGTGCGCGGTAATAGACGGCAGCTCGGGCCGCCCAACGAAGCCCGGGTGATAGATCCCCACGTGGGAGTTCTGATGTTCCAGGGCCGAGCCGCCGGGGTACTCTGGCGTCAGGATGATGAGCGTGGCGTAGGTGTCGAACGGGGTCTCCCCGAACACGGCGCTCATGGGAGGGACCATGGCCTCGATCTGCCGCCACAGCGTGCTGCGGGCGGGACCCTCGAGCTCGCCGGCCGGATAGGTCGCCAGGTAATGCCATTTGCCTTCCACTCGCGCGCTGTCCACGTCCATGCGGCCGACGAACAGCGGCATGTCCACCAGATCGTGATAGGTCCGGGCGGTGTAGGCGCCGGGCCGGTTCGCGGGAGTCATCCCCGTGGCGACGCGCCAGTCCGGTGAGGTGTGCACCACGACCTCGGCCGGAAAGTCGAACGGCCGACCTTCCGGGTAGGGGAACACGTTGGTCCCGTTGACCAGAAGGAAGTCCGGTGTGCTCCAGGCCATAGCGTTGTCCAGCGTCTGCGCGCCGTAGTCGAATCGCACGGTCACCGGGCCGGCCGTCGCCGGGCGAATGCGCCAGGTATCGTAGTCCAGCTTGTCCCACCGGAGCGGCCGCCCATTCTGATGGGCCTCGAACCGCAGGACGTTGCGGGCAAAATTGCTCACCTCGTAGGCTCCCGGCGTCCAGACCGGGAAGGACAACAGCACCGGCGCTGCGCCGGCCACGGTGAAGGTCACCCGCATCCCCAGCTCGCGGCGGGCGGCCGTTTCAGGCGTGAACGTCAGTTCATACTGAAGGCCGCTGACGGGCGCCGATTGCGCGGTGGATGATCCCGACGAGACTTGCGCCGCGGAGCTCGGGGCGGATGCGCAGATCATCGAGCCGGCCAGGGCGAGCCGGGCGAGGTGAGGCGTCATGAGGGCTCCTGAGAGGGTCGCGAGTGGCTCGTTGTACGCGTGGGACCGCGCCGGGTTCCCGCGCGGCCCGGCAAGATAGCTAGGTGTAGGTGGCATACTCCGGTTGGTACATGGCCCGGTGGACCTCCGCCGCCAGGTCCCGAGGCGCGGGCGCCGGCGTAAGACTGGCGCTAAACGCCACCCGCGCCACGGCGACGGCGATCGCATGCGAGACGCTCCGGAGACTGCGCAGGGGCGGGAACAGCATCCCGGCGTCCAGTGACGTGGCTGGGACCGCCTCGGCCAGCGTGCGTGCCGCAACCGCGAACATCTCATCCGTCACGCGCCGCGCGCCGGAGACCACCACGCCGAGGCCGACCCCCGGGAAGATGTAGGCGTTGTTGGCCTGACCGGGGGCGAACTCGCGGTCACCCAGGCGGACGGGTGGAAACGGACTGCCACTGGCGAACACCGCGCGGCCCTCGCTCCAGCGGTAGGCCTGTTCGGCGGTGCACTCGGATTTGGAGGTCGGGTTGGAAAGGGCGAACACCACCGGTCGCGGGTTGAGGGTCGCCATGGCGCGCACCACCGGCTCGGTGAAGGTCTGTGGCTGTCCGGAGACGCCGATCAGCGCGGTGGGCCTGACGGCGTGCACCACGTCCTCGAGCGCCGCCAGCGGGGCGTGATCCTGCGCATAAGGCCGTTTGTGGGCTTGCAGGCCGGTACGGGAGCTCACCACCAGGCCCTTGGAATCCACGAACCAGCAATGGCGGCGCGCCTGGTCCGGACTCAGGCCCTCGAGCCGCATGGCCGCGGTGACGAGATCGGCGATGCCGGTTCCCGCTTCCCCCGCTCCATAGAACAGGATCACCTGTTGAGCGAGCGGCCGGCCGGTGATTCTGGTGGCGGACTGGAGGCCGGCCAGCGTCACCGCCGCGGTGCCCTGGATGTCGTCATTGAAGACGCAGGCCCGCTCGCGGTAGCGGGCCAGCAGCCGGAACGCGTTCTCCGTCGCGAAGTCCTCGAACTGGATGAGCACGCCGGGGAACGCCTCCTGGGCCGCGGTCACAAACTCGTCCACCAGCGCGTCGTAGGCGTCACCCCGCACGCGAGGCTGTACCAGCCCCATGTACAGAGGATCCTGCCGCAGCTCGTCGCGGTCGGTTCCCACGTCGAGCATCACGGGCAGGCAGCGCGCCGGATGGATGCCGGCGGCCGCCGTGTAGATCGAGAGCTTGCCGATGGGGATGCCCATACCGTGCGCACCCAGGTCGCCCAGCCCCAGGATGCGCTCGCCGTCCGTCACCACAATGACCTGCACGTCGCGCACGGGCCAGTTCCGCAGCACCTGGGCGACGCGACCGCGGTCGTTGGCGGACAGGTACAGGCCCCGCGGCCGGCGGTAGATATCCCCGTACCGACTGCACGCCTCGCCCACCGTGGGCGTATAGATGATCGGCAGCATTTCTTCGATGTGGTCCACCACGACCCGGTAGAACAACGTCTCGTTGCGGTCCAGCAGCGCGGTCATGAAAATGTACTTCTCGAGGTCGGACGTCTTGCGATGGAAGTTGCCCAGGACGCGCACCACTTGCTCGTCCAGGCTGAATACGCGCGGCGGCAGCAGGCCGCGGAGGTCCAGCGCGTCCCGCTCGGCTTCGGTGAAGGCCGTGCCCTTGTTGCGGTGCGGGTCGTTCAGCATCTCGATGGGTGAGGGTCGCCTGGCGGTCATGCCTGCCAGATCCCCGGGCGGGAATTGCCTGCCGTGTTGCTCACCATCGCTGGTTGATCCCCCGCGCCACGTGATCGCCTACGGCCATGATGGTGAGCATTGGGTTCACCCCGCTCGATCCGGGAAACGTGCTGCCATCCGCCAGGTACAGCCCGCGGACGCCGTGAACCTCGCCGGTCTCTCCGGCAACCGAGTGTTGCGGGTCCGCGCCCAGCGGCGCGGTGCCCATCTGGTGAAAACTCACATACGACATCCGGCCGTGACGATAGCCCCGGGCGTCCGCGGCCGCCTCGAAGCCCCTCATCCATCCAGCGCGGGACGGTCGCGCCCGGGCCGGAGGCGTGTGGAGCGTGCAAACCTCCCGCGCACCAGCGGCGGCCAGCACGCGCGCCGCTGCCATCAGGCCCTGCCGTACATGCGCCGCGTCATACCGCGACAGTTCGTAGTACGCGCGCGGCCTGCCGTCCGCGCCCACCCGGACGCAGCCGGGATCGCGATCCCTGAGCAAGATGCCCACCAAGCTGGTGTGCGCCAGACGTGCCACGTCCTCCCGCATGGCTCGTGACCCCTCCCATCCGAAGGCGCTGGCCGCGAGCGCGAAATGCACCGGGGCGGTCTCGAACTTGACCCCGTAGCCGTCGTCCAGATTGGCGAATTGATCAGAGTAGCGGGTCTGGAGTGCGCCGGTCCAAGGTTCCACGCGCTCTTCGAACACGCCGAGCACTGCGGTGGCCGGGTGCAGGAAGAGACGGCGGCCAATGGCCCGGTGCGCGAGGCCGGACCGCGCCAACACAGCCGGCGTGTGGAGCGTGCCACAGGCCACCACGACGGCTCGCGCCCGGACCGTGAGCGTGAACGGCGGCGTTCCTGACCGCTTGACCGTCGCCTCGACGCGCTCGACCTGACCGCCACGAATCAGCACGCGCTCGACCTGACAATGCGGCACCAGCCGCGCGCCGGCCGCCACGGCGTCCGCGAGATACGTTCGATCGGTCGAGCGCTTGGCCCCGTGCCGACAGCCGTAGCCACAGAAGCCGCACTCCGCCCCCGCCATGCATCCGCTTACGTTCCGGGGCAACCGGTCCACATGCCAGCCCAGCGCGCTCAAGCCCCGCTCCAGCATCGCGTCCCGTGGCCCGGGATCGCTCCACTCGGTGGCGACCGCACCGCGCGCCGCCACCCGATCGAGCGACTGGGAGAACCGCGCGCTGGCAAACAGCGAGAGGCCCGCGACGCGATCCCACTCTTCCCGCACCTGATCAGGCAGGCGGAAGCTGGTAGTGTAGTTGATCACCGTACCGCCGCCCAGGCAGCTCCCGGCGAGGATCGGCATTGAGCCGGTCCGCGTCATGACCAGACCGCCGTCCAGATACAGCGAGCGCAGCATGTCGCCTTCAATCTGCGTCATGCATTGCGGATCGGGATTGGGTCCCCGCTCCAACACCACGACGTCGCGACCTGCTTGGGCGAGGACACCGGCCGCGACCCCGCCGCCCGCGCCTGAGCCGAGGATCACCACATCGCAGTCAAGTGTGGCGTCCTGGCCGAGGTCATGCGTGGCGAGCGGGTGGCATACCTGAGCGGGGCGGGGCAGCGGACCGGAGTAGCCCGTGGCGTCCCAGGCTGGATGGCGTTTGCCGGGCGGTGGCCAACAGTAATGCGCGATCTGACTCAGGCGCTTCAGTGCCTGAAAGCCCGCGCGGCGTGCCGGTAGCCGGGAGAAGGCCCAGGACCTGAGTACGTCCTCGGCGGCCGTGACATCCAGCTGGCTGATGCCGGCGAACCGGCCGCAGAGAAGGAGATTCACCCATCGGGAGTCGAGCGCCGCGAGGAGAGCCCGCAGCCGGCGCTGATCGTCAGGATCGGGAAGCGCGGCGATCAGCGCCGCGACCCGATCCGCCGTGCCGAGTGCCGCGGCGCCGTGAGCGAACAACCCGCCGGGATCGACCGGGCGCGCGATGGACGGAATCAGCGCTTCCGCGATCGCGGCCACAATGCGCCGCTCTCGCTGGGTGAGAGCGCCAGCGTCTCCGGTCACAGCGAGATGGAGCCGGCGCGAAACTCGCTGGTCCCGATCATGGCGTTCACCAGCACCGGCCGGCCGCCGCGCGCGATGGCCTTTGCCTCGGCCAAGGTGGCGTCCACGCAGCCAGGATCGCGTAGCTCCAGGCCCACGCCGCCGTAGCCTTCTGCCACGTCATGATAGGCGGTACGGCGCAGCACCGTGCCCACGTCGTCGCCCAGCATTTCCTTTTGTCCGCGGGCAATCTGCGCCCAGGATCCATCGTTCCCCACCACGGCGATGACGGGCAGCCCGTGACGGACAAAGGTGTCGAACTCGGCGATGCTGAACGCCGCGGCGCCGTCCCCGTAGAGAATCCACACTTCGGCCTGGGGCCGCGCCACCTTGGCGCCAAGGGCGAAGCCGCCGCCCACGCCCAGCGTGCCGAACGGTCCGGGATCCAGCCAGGAGAGCGGGCGGCGCGGGGCAATGCAGGAGGCCGCCGTTCCCACGAAGTCGCCTCCGTCCGCCACGATGATGCTGTCGTCGTCCAATGCCCGGTCAATCGCGCGGCACAGTGCGAGCGGATTGATCCCGTCGGCGGGCCGTGCGGCGAGCTCGGTGATTTCGCCCTCGCGGTCCTGCTCCCGGGACCGGAGTGCGTCCAGCCACGCGGAGATGTTGCCCGGGGCGGAGGTGTGTTGGGCCAGGCCGATCACCAGGCGCCCGGGCTGGCACACTCCGGCGTGCCTGGGCCGCCGGTTCTGCCGCAGGGCCCTCCGGTTCAGATTGGCCGCGACCACGGTCGCGCGGCGGGAGATCTGCCGTCCGTAGTCCAGGCGAAAGTCGAACGGCACCCCCGCGAGCAGGACCAGGTCCGCCTCTTTGAGTGCGGCGGTCCGGCGATGTCGGAAAAGCAGGCGATGACCCGCCGGCAGCAGGCCGCGGGCCATTCCGCTCAGGTAAACGGGAACCCCCAGCCGGTCCACCGCCTCCGCGAGCTGGGAGAGCCGGTGTACCTCATGCACCGCCTGGCTGCCGAGCAACAGGACCGGTCGCTCGGCACGCTGAAGGGCCAGGGCGATGTGGGAAAGGAACCTGGCCGAAGGCGAACGCCCCTCCGACTCTTCGTCCGGTGTGGGCGTCGCGGGGCCGGGCGCGAACACGCGATCGAGGTGCCGGCGGATGTACCATCCGCGGAGCCGATCAGCCGTGGTGATACCTGAGCGAGGCTCACCCGCGCGGTACCACCGTCGTACCACGGCCTCGTCGTACAGCAGGTCGGCCGGACACTCGACGAACGTCGGACCCGGCGTTCCGCGACGTGCGGCGTCAAACGCTCGGCCCACCGCGCCGGCCAGGTCTCGTACGCGGCGCACGGCGAACACCTGTTTGACCTGCGAGCGGAGCAGGGCCGGATGGTTGATGTCCTGGAGCGCCCCGCGGCCCTGGAGGATGGTGGGGGGCGCGCCGCCCAGCACCACCGCGGCGCTCTCGGCGAGCATGGCGTTGGCGACCGCAGTGATGGTGTTGGTCGCGCCGGGTCCCGCCGTCACTGCCGCCACGCCCGGCACACCGGTGAGACGTGAGACGGCGTCGGCGGCGAACACGGCTGAGGCTTCGTCCCGTACGTCCACCACCCGGATGCCGCGCCGTTTGGCAGCGACCAGGATGGGGGAGATGTGACCGCCGCAGAGCGTGAACAGGGTGGAGACGCCGTGGCGCTCGAGCGCATCGGCAACGAGGTCCCCGCCGTTCACGTGGGCGCGGCCCTCATCCCTCGTCCCGGTCGTCGCCATCCCCGTCCCGATCCTCGAACGCTTCAATGGATGTCTTGATGTTCTCGTTGACCAGGCCTTCGTTGGGCTGACCCTTGTTGGCCGAAGCCGGGTTCACCAACGAGCCGTTGAGTGCGCGGAACCACCTTGCCAGCCCGATGCGGATAGTCAGGTTGGTGGCGGCCGCATCGCTCACCACGAGCGGCGTTCTCAGGTCCAGGTCCAGCTCCTGCTTCACGTTCAGCTCCGTCTGATACTCGAAGGCGGTTCCATTGAACGTGCCCTGAACCCGTATGCTCTGGCCTACGGGAAACCCCGGGTGCAAGGTCCGGAACGCCGCATCCGCGGCGTCATTGGTCACCTGGTGGATCTCGAACGTGATCTCCGAGTAGGCCCCGGCGGGCAGGCCCGCCGCGAACTTGGCGACCGCGCCCGGTCCGAGCGGCAGATCCACCAGGACGGGCCCAATCTCCACCTCCTCGCAGCCCGGCGGCTCCGGTTCCCCGTCGCAACTCGCGATGTCGAGCCGTCTCAGCTCGATCTCGCGCACGACGATCTCCGCCCGGGTGATGATCAGCGTATCCGTTCCGTCGACCAGCGTGTCGTTTGCCAGCGCGGCGCCTGACGCCCCCGGTGCGCCCAACATCGCGGCCCGCGGCGTTGCCGCGGGATCGAAGGTGGCGAAGGACACCAGCAGGTTGCTGGTCAGGGGCCCCGCGCCATCGGAGCATCCGAGGGACGCCGCCAGGACAAGCGCGGCAAGCGTCCGGGCATAGGGGAAGGTTCCCATGATCGTTCCTGGCTGGAGGTTCGTCCGCCGTTCAGGCTTCCAACCCGAGCCTGATGTTCGTCGCGGGGCGCATCTGACCGAAAGATCGTTGCGTTGGGGAACGCTGACTAGGCGCGGTGCCGGACGAATCCGAGGTGGGCCGAGACCGCGGGTCCTGGCCCACGGTCGTCAAAGCAGTCTGCGCATCGCCTCGGCGCGTCCGGCCGCGCCAATCGCCGAATACCGCTCCGCCGCCTCGCGGAACGCCTCTGAAGCCGCGTGCGCATTCCCTCGCTGCCGATAGAGCCCGCCGAGGTCTCGAAGCACCGTCGCGATGGACCACGGGTGCCCGAGGTGACGTGCCAACGCCAGCGCCTCCTCCCCGCATGCGCCTGCCGTCTCGGGTTCGCCCGCCTCCCGCTCGATGTTGCCCAGCAGGCGAAGCGCCTCGATTTCAGCCAGCTGGTCCTGCTCCGCCCGGGCGATGCTCAGTGCCCGCTCGACCAGCACGCGTCCGACGGCCGGGTCGCCCGCAGCCGCGGTAGCATCGCCCCGCATGGCCAGCGCCTGGGCGACCAACCGCCGGCTCTGAAGCACCTCCCCGAGGTCCAGCGCGGCGTCGGCAGCGTCGCGGGCGTCGTCCGCACCGCCCTGGTCCTGAAAGACCAATCCCATGTTGATCAAGGCTTCGGCCTCCCCATGGCGCGCGCCGATGCGGTGAAACCGGGCGCGCGCCAGCCGGTAATGGGCCAGCGCTGCGTCGTGACGACCCAGGTAGAACGCGACGTTCCCTAGATTGTTCGCGCACCGAGCTATCATCAGCGAATCGCCGGCGCGTTCCGCCAGCTCCAGGGCGCGGGCGAATCCCCGCTCGGCCTCGCTCAGGCGGCCCAGCGCGAATGCCCCGGCGGCAGCAACGTTCTCAGAGCGCATTTCGCCGTCCGTGTCGCCGGCCGCGCGGTAGCCGTCGCGCGCCTGGAGCGCGGCGGCCTGGCTGGGAGCGAACTCGCCCAGCCGCCAGCGGGTCATGGCCGCGAGCAACTGCCACTCGGGCAACCGGCGCACGGCCGGTTGCTGGACTTCGAGCAGGTCCCGGCCTTCCGCGAACGTGCCCCGTTCCACGGCGATCCGCGCCGCCCTCAGCGGGTCGTCAAGCACGGCCGTCATCAGCGCCGTCCAGAATCCGCTGCAGCCGCTGGCGGGAGATCCCCAACTCTCGCGCCGCGGCGCTCTTGTTCCCTCCCTGCCGCGCGATCGCGGCGCGCGTCGCGGCCGCGATGATCGCCGCGAGCGGAGCGCGCTCGGGGATGGTCCCCTCGCCGCGGGCGCGGGCCGGTGGGAGCAGCGTGGCGGGATCCAGCGTCCCGGGCTCGGATAACAGCAGGGCCCGCTCCACGGCGTGCCGCAGCTCGCGGACGTTCCCCGGCCAGTGGTGTGCCGTGAGCGCGGCGCGGATGTCGGGCGCGAGACGCGGCGCCGGTACGCCGTAGCGAGCCGCGAGTGACGTGACGAACGCCTCCGCCAGCAGTTCCACGTCGTTGCCGCGCGCCCGCAGCGGCGGGAGGTCCAGTACGATGACGTTCAGCCGATAGTACAGGTCTTCCCGGAACTCGCCGCGCGCCATGGCATCCCGCAGGTCCACGTGGGTCGCGGCCACGATCCGCACGTCCAGCGCGCGGCTTTCGGTGGCGCCCACGCGGCGAATGCGCTTTTCCTCGATCACGCGCAGCAGTTTGCCCTGGAGCGCCAGCGGCAGATGCCCGATCTCATCCAGGAAGAGGGTGCCGCGGTCGGCTTCCTCGAACAGCCCCCGCTTGGTCTGGTGGGCGTCGGTGAACGCGCCCCGCTCATGCCCGAACAGTTCGCTCTCCAGGAGCTGCGCCGGAATTGCCGCGCAATTGACGGTGACCAGCGGCCCCGCCGCGCGGGGTCCGGCTTCGTGCAGGGCCCGGGCAAGCAGCTCCTTCCCGGTTCCCGTCTCGCCCGTCACCAGCACGGTGGCGGCCCCGTGCCGGGCGGCCCGGCGAGCGCGCTCCAGCGTCGCTTCCAGCGCCGCGCTGGATCCCAACAGCCGGGCGAACGGCTCATCGGCGGGCCGGGCCCCGGCGCGCCCCTGCCGGCGCTCCCGTGCCGCGTCCGCCACGGACCGCACGGTGCGCCGCAACAGGTCCAGCTCGGCGGGCAGGGCGAAATAGTCCGCCGCGCCGGCCCGCAGGGCCTCTACCGCGAAGCGGTGCGACTCGCGGCTTCCCACCACGTACACCGGCGCGCCATCGGGGCGGGGAAGATGGGTGAGGACGTCCAGCGCATGCTCCTCCTCACCGCCCGCCGCCACCACCAGAGCCACCGTGTCCGGCGGTGCCGGCCGGTCCGGGCCCGCCAGCGTGAACACCAGACCCAACTCGGCCGCCAGGTCCGGCCAGACCGCGCTATAGGACTCCGACAGGCGGACGACCGCGAGAACGCTCATCCCTCGTTCCGCTCGTCTCCGTCTCCGTCGCGATCCTCGAACGCCTCGATGGATTCCTTGATGTTCTCGTTGACCAGGCTCTCATTGGGCTGCCCTTTGTTTCCCGACGCTGGGTCCAGCAGCGAGCCGTTGAGTGCCCGGAACCAGCCCGCCAGCCCCACGCGGATGGTCACGTTCGTGGTGGTGGTGTCCGTGACCACCAGGGGCGTGGCCAGGTCCAGCTCCTGCTCCACGTTCAGCTCGGTTTGGTAGACAAAGGCCGTCCCGTTGAACGTCCCCTGGACCCGGATGCTCTGGCCCACCGGGAAGTCGGGGTGCGCCGCGCGGAATGCCGCGTCCACGGCATCGCTGGTCACCTTGTGGATGTCGAACTCGATCTCGGTGTAGGTGCCGGCCGGCAAGTCCACCTCGAACTTCTGCACCGCGCCGGTCCCGAGCGGCAGGTCCACCAGGACGGGCCCCAGCTCGACGTCTTCGCAGCCGGCCGGCTCCGGCTCCGCGTCACAGTTGGCCACCTCGAGCTTCTTGAACTCGATCTCCCGCAGGACGACCTCCGCCCTGGTGATGATCAGCGTGTTGGTGCCGTCGGTCAGGGTGTCGCTGGCGGTCGCCCGCGTGGCCCCGGCGGCGGACCTGGGCCCGGCCAGGGGTGCAGCGGGATCCCGTGTGGCGAACGACACCTGCACGTTGCTGTTCAGCGGCCCCGCCCCGTCGGAGCAACCCAGGGCGAAGGCCAACCCCGCCAGCAGCGTCCCCAGCGCGATGGTCTTCATGTTCAATGCTCACTCCCGTCGTCGTCCCGGTCTTCGAAGGCTTCGACCGATTGTTTGATGTTCTCTTTGATGAGGCTCTCGTTGGCGCCGCCCTTGTTCCCGCTGTCCGGATTGACCAAGCCCCCGTTCAGGGCGCGGAACCAGGTGGCCAGCCCGACGCGAACAGTGAGGTTGGTGGCCGTCACCGAGTCCGCGATCACCAGCGGCGGTGAGAGATCCAACTCCTGCTCCACGTCCAGGTCCGACTCGTAGAGGAAAGGCACGCCGTTAAAGGTACCCTGGACCCTGATGCTCTTCTCGGTGAACTCCGGGTGGGCCGCGCGGAACGCGGCATCGTCTTGGTCGTCCTTGCTCACTTTGTGTATCTCAAACTCGATCTCGTTGTAAATGCCGGGCGGGAGGTCCACCGTCACCTGCTCCGAGGTGCCGGGGCCCAGGGGTAGCTCCACCAGCACGGGGCCGATCTCGAAATCCTCGCAGTCAGCCGGGCCAGGGCTGTCGTCGCAGTCCGTTACTTCCTGGCGTTCAAGCTCGATCTCGCGCAACACCATCTGCGCACTGACGATGACCAGCGTGTTGGTGCCGTCGGTCATGGTATCGCCAGCCAACATGATGGCCGCGCTCTGCGGGGCACCGTAGGTGTGTGCCGCGGCGAGCCCGCCCGCCGGCAGCCGGGTGGCGAACGAGAGGGAAACGGTATGGCCCGGGCCGGCGCCATCGCTGCACGCGGTCGCGAGCGCCCAGAGGCCGGCGGAAAAGGCGGTCCAGCGTTTCATCGGTCATCTCCGTGAAGATGTCTGCCTGCGCGGGCGACCCGTTCGCCCGTCTGGCTCGAAGAGGAAAGCAACCGATGTACCGTTAGACTTGGCGTAGGTAACTCGTTGCTGCAAATGTGGTTGTGATGATGTTGCTGCGAGGGGAGTGATCCGGGCTTGTATTGATTCGCACCAACCCGGTAGCGTCCCGTAGCGAATCTGGATTGGGGCGGAAGCAAGACTGCGGCATGTTGGGCCGAGCCAGGATCTGCCCGCTCGCCCCTCCCGCGAGAACCCCGTTTGGCAACAGGGCGCCCAACACACCACAGCCAGAAGTCGGCGTTGAGAATCAAGGGAATCACGCAGGGGGAACCGGGCGAGCGGGCTTATCAGCCGCTCACAGGGGGCCGGCTCTGTCGTCAAGCCCCGGGGTGCCGTGAGGCACGCTCCTCGGTGCCCGGTCGCCCTGCGCACTGGTGAGTCTAGGGCCGCGGAGTTTGCTGGACCGTGAGGGCCTGGTGAAGCGCCCTTTACAGACGGCTGGTCGGCCGCCGGCGTACCGGCGATGTTTCCCGTTCCCGCGACCACGCAGGGTTTATTGTCCGCATCCCGCCCACCTGCTGCTCCAATGCTCGTAGAGGTCGTCACGCTGGAAGGCGCGCACGTCCGGTTGGAGCCTCTATCCTCGACGCATCACGCGGGCCTGTGCCGAGTGGGCCTGGACCCGGAGCTGTGGCGCTGGACCACCGCGGTGGTCGGCACACCGGAGGAGATGCGGGAATACATCGAGTCCGCCCTTGAGTACCAGGCGGAAGGCACCTGTTTGCCGTTCGCTGTGGTGGCCCGAGCTACCGGCTTGGTCATCGGCAGCACGCGGTACGGGAACATTGACCCGGCTAACCGGCGGCTGGAAATCGGGTGGACCTGGTATGGTCGGGAATGGCAGCGGACCGCGGTGAACACCGAGTGCAAGTACCTTCTGCTCCGTCACGCCTTCGAGGCGCTCGGCGCCATTCGGGTGGAGTTGAAAACGGATTCCCTGAACCAGCGCTCGCGCACGGCGATCCTCCGGATCGGGGCGAAGGAGGAGGGCACCCTGCGAAACCACATGATCACCTGGAGTGGGCGGCTACGACACACCGTCTACCACAGCGTGATTGATACCGAGTGGCCGGAGGTCAAACGCACGCTCGAGGGGAAGCTGGGGCCATGAAGAGGGCACTCGTGGCGCGCCCTATTGATTCCGGCGTGACCATTGGCCACGTGCATCTCAAAGTAGCCGATCTGGAGCGTGCCCTCGGCTTTTACCGCGACGTGCTGGGCTTTGAGCTTACGCAACGTTTCGGCGTGGAGGCCGCTTTCCTTTCCGCCGGCGGGTATCACCATCACGTCGGGTTGAACACCTGGGAAAGCAAGGGCGGCCCGCCGCCGCCGGCCGGCAGCACGGGCCTGTATCACGTCGCGATTTGCTATCCCACCCGCGCGGCCCTGGCGGACGCTCTGGCCCGGCTGGTGGAGGCCGGGGTCGAGCTGGACGGCGCCTCGGATCACGGGGTCAGTGAGGCGTTGTATGTGCGCGATCCTGACCAGAACGGTGTGGAGCTGTACTGGGACCGGCCGCGGGACTCGTGGCCGCGCGACGCTGAAGGTCGCTTGGCGATGGTCACCAGGCGGCTGGACGTCGAGGGACTCTTGAGGGCGCGTGACTCAGGGTAAGCCGTGGACCGTTGGGCCTGCGGTGCGCTTCGGCGTTGCGCTGGCGTGGGTGCTAGGTGTGGCTGGGTCCGCGGGTGCCCAGGACCGCCCGCCGACGGTGGTGGTCATGCCCTTTACCACGGAGGGACGCTCGGTCGACACCACGGCGCTCCAGGGAGGTGCGGATCGGATGGTGCTGGAGCTCAACAAGCTCCTGTGGGCGGATTCCACCGTGCGATGGTTGGTGTACCGATCGCGACAGCGGCCGCAGGACCCCCGGACGGGATTTGTGGTCGCTCCACTGTACAGCGTGATTGGTGCCGTGCGGGGTGGGCCGGAGGACAGTGTGTGGGTTCGGGTGCAGCTGGTGGCGGTGCAGACCATGGATTTGGTCCTGCGGGACAGTGCGCCGGCCAGGTTGGGTGAGGAGGCCGACCGGGCGCCGCGCATCGCGCGCCGGGTGGTGGCCGCCCTGCACGCTCACGCCAGGCGGCCCCGCGCGGCGCGAGCGGATTCCGTGCCGGAAGAGGCGGTCACGCTGGTCTCGCGGGCGACGCTGGACGCCGACCGCGGGGACACGGTGTCGGCGGTGACGGCGTTGCGGCAAGCCCTGATCGTCGCCCCGCGATGGACCGTCCCGTGCGCCATGCTGCGCAAGCTCCGCCCGAGCGAACCCTGCCCGTAGTCGCCTGTTGCCTGCATCTGGGGAGCAGTGCTTCGGTGCGACCCTTCGGGCTACCGAACGGCGTCGACGTCACTCGCCTTTCCACAACATCGCCTTTACGGAAGCGGCCGCGTTTGTCAGCGAGCGCTACAACGTGCGGATGACCAATCTCACCAGCTTGATGTTCGGGCAGGGCCTCTACAGCTCCGAAGTGCTGGCCAGACACCTCGGCGCCGATTGGGAACAGCAGTACGGCATGACGGGCCACGCGGACATGGCGGAAACCGCCGCGAACCTGCACGTGCGTGGTGACCTGGTGAAGCCCGCATACGCAACCTTGCCGCCCTTTGTGGTGGCCAATCTCGAGGAGCTTGGGCGACTGCATCAACGCACCGGGTTCCAGGGCTACATGGGCGCCCCGGCCAAAGCGACAGCGGCCATGGGCCAGGAGTTGGTGGACGATTTTGCCCAGCGCACCATCGCGCTCGCCGAGCGGGCGCTGGCCGGCGAGGACCTGTCCGGGTTGCCGGTTTGGCCGGCAATGCTGCCTCCGGTCCCGGAGTTGGAACAGACCATGGGCTTACTGGCTCAGCGGTACGCGACGCAGACCACCGAACTGCGAGCGTGGCTTGCGCGGCGCGGAGCCGGGCGGTAGAGAGACGATGGATAGAAGGGTTGGATCATTGCTGTTCGGGTTTCGGGCCTAGCTTACGTCGAGATTCTTGATACTCTTGCCGTCGAACACTCAGGTCGTTTGCTGAGGCTGTTGCGC
>DASWGV010000175.1:0-23340 GCA_036393515.1 Gemmatimonadales bacterium | reverse complement strand
CATCACCCCGCAAGAGGCTTCGGATTCCGGAGTGTCGAGCATCGAGCACATGCTCCAGATCCCGGCACCGTGCACGCCGGCCGAATCCCTGGCGCTCGCCCCGCGGTTCCCGGTCCAGGGCGTCCTGGGCCGATGCACCTCGCAGGATCTCTCGCCGCTCTTTTCCCACCTGGTGCGGAACGGAACGCGGGTGGTGCCCACTCTGGTGGCGCAGTACGAGGTGGCGTTGTGGCCCAAACGCGACCTGCCCGGGGACTCGGTCGCCGCGTATCTGCCCGACTCGCTCCGCCGCTACGTGGCGGAGATCTTCCCCATGCTGGACAGCATACCGCTCGACGCTGACGTGGTGGGGCGGGCGCTGTTCGACAAGCGCGTGGCGCTGGTGGGTGCCATGCACCGCGCGGGCGTGGTCATGCTGCCCGGTACCGATGCGCCACTGCGCAACAGCCCGCCCGGCTTTGGCCTGCACGGGGAGTTGGCCCTGTTTGCCCAGGCCGGTCTCTCCCCCTTCGAGGTGTTGCGGGCGGCCACGCTCGAGCCGGCCCGGTACCTGGGGATGTTGGATTCACTTGGTACCGTCGAGTCCGGCAAGCTGGCCGACCTGGTCTTGCTCGACGCGGATCCGCTGGTGGACGTCGCGCATCTTCGCCGGGTCAACGCGGTAACGACCAACGGCCGCGTCCTCGACGCCGACGCGCGACGCGGGTTGCTTCGAGACCTGCAGGGGACTGCGCCAGCCGCACCCCGCTGATTGCTCCCGCGCAAACCCGCCCGTCCCGCCGCACACCCGTCGCCTCGAATTCGTGCACCTGGTCCTGCGTCTGCACCAGATCGATGCACGACCTGCGCAGCGGGTGTTGACCGTCACGTTCCGCAGGTGAGAGGGCCCACGGCGCGCCGCGCCAGGCGGGGCTACCGTGGAACCCACGTATCCCGCGACGGCACCATGGCCCGCCGCGTGCAATAGACCGGCACGCGGACCTTGGCGGGCGCACTGACGCGCCGCGCGGACCGCGCAAGGAGGGTGTATGAGGAAGTTCCCGTTTTTGGCGTTCATCGCCGCGGTGGGCGTCGCGGCGCCGGCGTGCTCCGACGACACCAACGCTCCGGGCACCGGCCGGATGCAGGCCATCGTCCGGGACGATCCCGGTACGACTACCGCCGCGCCGCCCGAGGCGGCGGCTCATGGCGCGCCGTCCAGCCCGGCTGCGTTCGCCGGGGACATCAACGGCAACGTGCAGGTGGCGATTTCCGTTGATGGCGCTACGTGGGTGGACCTCGGGTCGCTGAATGGCATCACCATTGACCTGCAGAGCACCGGCGACAGCACCAACGTTCATGGAGAAGTGAGCGTGCCGGCCGGTACGTACACCCGCGTTCGGCTCACGTTTCAAGGGGCCCAGGCGCGGCTGCAAGCCGGCAGCTCGTTCGGCGGCATCACCCTGAACGCTCAAGTCAACGTGACTATGGGTGGTACCGACCAATCACTCGTGGTGACCAAGACCGTGCCGGCCTTTGTGGTTGAAGCGGATGCTCAGATGGTTACCACGGCATACCTGGAGCTGAATGCCGAGCAGTGGCTCACCGAGGACAGCGTGCAGGCGCAGGTGGTAGAGGATGCCGCAGTCCAGACGTCAATGGCGGCGCGGACCGCCGTGAGGCAGAAGTAGGAGGCGGTCGAGGGCGGTCGAAGGCGGTGGAGGTTGGCGGAGGATTTGCCGACTGACCTCCACCAACCTCCACATCCTGCATTTCAGTTCCTGCCTGCGGTTCCTCCCACCATCTGCTCCGGCGGCGCCGGCTTTCCGGCGTCCAGATCGTTCCAGTTCAGAATGGCGTTGAAGCCCAGGAAGAAGGTCCCCTGGGTCTGCCACCGCCAGAACGGACGGATGGCGAACATCACCACGTGGCCCTGACCCAAAGGCGCATCCACCACCTGCGCCCGGTTGGCCAGCGCCTGACCGCCCGCCAAGGTGCCGGAGAGCAGCATGTCGGCCGCGTTGGCCGGGAACTGCATGATCACCCGCGGCTTGGCTTCGTCCAGGTTGACGCCGAACTGACGGGCCATGTCGCGGAAGGCCGCGACGTCCGGGCCCGGACCGCCCGCTCCTGCTGGCCCCGTCGCGCCGGCCTGGTCGGCACTGTCAGCCTCCCAGGGCGAGAGCTGCACCCGCGTGGCCATAGGCGTGATATTTTGGCTGGGGCCGGCCGCACCCCCGCCAAAGAAGCCGGCGAACTCCGGCGGGATGCCTCCGCCCGCGTTGAGCACCGGCGCCTGGTTGAAATAGACCGGCAACTGATCCCCGTCATAGCCGTACAGAATCGGGCTCTTCTTGTCGGCGAACCGGCCCCGGATGATGGAGCCCCGAACAAACAGGCCCTGCGGTTCCTCCACCGATACGCCGGACGTGAGGCCGTACGCCGGGAAGATCACCGACGTTGATCCCTCCACAATCAGGGTCCCGCCGGCTTCGACGAACTTCACTAACTCGGCCAATCCCTCCAGGCCCATGCCGCCCCGGATGTCGTCGCTCTCGTCCAGCACGCCCAGGTTCGGCGTTTCCGGGGTCCGTTTGTAGGGCAGGGACGTGGTGCCGGTGCGCGAGATTCCGTTCACCTGGGACGTCGCGCTCCCACCCACGTGCGGGAATACGATCACGTCGTATGTCGCGCGGAGGTTCCCCTCGCGCAGCTTCTGGTCCGCGAAGTAGCTGTAGGGCACGCCGTAGGTGTCGAGCGCCGCGCGCACCCAGCCCTCATCCTGGGTCCGTTGCCAACTGTGCACGTAGCCGATCCGGGGCACGTCCAGCTCGTGGACCTTGACCGTCGGGGCCGTATTGGTGGCCCGGGCGGAGAGGCCCAGCTCGCGAAGCGCCGGCTCCAGCGCAGCGCGGTCCGCGCCCGGAATAACGAATGCACCCGCCCGGAACGTCCGGCCCGCCATCTCGAAATCCTCTTCGGCGGCCTGCATCCGCACGGCGGCATGCTTGAACCGGAAGGCCATGAGGTTGTTGTCCGTGGTGTGGTCCACCACGACGACGCTGCCGGAGCCTTCAATCCCGCCCGGCGCGCGCACGTCAGCGGCCACCGGCGTCAGTCGCTGATCCAGCACGGACTTGTCCGTGATTGCCGAGACCTTGACGTTCCGAAGGAGGTGGTAGGTCCAGCCGGTGTCGTCATAGGGCCGGGGATTGGACGGCGCAAAGCTCTGGACCGCGAAATACATCTCCGGAATGGTGCGATAGGGCTGGTCCGCCCGGATGACGTAGTCTCCCGCCTGCACCTCTACTGACCCCGCTTTGAACGCCCGGTCGGCGGTGTGGAACTCGACCCCCTGCGTCCGCAGCGCGTTCACCATGTGGGCCACCTCGCCCTTGCGGCGCTGACCGGCGGGAATGACCCAGCCGAACCGCGGACCCACGCGACCCTTCTCCACCGACCGCTTGTTCTTGAGCCAGTAGTTCTCCAGGTACAGCTCCTTGTTCCGGGCCACGTGATTCAGGGCGATGAGCAGGCCGGACTGCTGGATGTTGGTGTTGTTCCGCGGACCCCAACTGATGGAGTCGAGCGGCGGATTGGGCCGGAACCATTCCCGGCTGGTCTGGGCGCCGCGAAGGCGCACGGTGGTGGTGTCCGGACCATAGCTCTGCACTTCGTAGAACCGCCCCGTGGCGTTGCGAGCGTGTGCCGCAAAGAACATGTAGTTGGGCGTCCAGCCGTCGTAGAAGCCGTAGGTCCACACGCCCGGCACGCCCCGCTTGGTCATTTCCAGCACTTCGGTCTTGGCCAGCAGCCACCACTCGTCCACCGTGATCGCATCAATGGCTTCGTTGTAGGGACCGGTGCCCGTCGAGGTGTAGAGATAAGACTGCGCCTCGTGCAGGTCGTGCATGATGGGCGGGTGCCACTCCAGGAAGAACTGGTTCACGTGCCGCGAGAGCGCCAGGAACTGGCCGATGTTGTCCCGGTTGTTGTCGTGCGCCACGTACTTGCCCCAGTACATGAGGGGAAGCCGGGTGCTGCCACGCGGGAGCTTCTTGTTGAAGTAGTAGGTATCCACCTGCTTCTCGCGGCCGTCCACCTCGATCACCGGCGTGATGAACACCACCAGGTTGCTTCGGATGGCCTGAACGAACGGCGTCTCCTGGACCGCCAGCCGGTAGGCCAGCTCCTGGAGCATCTCGGGCCCACCGGTCTCCGGGGAATGCATGCCGGAGGTGATCCAGTAGAACATCTTGCTGGTCCCGATGATCCGCCGCGCTTCCTCTTCCGACGTCTTCCGCGGGTCGGTGAGAGTGGCCAGCATCTCCTTGTACCGGTCCAGGTCGGCGATGGTCGCCTCATCCGACACAGCGAGGACGATCATGTCGCGGCCTTCTTCGCTTTGGCCGATGGTCCAGGTCTTCACCCGGGGCGACGCCTGGTCCAGCGCCTCGAAATAGCGCTGGATGTCCTTGGCGTAGGTCAGCTCGCCCGGCGTGCCCACGATGCGGCCGTGGAACTTGAGGGGGGTGGGCACCGTGCTCGAGGCGGGCAAATGATCCACCAACTCGGTCGTGATCCTCGGGTCTCGCAGGAATTCCTTGATCTTCTGGGTGTACTCCTCGTCTATCGCCTGGCGCGCGCCCTGGGCCGGCACCGCCGCGGGCCACAACACGCCCACTACAAGCAGCGTCCGGGTGGTCCGGCGCACCGCCGCGCTCATGCACGACATACGGCCTCCGCTTTCCATGAATAAGAACCCGATGGGAATTCTGACGGTCAGACTAGCCCCGCAGCAGGTTACGCACAACGGGGCCAGGGTGTTGGCGTGTGGAGCGCGAGGGATCCGGCCCCACGCCGCATGGCGGGTTCCCTTCACGGCGAATATGTTCTTGGGCATGGCGCTGCCCGAGTTCACCTTCACGCACGATGGCCGGACCTTCCGGTGCCGGGTGGACATGCAGGGGGAAACCGCGGCCGGCATAGCGCGTCCGTCGCACGCGGTGTGACGAGTGGATGTGGACGGAACGTCGCACGCGCCGTTCGACGCCAGTCCGGAGGACACGGTGGCGGACATCGAGCGCCGCGTGACGGACTGGTTCGACGGCATTCACCGCACGCCTCATCGGCGCCAGTGAGAGAGCGACGTGCGCGGTAGGCTGGTTGGTATCCTCGTGACGCTGTGGTACCTGGGTGCGTCCGGAGCCTTGGCACAGGATCTTGCCGTGAAGTCTCTCCCCGCCTTCGACTTTCCCCGCTGGGCCCGCTTCATCGTGCGGGACTTCTTCGTCATCCAGCCGTACGAGCGGGTCGTGCTGATGGCGGACCCGAGCTATTACCCCGAGTTGCTGGACGCTATTCGGGCGGAGCTGCTGGAGGCCAAGGCCGTGGAGCAGGGCACCATCCTGTTCGACGGGCGGGACGTGGCGGATCGGCGGGGGCGGGTGCAGCCCCGGGCGTCGGACCCCGAGTACCGGCGGCGCGCCACGGAGGCCATGCGGCGGCTCTACGAGCAGGCCGATGTCTTCCTGTGGCTTCCGTATCGCTACAGCGTAGGATCTGAGCGCGGTGACTGGCGCGTGTTGGAGCACCTGGTCGAGGGCACCGGCGCCCGGGGGCTCCACCTGCACTGGGTGCAGGGGCTGGATCAGCTGTCGCAGGCGGACGTGAACCAGTTGTCGCGGTGGTACGCCGAGGCGCTGGATATCGATTACGCCGCGCTGTCGGCGCACCAGGACCGCGTGATTGCGGCGCTCACGGGTCGCCAGGTCCGCATCACGACGCCGCTCGGCACGGACCTCCGCGTTCGCGTGCCGGACGGCGCCTGGTTCCACAAGAACGATGGGCGCATGGATCGAGCCCGCGCGGCGGCGGCGCGCGCTGTCCGTGACCGCGAGATGGAGCTGCCGGCGGGCGCGCTCCGGTTCGTCCCGGACGTGGCCTCGGTGGACGGACCGCTGGTGGTCCCGACGTGGGCCGGAGGACGGGATGTGCGGTTCGAGTTTCGGCAGGGGCGCGTCACCTCGGTGGGCGCGCGCACCGGTCAGGACGAGGTGCTTGCCGCCTGGGCACGGGAGACCGGCGACAAGGACCGCGTGGCCGAGATGGTGATCGGCACCAATCCCAAGTTACCCGCCATGGGTCCGGGCCAGCGGCCGCCCTACTATGGCTACGGGGCCGGCGTGTTGCGCATCGCCCTGGGGGACAACTGGGAGTCGGGCGGCGCCAACCGCTCCTCGCTGGAAGCCTGGTTCTGGTTCACCGACGCGACGATCGTGGCGGACTCTGTCTCCGTCGTCACCGCGGGGAAGTTGGTCGTGCCCTAAGGCCGCAGCTCCTTCCAGCGCTCAATAAACCGTACCGCCCCGTCCACGAACGCTTCCGTGGCCCGGCGTCCCTGTTCCGCCGTCGCGTCGGACGGGTCGCGCTCGCTCCACACGCCGGTGGTGGACATCTCCGCGGCGGAGGTCCCTTTGCCGGTCTCCCGGGGTTTGAGTCCCTCCGCCATGAACACCAGTCGCGCCACGGGGTCGCCCGCCACCACGTGCGGGAACATCCCGGTCATGTGAGCGGGAAACGTGAGCCTCGCGCGCTGGGATCGCTCCAGGGCCACCACGGACGGGGCCAGATACAACGCGCTCGAGGTCTCTCCCACGCCGCCGTGCTGATCGAAGTAGCGCGGTCCTTCGGGCGCGCTTGGTGGGGCTGACCGTGTCGCAGCCACGCCCTCGCCCAGCTCAACCGCGACGCCTTCAGTTTCCTGGTTGATCCGGTCGGCCACCAGGCGCGTGATGTACTGGTTACCGCCGTGACTGTTGAGCAACAAGAAACGCCGGAACCCGTGGCGGATGAGACTTTGCGCCGCTTCGAAATACACCTGTTGAATGGTGGCGGTTGAGAGCGTGATCGTGCCGGGAAAGTCCATGTGATAGGGCGACTGCCCGGGGAGCAGGATGGGCGCCACCAGGACATCGGTGCGTTGAGCCACCAGCTTGGCCCGCTCCACGCCGTTCAGGTAGTCGGTTCCGATGGGCAGCTGCGGGCCGTGCTGCTCCAACGAGGCGACGGGGATGATGACCATGTCGGTCCGGGTCAGGAGGTCCCGCACCTCCGGCGAGGTCATGTGCGGGAGGTAGTTCTTGATCTTCTGCTCGTGCCACAGTGGATTCGTTTGAGCCGTGGCTTGAGTCGGCAAGGCCACCGCCATCGCAAGAGCCTTCAGGAACCTTGTTTGCATGGGGTCGATCCTCAGGAAGGGACCTGTTGGGTGTTAGTCGCCCGCGGCCGATGCGCTGGCAGCGCCACGGGACCGCTGGTAGGGAATGATGTTGTCCCACTCGCTTGCGTCCGAGCGAGCCACGACGGCGACGACGGGCTCGGTCGCGCTGAGGTTGAAGACCTCGTGGGGGACGCCGGGCTCAATGAAGATCAGGTCGCCGGCTTGGTTCTCGATGGCAAATCGCAAGTCTGGCCCAAACTCGTGGCGCACGCGGCCTTGCAGGATGTACAGCATGACCTCGAACCCCACATGGATGTGAGCGTGGGCGACCCCGCCGGGCGGGATCGTGGCGACGTTCATCGAAAGTTGCTTGGACCCGACGTTCTTGGAGGACAGACCGGCCTGGTACTGAATGCCGTTCCAGCCGCGCACATTGCCACCGGCCCTGACGACGAGGATTCCGTCGTGCCCCCCAACGTTCCCCAGCGACTCGCTGGCCGTGACTTCAGACATATGTTCGATCTCCTTCGCACGCCGTTAAGAGTGACGCGCCTGCACGATACGTCAATAGTTCCAGCTGGCGAGGGGCACGGGCGGCTGATGGTAACGTAGCGAGCGGCTGATTGCAGGTATCGCGGCGGCCATGGGTAATTCTGACGCCGTCCAACGTGGCGGCCGGCCGGTTACTCTCCCGCGTTTCAGTGCCGCTCGGGGATCAACCTCCCCCCAATCACGTTGATCGCCAGCACCGTCCCGAACACAAACATCCCCGGAAATACGGCGACCCACGGCTCGCTGCTCATGGTGGTTTGCGCCTGATACAACATGCTGCCCCAACTGGCGAGCGGCGGCCGGACACCCACGCCAAAGAAGCTCATGGCCGACTCGAGCAGAATGCCACGGCCCACCGCCAGCGTGGTGGCGACCGCTACGGTGGGCAGGACGTTGGGGATGAGGTGGCGCCACACCAGGCGAGTGGGCCCGGTGCCCAGGGCCCGCGCCGCGTCCATGAAGGGGCGCGCGGATATCGAAAGGGCCTCGGCCCGCACCACCCGCGCCGTTTCCATCCAGCCGGCAAGTCCCACCAGCAGCGTGAGGCCAAGAACGGTGGGCTCCATGATGGCCGCCCCGATCATGAGGAGGGGCAGACGGGGCACGGCGAGCATGGCGTCAGTCAGCCGCATCAGGGCGCCATCCACCCAGCCCCGGGCGTATCCCGCAACCGCGCCGATGGTAGTGCCGACCACGGCGCTCACCACGGCGGAGAGCCCCCCCACGAACAGGGACACCCTGGCCCCATACACCACGCGAGTGAAGAGGTCTCGGCCCAGCTCGTCGGTCCCGAACCAGTGCGCCCAGCCCGGCGCCGCGCGCACATTGGCCAGGTCAATCGCGTCGGGCACCCGTGGGAGCGTCACCGGCGCCAGCACGGCAAGAAGCGCGATGCTTGCCAGTCCGGCGGCAGGGAGCATAGCCCCCAACGTCTCCCTACCGAACACTCTGCTCACTGCTCACCGCTCACGGCTCGTACCCTCGGATCAATCACGCGATACGTCACGTCGGCGAGCAGATTCAACGCCACCACCCCCACCGCCGCCGCCATGAGGAACGCCATCAGGACCGGATAGTCGCGCCGCGCCAATGACTCGGTGAACAGGCTCCCCAGCCCCGGCCAGGCAAAGACGCTTTCCGTCACCACGGCTCCCGACACCACGATCGCGGCATCCAGCAGAACCACCGTGACGAAGGGGAGCGCGGCGTTGCGCAAGGCGTGGCGCGCAATGACCCGGTACTCCGGGATCCCTCGCGCGCGAGCCGAGATCACAAACGGCTGCGCCAGGGCCGAGAGCACGGCCGCGCGCAGGTACCGGGACCACGATGCGGCGTGGAGCAGCGCCAGCACGGTGGCCGGGAGCACCAGGTGCTCCAGTCGGTCACCCAGCGAGGCCGCGCCGAACGACGAGCGTCCCGCCGACGGCAGCCAGCCCAGGCCAACGGCGAACACCAGCTGGAGGACCAGGCCGAACCAGAACGAGGGGAGCGAGACACCGGCCACGGCGGCGGCCGTCGTGCCCCGGTCGAACCACCCGCCCGCCCGCGCGGCGGCGGGAACGGCGATACCCAGCGAGACCAGTAGCGCCACCAGCAGCGAAGCCCCGAGCAGCTCGGCGCTCGCGGGGACGCGCTCGAGGACGCGCTGGAGCACGGGACGCCCGTCCGTGATGCTGTAGCCCCACTCGCCGGTTACAAAGCCTCGGAGCCAGGCGGCGTACTGTACCGGCAGCGGGCGATCCAGGCCCAGCGCCGCTTCCAGGCGGGCGACGTCTTCGGGGCGCACGTTGGGATTGGACAGAAACATCTCCACCGGCCCGCCGGGGACCGCGTGGATCAGGCCGAACACGATGACGGAGATGAGCAGCAACAGCGGTGTGACGGCGGCCGCGCGGGCCGCGGCGTAGCGCCACACTACCGTATCTCCCACTCATGGACATTCCAGAAGATGCCGGTGTTGGTGGGATTCCCCCGGAAGTTGACCAGCCCCGCCGGCACGGCGTCAATCCGGGTCACGTTGTACAACGGGATCTCCGGGATCAGGTCGGCAATGCGTTGCTGGGCGCGCACCAGGAGCCGCCGGCGTTCCGCCCGGTTCACGGTGCGATCGGAGGCGTAGAGCAGCTCCGTGAGGAGAGCGTCGTTCACGTAGTTGATGTTGCGCCCGGCCGGCGGCGTACGGTCGGCGGCGAAAAAGAGGGTCAGCTCCGGATCGGGCGGCATGTGCCACCAGTGCAGCATGGCGTCGAACTCGCCCCGGAACCACACGCTGGAGATGGCGGTGCCGTCAATCAGCTGGATCCGCAGGTCCACGCCGATGTCGCGGAGCTGGCGCTGCACCACCTGCGCCACGCTCTCCCGGATGGCGAAGCCGGCCTGGGTAATGAGGGTGAACGCCAGGGAGCGGCCGGCCCGCTCGCGCACGCCGTCCCCGTTGCGGTCGCGCCACCCAGCGTCATCCAGCAGGGAGCGGGCGCGGGCGGGATCGTACGGGTATCGCCGCACGCTGTCGGTATAGGCCCAGGACTCCGGCTGGATGGGGCCGTGAATCACCGGAGCCAGCGTGTCGAGAATGCTCCGCACGATCAACTCGCGATCAATGGCGTGCGCCAGGGCCCGCCGGACGGCCAACTCGCTGAAAGGAGGGAATCGTCGCTGGTTCAGCGTGATATGCTCGTAGCTGTTGCCCACCATGCGGTGCAGCGCGACGTGAGGCAGGCCCCGCAGCTCTCGCACCTTGTCCCACGGTACCAGTGCCACCACGTGCACTTCGCCGGCTTTCAACTGATTGATACGGGTGTTGGTATTAGTCACGAACCGGAACATGAGCCGGCGTATCCGGGGCAAGCTGTCCCCCCGCCAGTACTCGGGGGCCCGCTCGAGCAGGATGTACTCGCCGGTCCGCCATTCGGCCAACCGGTAGGGCCCGGTGCCCAGCGGGTTGCGGTTGTAATCCACCGCCTGGTCAATGTCGCGTCCCTCAAGCACGTGGCGGGGCAGGGCGCCGCGCATGAACTGGAGGGCGTACGGCGCATACACCTCGCGGTAGCGCACCACCGCCGTCAGGGAATCCGGGGTCGCCACCGAGACGATGCGGTCAAATCCGTCCGTGCTCTCCGGGTTGTAGGCTGGGTCGTTGATGGCTTCCACGGTGAACCGGACGTCCGCCGAGGTGAACGGCTCACCGTCGTGCCACCGTATGCCGGGCCGCAGGCGCCAGGTGACGTCCATCCCGCCGTCCCGCCGCAGGGTCACCAGGCCGTTGTCGAGGGTGGGTACCTCGCGCGCCAGCAGCGGGATGATGTTCATGTGCTCGTCGGTGGTGACCAGCCCCTCGACGATGCAGGAATGGATGTCCTCCAGAATGTGGGTGCTGAACCGGTTCAGGTTGTCCGGCTCGCGGTCGTACCCGATGATGAGCAGCTCGTTCGAGGGTGCGCGGGAGCCGCCCCCGCCGCAGGCCCACACGGTCAGCCCCGCGAGCACGGCACGGAACGTCCGGCGCATCATGGTCGCGCACCCCCGGTCATCGCCCGCGCGATCAGGTGTACCGGGATGGACCCGAAGCTCAGCACCCGGTCATGGAACGTCCGGAGTGAGAACCTGGCGCGTTCGGCGCTCCGGACCTGAGCCCGGAGCCGGTGGAGGGCGTCGGTGCCCAGCCAGTACATGATCGCGGTGCCGGGAAACATGGAGGTCCGGGTCACTTCCCTGGCCGCCGCCGCTTCGGACATCCCCACCCGCTCGGCGTGGAACCGGACCGCTTCTGCGTGCCCCATGCGGGCGGCGTGCAACTCGACGTCCACCACCGCGCGACCGAGCTGGCGCACCCGGCTGTATTGCTGCGCGACCCGTTCCAGATCGTCCAGGAACCCGATCTCCTCCATCAGGTCGGTGGCGTAGCACGCCCATCCCTCGGCCATGGTGCCACCCTGGAACAGGCCGATGCGGGATGCGCAATCCACCGCGGCGATGCGCGCGAGCCGGGAGGGAGACCGGTACGCATGGACATTCTGGACGTGGTGGCCGATGCCGCCGTGGTGCACCACGTGGTTCAGTTTGATCACGCTGGTATCGATGGGCGGCGTCCCGGCGGCGTCCAGGGGCGGCACCAGGTAGTCGGTCGGCCCCGGCGGATCGCAGGCCGCCGGGGAGCGGTAGGGAAGGAAATACAGGTCCGGCGCGATGGATCGCGCCCATGCGGGCAGCTCCACGTAGCGGAGGGGAGCGTCCGGCCAGGTCAGGAGATCGTGATCCGTGGCGCGGGTCCGGCACTCGTGCCACAACCGCTCAAAGGCGGCCAGGTAGTGCGGCCCCGCCGGGACCCGCTCGCCCAGCGCCCGCTGCACCGCGGGCCAGGTCCGGGGCCCCGTCTTGGACGCCATCAAGTGCAAGCGTCGCACGGCCTCGTCAAACTCCTCGCGCGCCGCCCTGAGGAGATCCCGGGCCGGTCGAGTCTCGAAATGGCCGCGCCGCAGCAACAGGTCGAAGAACTCCTCGCCGCACGCCGAACCATCGTAGCCGGCACCCGGGCGTTTGCGCAGCCACTCCGCGAATCGGTTGAAGGCCGGTCGCGCGGCGGTGCCGGCATCGGTGATCCGCGCGGAGAGGTCGGCGGGGACGCGGTTGAGGCGGCACCACGCGGGCAGGGCGGACGACACGAGCTCCTTGCCCGCGCGGCACTCCAGCAGGGCGCGTTCCACCCATGCCGCCGGCACGGACCGCTTCTGACCCATGGTGGCGCTCGCGGCGGCCAGGAACGCGGCGACTCGGTCCAACCGCCGCTCAATGGCCCGGGCGCGCTCCGCCGCCGGCGCAAAGGGGCGCAGCATCAGGCTCACGATGCCGAAGATCGCCTCACCGGTCCACAAGGCCGGATTGCCTCGTTGGAAATGTCCCCCGGCGATCTCGGCTAGCTGGATCTCGAGAAAGGCGTCGGCCAGCAGGACGTCGAGGTCCCCGGGATCACCGACCACCGCCCCGGCCGGATCCGCGGAAACGGCCGCCAGATCATGTCGCAACTCCCGCATGTCGGCGACCGCGCCGTCCAGGCCGCTGGGCGACCAGTCCGGCAGCGCGGCGTCGTGGTCATGCACCCCGGTGAGCGTGGCGTTCACGGGGCGCAGGCGATAGTAGCTCCGGTAGAACCGGTCGAGCAGCGCCGCCCGGCTCTCCGCGTCCGGACGGGGCAGCGCGGCTACGCCGTCGCCGCGAGCGGTAGGCTCACCCATCGCCGTTCCCGGAAGGACCGCTCGACCGCGTTGATGACTTCCTGGACCGCCGCGCCGACCGTGAAATCACCCTGGTTCGCTCCGGAGTCGGAGAGGATGTCCGAGATGAAGCTGGATACGAGGTTGGCGTAAAACAGCGTGCGCCACGATTCCCCCGCGCTCCCGCCGGGAGGATAGAAGTTCGCCGGTACGTCGAGGTCCCGGAACTCGACCGCGTCGGGCTTCGCGGCCTTCAAGGTCTCGCACCGGCCGAACTCCTCCACCAGGCGGCAGATCAGAGCGCCTTCACTCCCGTAGACGCGGGCTTCCAGTCCGGGATAGTTCCCCACCGTGACGAAGCCGGTCTGGACCGATCCGATGGCGCCGCTGGCGAACTCGCCCAGGAAGATGTCGCCGTCGTCAATATTCATCCGCGTCATGCGCCCGGTGGCGCGGACCATCCGCTCGGGGACGAAATTCCGCATGGTGCCGATCACCTGCTGGAAGCCGCTTCCCATGAACCACATGCCGAGGTCGATGATGGGCGCGCCGTAGCCCTCCAGGGAGGAGACCTGGATGACGGTCTGGTCGGCGTCGGGATCCACCTGTCGGAGGGGGGTCTTGGGGTCGAGCCACTGCGAGTTCTGCTCGTAGCCGTTGAAGATGAACGGCGTACCCACAAAGCCCTGGTCGATCAGGGCTTTCATGTACTGCATCGCGGGACTATAGCGAAACGTGAGTCCCACCTTGGTCTTCACCCCGCGCGACCGCGCCAGCGCCGCCGCCTTCCGCGTGTCGCGGTAGTCGTAGGCGACCGGCTTCTCACACAGGACGTGTTTGCCCGCGTCCAGCGCCGCCATGGCAAGATCGCAATGGGTGTGGCTGGGCGTACAGACATCAATAAGGTCAATGTCCTTCCGGTCCAGGAGGGTGCGGTGATCCGTGGCCACGGTCGGAATGGTGAACTCTTTCGCGGCGGCGCGCGCCAGGTCCTCCTGCGGGTCGGCGATCGCCACCACGGTGCACCGGGAGTCGCGGCGGTAGCCGGGCAGGTGGGCGCCGCGGGCCCAGGCCCCGGCGCCGAGGACGCCTACGCGAACCAGCGGGGATATCGGCAATCGAGATACTCCAGGGCGAGCGGGGCGCTGCCGTGAGCCGGCGACGGCCGGAATCTGCCCGCCGGCCCGGGGCGCTGGCAAGAGAACCACGCCCCCGGTTGCGGTCACCGCCCGCTCCCGGCCACTTTACGCGGTGAAATCAATGAACTCATGGACGGAGGTCGGTGCCGTGGTGCGCAGGATGCTCTTGGTCGCGGCCGGCGCGGTTGGTGTGACCGTCACGGCGTCGCCGGCGGAAGCACAGTTCAATTGTTGGTTCAGAGGTGACCCCACGCAGGTAGCGCAGCGGCCCAGTCCACCCGACTCCACCGAGGTCGTGATTGGCGGGGCGACCGTCAAGCTGTGCTATGGCGCCCCGTCCGCCAACGGGCGCAAGGTCATGGGCGGCCTGGTCCCGTTCGGCGCGCCCTGGCGCCTGGGGGCCAATGAGGCCACCACCATCCACCTGCCGTTTGCGGCGGAGATCGCCGGGGTGCGGGTGGACCCGGGGACCTACACGCTGTATGTGATCGCCGCGGAAGCGGCGTGGGAAATCGCGGTCAACCGGGGCACCGAGCGCTGGGGCGTCCCGATTGACCAGCAGCTGCGCGCCCGGGATGTGGGCACGGGCCGGGTGAGCGCGGAGCCTCTTCCCGTACCGGTGGAGAGGCTGCACATGGCGTTCGGACCCGCGAGGGGCGATGCCGCCGAGCTGGTGGTGGAATGGGAATTGACGCGCGTTAGGATTCCGGTGCGCCGCGCGGGAGGGTGAGCGCATCCCTGCGCCTGTCCATCGGGTTGGCGGCGGCGGGGTGGCTGGCGGCCGCTCCACCGTCAGCCGCGCAAGCCCGACGCATTCGACTCGACCTTTCCTCCCAGGCGGTGGTGGCGGCCACCCGACTCTCCCCCGCGCCTGGAGGCGGGCGGCTCACCGAGGCGCAGGTGGAGCAGCCCCTGGTGATGGTGCATGCCGCGGAGCGTAGCGGGAAGATCCGCCTCGATGTGGCGCTCGACTTCGAGGGCCTCACCATGCCGGCCGGCGTGGCCGGCGTCGGCACGTGGGGCGAGGGGTTCGTGGACCGGCGGCATCCCCACACCTACGTGCACCAGATAATGCTCTCAGCCACCCACGCGCTGTCGGAGCAGGTCGGCGTCTCGGCCGCCGCGGGCAAGGGGTTTGTCTCGTTTGGGACCGACGATCCTATGAACCGCCCGGTGCTACGGTTCCCCGTCAATCACCATTGGGCCCAGGTTCTGGAACGCGCCGTGGTCGTGGCGGGCATTCGGCTGGGCCCCGCCGCCCTCGAGGGAGCGGTGTTCAACGGGGATGAGCCCGAGCGACCGGGACAATGGCCCAACGCGGACCGGTTCGGCGATTCCTGGTCCGGGCGGCTGACCGTGCGGCCGGTGACCGGCGTCGAGGCGCAACTGTCGCGGGCCCGGATCCGCTCGCCGGAGCACCGCGACGGCGCCGGATTGCCACAGGACAAGTGGAGAGCTTCGGCGCGGGTGCGCGGGGCGGTGGGCGCGGGTTCGGGGTATCTGCTGGCCGAGTGGGCCCGCACGGTGGAGGCCGATGGGTTCTTCGTGTTCACCTCCGCGCTGGCCGAGGTCCAGCTCGAGCGGTCGCCGCACCGCGTCTATTATCGTTTTGAGCGTACCAGCCGCCCCGAGGAACCGCGCGCCTTTGATCTGTCGCGCAGCGTTCGCCCGCACCTGGATGACGCCATCCTCGGCATTACCCGGTGGTCGGTGCATACGGTGGGGTATGCCATCCGGCTGCCGCGGCTGCCGCGCTGGCTCTTCGCCGAACCGATGACCGAGGTTGCCCTGGGCCACGCCGCGCATCTGAGCGGCGCGTTCCGGGTGGAGGACTTCTATGGCCGCGCGACCTTCGCCTCGGTGACGGTGGGCGTGCGCCTGCGGCAGGGTCCGCCGCACCGGATGGGCCGGTACGGTGTGATGCGAGAGGCGGACCAGGGCGCCACCGGGGAGCACGTCCATTGAACGCGCGCGTGCCGCGGCCGGTGTGGATCGGCGCCTGTGGACTTACCCTCACGGCGTGCGGCAGCGGGCAGGATCCGGCGGACCCGCTGGAGCCGGTGGACACGACAGCCGCCCCGCAGGGTCCCCAACCGACCGTGGTCGCCTCCGTCCCGATTCCCCCCAACTACGGCATCCACGACACGTTCGTGCGCGACGGGATCGCGTTCGTCTGCGCATGGAACACCGGGGTGATCCTGTTCGACGTGGGCAACGGCATCCGGAATGGCACGCCTTCAGCCCCGGTGGAGATCTCCCGTCTGGTCACCGAAACCACCGCTGGATTCACCGGCGCCCGGGCGCACAACGCGTGGTGGTTCCACAACCCTGGCGCCGGGGAGAAGCGCTATCTCTTTGTGGGGCAGGAGGGTCCCGCGGTCGTGGGGTTCAACTCGACCGGAGACATCCACGTGGTGGACGTCTCCGACCTGGCGAATCCGGTCCAGGTGGCCCGCTATCACATGACCGGCACCAGCCAACCGGCCGGCGCCCACAACTTCTGGATGGATGAGACCGCGCAAATCCTCTACGCGGCGTTCTACAACGGAGGGGTCGTGGCGCTGGATGTCTCGGGCACGCTGGCCGGCGACCTGGCGGGCCGAGAGATCGCCAGGATCGCGCCGGCCGCGGGGGCGACCTACATCTGGGGCGTTCACCTGATGGGAGGGTGGCTCTACGCTATTGACATGCTGAACGGTTTCTATCAGCTCGAGCTCGCCAGTGGCTCGCTCACCGTTCGGACCGGCGGCGGCAACGTGACGGAGCGCTTCTCGTCGGACTTGTGGGTCCACGGCACCGCGGCCTACACCGGCACCTGGGGAACGCGCGGAGCGAATCCCGGCAACGTGGTGAAGGTCTGGGATCTGTCAGGCGGGGGCGCGCCCACGCTGGCGGACTCCGTCGTGCTGAGCACCATCGGGACCGTGAGCGACGTCCAGGTGAGCGTGGACGGCAAACAACTCGTCTTCACTTCGGAAAACGGTCCCGGAGCGGGAGTCCACGTGTATTCTCTGGCTGACCCTCTCCACCCGGCGTTCACCGCCCGACACGGACTGGGGGACCAGGGATTCCATACCGGAACGGTGGCGGACATCGGGGGCAAGCGGTACGTCTTCACCGCCAAGAACCCGCCCGATCCTCAGCTGGTGATCTACGATATTACCGCGCTCATCCCCTAATCCCAGGCGCCATCCACCATGCCAGAGCCCTTCTACATCTCCCGTGTCTCCATCGAGAAGGTGGAGGGGGTCCATCGGCGGGCCAGACTGCCTCATGGGGTCGTCATCGACCTGGGCGTGCACGGCGCCATCAAGTCGCACTACCGTCTGGACGACGCCAAGGATCTTCCCCTGCCGGTGGATTACATCGTGGCGGCCACCGGCGCCTGAATGCTGGGCACCCTGAACGGCGCACTGGAGGTGCGCGGGATCAAGCTCGCTCCGGATGCCATCAGCGCCGTGGCGGAAGGGGTGAACGAGGTGCGGGAAAAAGTGCCGGTGCTCAGCCGTATCGAGGTGCAATACCGCCTGCGGATTCCCCCGGGATCCCGGGACGTGGTGGACCGGGCGCTCGCCTCGCACCGGGACAAATGCCCAACGGCGCGGTCGCTCGTCGGCGCGGTGGACGTGGGCTGGGTGGCGGACATTCAGGAGGTTCCGGGCTGAACCTTCCCGGGGTTCGCCCCACGGCGTGGCGTTTTGCCGGGCCCATCGCGCTGGGCGCCTTTCTGCTGTTCTTGATCCAACCCATCGTGGGCCGGCAGATCCTGCCGTGGTTTGGGGGAGCGGCGGCGGCGTGGGTCGCCTGCCTGTTGTTTTTCCAGATCGGGGTGGTCGCCGGATACGCGTACGCCCATCTCCTGTCCCGGGCCCTGCCGCCCAAGACGCAGGCGTGGCTCCACCTCACGCTGCTCGCCGGGGCGATCACGCTGTTGCCCATCGCCCTGGATCCCGCGCGGGCCCCGACCCCCGGCGAAGGATCGCCCGGCCAGGTCCTGTTCCTGCTCGCCTCGACCATCGGGTTGCCGTACGGCCTCCTGGCGGCCACCGGGCCGCTGCTCCAACGGTGGTACGCGGCGGAGTTGCCGGGCCGCTCTCCCTACCGGTTGTACGCCCTTTCCAATGCCGCGTCGCTCGTGGCTTTGGCGCTGTACCCCTTTGTGATCGAACCCGTCCTGGGCCTCGCGCGACAGGTGACCGTGTGGTCCTGGCTGTTTGCCGTTTTCGCGCTGGCGACCGGATGGTGTGCCGCGCTGGTGATCCAGGGAGCGGGACGGGTCGCAATCGGGCCGCCTCCGGCGGCCTCCCCGGCCACCTCGGACCAACCGCCACCCGGCGCGGGCCGGATGGCGACCTGGGTGGCGCTCTCGGCGGCCGGGGCGGCCATGCTGATGGCCACGACCAATCAACTCACGCAGGAGGCGACCGGGTTCCCCTTCGTGTGGCTGGTCCCCCTCTCGCTCTATCTCCTGACGTTGATGGTGTGCTTTGACCACGAGCGGTGGTATGACCGCCGGGTGTTCATGCCCCTCCTGGCGGTGGCGGTCCCGCTCGCCGTGGCCACCCTGGTGGCGGGTACGCGGGCCATGTTCTGGGGGCAGCTCGCCGTGTACGCGTGCGCCCTCACCGCCTGTTGCATGGTGGCGCACGGCGAGCTGGTGCGCCTCAGGCCGTCTCCCCGGCATCTCACGGCCTTCTACCTGGCCATAGCGGTGGGCGGCGCCCTGGGCGGGGCGCTGGTGTCGCTCGGCGCGCCGCTGGTCTTCCGTGGGTACTGGGAGCTTCACGTGAGCCTGGCCGCGTGCCTGGTGCTGGCGCTGGGGACCGCGCTGGACCATCGGCCAACCGTTCCGCGCCCCGGGTTCATGCTCGCGATGCTCGCCGCCGTGTTGACCGTGCTGGCCGGCCTCCTGGCGGCGGTGGTGTTGCTCCGGTTCGGCTGGGACAGGGGGCTCGCTTTCGAGGACGGCGATACAGTTCGAGGTCACCTGGTGAGCGTGTCGCTCATCCACCGCAAGTACCTCGTCATGGCGGGGGCGGCGGCGTTCATCGCCGGGATCGGCCTGGTCGGCGACTGGCTCAATGCCAGAGCGGGATCGGTCTCCCGATGGTACGTCTATGCGCTTCCCGGCGCGGCCCTGATGGTTCCGGTGGCCCTGCTCACCCAAATGGCGGACGCCAACCGGCGGTCCATTCACGCGGAGCGGAATTTCTACGGCGTGCTCCGGGTGATCGAGTGGGCGGGCCGCACGGAGACGGAAAGCGGTTACCGGGAGTTGGTGCACGGGCATATCAACCATGGCACGCAGTTTCTCGACCCGGAGCTGGAGTGGACGCCCACGGCGTACTACGGTCGGGAGAGCGGCATCGGGCTGGCCCTGGATCATCGCCGGCGCCGGGCGGCGGCCGGTGGCGGCGGCGCGCCGCTCCGGGTGGGCGTCGTGGGCCTTGGCATCGGCACGCTGGCGACGTACGGCGAACCGGACGACGTGCTGCGGTTCTACGAGCTGGACCCGGCGGTGGCGCGGCTGGCGAGGCGGTACTTCACCTACCTCGAGCGATCACCGGCCCGGCTGGAGATCGTCATCGGGGATGCGCGCCGGCAAATGGAAGCGGAGCTCGGAACCGCCGGGGCTCAGCCACTCGACGTCCTCGCCGTGGACGCCTTCCTGGGCGACGCTATTCCAGTCCACCTGCTGACGCGGGAGGCCGTGGCGGTGTACCTCAGGCACCTGGCCCATGACGGGCTGCTGGCCTTGCACCTCTCGAACCGGCTGCTGGACCTGCGGCCGCTGGCCCGAGGTCTGGCGGCGACCTACGGGCTCCGGGCCGCGCTGGTGCGCACCGGTGGCCGGCCGGATGCCGGAACCTTCGACGCGACCTGGGTCGTCTTTGCCCGTCCCGACAACCCGTTCTTCGCCGATACGACTGTGGCCCGGGCTCTGACGCCCTGGCCGGAGTCGGTGGATCAGCGGGCAACGGTGTGGACCGACGATTATTCCAGTATCTGGCGGTTATTCCGCCGAGCCGAGCGCCCGGGAACCTAGCGGCTATTTCAACTCGGCCTTGGCAAACACGTCGAGCATTTCTCTCTCTGATCGAGGTTGCATGACGTCACGGGCCGCAAACTCCTGCGCCTGTGGATAGGTCGTTCCTCGGATGCGCTCGGCGGCCTTCGCGAGGTCGTACGGCGTATGGCGCAACTGAACGGTGGGTCCAAGCAAAAGCCAATAGGCGCCTGGTTCCCCAAATGGCATGCCCACACTGCCGGCGTTCACTACGCGAGTTGTCCTCCCGATCGTTCGGTCAAACTGCATGTGGGTATGACCGCAGATGACCAGAGGGACGTTGACCCCCGCGAAGGCCGGTAGGAGGCGGTCTTCCGGCGTCAAGCGGGTGAAGATCTCCGTATCGCTTCGTGGTGTAGCATGGCAGAACAGCACCTCACCCAACCCGTGAATCTCGACCCCGAGTGTGGTCGGCCAGTTGGCGAACAACCGCTCGTGGTCCGGGTGAAGCTGTTGCGCCACCCACTGGATGATCCCCCGGAACTGTTCTGGGACGGTGCTGGAATCCGTGCCTGCCATCTCCGCAAGCACCGCGGTCTCGCCATTGCCCCGGATAAACTGTGCGGGAATCTGGAGGTCCAGCAAACACTGGAGCGTTTCACCCGGCATCGGGCCCGGAACCACATCGCCGCCGACCACCACATGGTCTACGTCCGCTTGACGAACATCGTCGAGCACCGCCTCCAGGGCGGGGAGGTTGCCGTGAATATCATAGAGTGCGGCAACTCGCATGACCGGCACCTATCGACGCACCGCTAGAACAGCCGCGTTCCGAGAAAGACGATCCGGTAGCCATGGACCATCATGGGCAGCGCGCCCAGCAGCGCCGCGACCGCCACGACCAATGCCGGAACTCGGCGGCTCCGTAACACGCGCCACATGAACCATGAGTAGTAGGGAACGTACAGCACGCAAGCCGTAATCAGGCCGGGAACATAGCTCCGGTCAGCCAGTCCCCCGACCACATGGAACAGTGCGTTCGCTCCCATGAGAAAGCTGAACCAGGCGACCCCGACTGTCAGCGCAAGCGCCGATGCCTGAAACAGGTTCAAGGCGACGATAGCGACGGTGATGACGAGCGCGGTGATGTTCACCTGCCAAAAGAGGCCAGCGGTGATGCTGCTGGTTACATGGTCGTTGAACCAGCCGACAAATCCCGGAGCCTCCTCGAGGAAATGCGCCACGAAGACCGCCGGCGCAAGAAGCAAGAACAAACGAAAGGATCGGTCGCTCATTTCGAGGCCCTGGCAGACGGCCGTAGTGCGGTCGGCCCGCAAGTCGGGCAAGGGGCGTACCGCATCAGAACGTGACGACGTAGGCGATTCCAGCGAGTGGACGGATGGCGCAGTCGCCCACGATGTTCCGAAGGCGCGTCTCAGAGAATTGCTCGGACCGAAACCCGCCTTCCGTCACGAGGTACTCGGGGGTCTCCTCCAGCACGGCGTGTCCCAGCCGGCGATACCATTCCCGCCGGGAGGGCACGGAGGCCTTCGAATACACCGACAGGAGCCGCGTGCCTGGGGTGGGTGCTAGGCGCCGCATTTCCCTCAGAACCCCGGCCTGGTCACTCATCGTTCCCCAGGTGTTGGTGAGGCACACCGCGACGTCAAACGGAGCAACGACGGGAATGGCGGTCGCATCGCAGGTGACAAAGTGCAGGTGGGGAGCACCGACGCGACGGGCTGCCTCGGCGATATAGCTATGCTCATAATCCACGCCGAGCCCCAGTCGGAGACGGTCGCTCAGCAAGAGCAGGTGGCGGCCGGAGCCGCAGCCAACATCCAGCACCCGCATGCCTGCCATGACCGCGTCGTGCAGAAGGTCCAGCTCGGCGCGCAAGAAGGCTTGGATCTCGGGCGGCTGCGTGGCCGGATCCAGAGCCCGATTCAGCAACCCGGCCGCGTAGACGTCGTCGTTCGACATTACCTGCTCCGGACGCGACTGAGGCGGGTCGACCTCACGCCCGATCTGAGCAGTTCAATGCTAGGCGCGCAAACCCAGGCCTTCCTTCGAATCCCCCGCACGCGCACCCCACGCGGCGCCGTGAACCATCACGAACCACACGGCGGCGGCGTAGACCAGCAGCTGTACCTCGAGCTCGCCACGGGTCAAGTGCACTGTGAAGCCGCCGACCAGCACGATCAGAAGGGCTATGGCGCCGACCCGCAGCGTCTGCGGAATTAGAAAGAGGAGGGTACCGATCCCCTCGAGCGCGATGACGAATCCCAGGTGAAGGTCCGGGCCTCCGTGCTCGCGCATCGCATGCAGGAAGGTTTGAAGAGTCGCCGCCATAAGGCCCAGGCCGAGTGTCGCATGCAGGATGATGAAGGCTCGACGTACGTTGTGAGCGGGCATGGCTTGCATCCCAATCTGCTTGCGTCAGGAAGTGGGACCCGGTCCGGAGAAAGACCTCCACCGTCCGAGCGCAGGCCGCGGAAGATCCGTCGTGCGGCACTTCGATGAGAAACCTTGCCATAGAGGAGCGGCTCTCATGAAACGGACCACCAAACATGTGGCGCCGGATGTGCATCAGGCAACCGCGGTGGCCACGGGCGGGAGGAGAGTGGGCGGGTGATCGCCCGGACGGTGCTCCCGACCGCGGCCTTCACCAGCGCCGTGAACGCGCCCGCGTCGACCTTCTCCCCTTCGTGGATGTCGATCGCCCTTCGCGTGTTGCCTGCCAAGCTGGCATTGAAAAGGCGCGATGGGTCTGGGAGGCTAGACCCCCGAGCGACTGTGAGCTTCACGACTTTCGTGTACGCCTCCCCGGTGCAGACAATCCCGTGGTGCGACCAGACCGGAGTGCCCATCCACTTCCACTCCTCGGTCATCTCGGCGTCGGCTTCCAGGATCAGCGCCCGCATGCGGGCCAGGGTCTCCCCGCGCCATCCCCCCAGGTCGCGGATCCGCTGGTCGATGAGCCGGGAAGCGGGTTTCCCGGTCGCTCGCTCACGGCTCCTCATACCCGCTAGGACCGCTCCTTCGATGGGTTCCGTCCCCTCACTCGCACCTGGCTTGGCCTTCGCGCCCGCCTTCGGCGGGGACTTGGACGTGGTGGCCGACTTGCGTGGCTCGCCTGCGCCCGACGTGCCGTTGGCCTTCGGCTTCGCCTTGCCTGGCATGCGCACGGGACCCGCCGGTCGGCCAGGAACCCAGCCGGGCAACGCGGCC
>DASWGV010000174.1:0-3532 GCA_036393515.1 Gemmatimonadales bacterium | reverse complement strand
CCGCCGGCGGTTTCTCCCACGTGTAGGTCCGGTTCATCACGTACTTCTCAAACCAGTCCAGTTCCACGTTGGCCTTGAACAGGCGGTGCCGCAGCTCCTGCCACCCGTGCGGCTCGCGCGGCGCGACGTAGAGCTTGGTGGGTACCCCGTTGGACTTGAGCGCGCGGTAGAGCTCTACCGACTGCGGCATCGGCACCCGCTCATCCTGTTGGCCCACCAGCACCAGGGTGGGCGTGGTGACCTTGGCAACGTCCTTGAGCGGCGAGCTGTTCCAGTAGTTCTCGATGGGCGCGTTGGCCTGCCAGGGCGTGCCGCCGAACCAGGGCGTCCGGTTGGTCCGGGTGTCGCTCTGGGCGTACATGGAAATCCAGTTCACCGCCCCCGCGCCGGACGCCGCCGCCCTAAACCGCGTGGTGTGGGTGATGATCTTGTTGGTCATATGCCCGCCCCCACTCCAGCCCATCTTCACCATCCGGTCCCCATCCACCATGCCCTGCGCGATCAGGTGGTCCGCGCCGGTCATCACGTCGAGGTGCGCCTGGTTGAAGTAATGCCCCACCATGTCGCGCAGGAACTCGTCGCCATACCCCGTGCTGCCCCGATAGTTGGGCTGGAGCACGAAATACCCCTTGGCCGCCAGCACCGCCTCATAGCTCGAGGCGGACGGGAACCCGAACTGATCCGCGGCGCGAGGACCGCCGTGGGTCTGCACCACCAACGCGTAGCGCTGGCCCGCCTGGTAGTCCAGCGGATAGAAGAGCATGCCTTCGACCGTGACGCCGTCGGCACCCTTCCATTGCACCGCCTCCTGACGCGGCAGGCGGAAGTCCCGGGCGAGATAGTCGAATACCCGCGTGACCCGCGCCGGCCGCGCGCCCGGCGTGGACGCCAGGGTCCAGACGTCACCAGGGTTTGTCGGGTCGTTGAGGCCGAACACATGGGTGCCGGTCTTGGGGTGGTATTGCCACCCCGAGAGCGTGTGGTCACCAGTGGTGAGGCGCTCGTGCCGGCCGCGGGCAATATCGTAGCGATACAGGGCGGATCGTACCCCAGAGCTGGCGATGAAGTAGATGGAGCGACCGTCCGCTGACCATCGAGCCGAGTTGATCCCGAACGGTTCTCCACCCATCAGCAGCCGGGCCGCCCCGCCCTCGGCGGGGACCAGGAAGATCTTGGTGTTGTAGTAGGGCTCGAACCGCTCGTTGCCATCGGCCAGGAACAGCACCTGCTGATTGTCCGGCGACAGCGCGGCGCCGTTCTCCGGGACGCTATTCCGGGTGAGCTGCCGGGCGTTCTCGCCCGTGGCCGTCATCACCCACACGTCTCCCCGCCCTCCGTCACCCACCAGTGGGGACGGCGACCGGTGGTGGGCAATCCACCTGCCGTCCGCCGACAAAGTGTATTGCCCCACGTTGAAGTCGCCGCCGCTGACGCGGGTGGCCCTGCCATCCGCCACCCCGACCCGCCACAGGTGGCGCTGCTGGTAGTTCTCGTCAAACGCGAAGACGTCGTCCCGCGCCTGGTCCATCGCTTTCTGCTCGGGCGTCTTGTCGTCCGCCGCCAGAAAGTAGATGAACGCCCCGTCGGGCGACCACGTGAGATTGGAAACGGAGGTGGGGTGCTTCCCCAGTTGAACGGCCTCTCCTCCCCCATTGGGAATGAGGAAGATCTGGGACCGGTCCCCGGCATCGTCGGACTCGCGGGCCTGGTCCTCCCCGCCGCGGCGAGCGATGAACGCGATCCTGGAGCCGTCCGGCGACCACGAGGGACCGGTTTCGCCCCCCGCGCCGTTGGTGAGCTGCCCCGCCCCGCTGCCATCGGTGTTGATGCGCCAAACATGATTGATGCGCCGGTTTCGCTCCCAGTCGGAGGCGGCCTGAACGTAGACCAGCTGCTTGCCGTCCGGGGAGAGGTCTGTGTTGGACACGCCCGGCACGTTGAGCAAGTCCACGATGGTCATGGCGCGCTGGGTCTGCGCCAAGGCGGGGACCGCCACCAGGCATATGGCTGCGGCAATGCAGGTGACGAGCAGTCGTCGACGCATGGGATTCTTCCTAGAGGGAACGCTGCGGGAAAGGTATGGCGCGGTCGTCACGACCGTCCAGCGGGGACTACTGCGCCATTATCGGCTGCGGTCGCCCGTCGTCGCCTGACTATCGCCCGTCTCAAAGACCACGCTTCGCCCGCAGTGATCGCAATGCAAGAAGTGCATGCTCTGATCCGCCGCCTCGGAGAGCACCGACCGCATCTCCTCCCCGCAGGTGGGGCACGGGGTCTTCATGCCCGGGCGGGAGCCCCGGTACAGACGCGCGGCGTCATCCAGCGAGAAACCGCCGCTCGAGCGGGTCGGATCAGTACGGTACGGCATAGCCCACCTCCTGCCGGCAAATCTGCCGGTTCCTGGGCCATTGGTCCAGCAAGGCGCCATGAACATCGCTTCACGATCGTGTCACGGCTGGCCACCGGCTGGCGCGAGCCTGCCGGCCGGCTAGCTTGCTGCCCGGTATGGCGCATGCCGAAGATCTGGCCCCTCGCCTCCCGGAACGCATTGCCGGCCTGGGGGTTATCGCGACCAACTTGTGGTGGAGCTGGCACCGCGACGCCCGGCGCCTGTTCCGCGACATTGACGACGTCTTGTGGCGCGAGACGCGCCACAACGCCATCGAGTTCCTGCAACGCGCCGACCCGGCGCGCCTGGTGGAATGCGCCGGCCTGGCAGACGTGGTCACACGCTACCAGCGCGTCCTGGCCGATCTCCAGCACGCCCTCACCCGGGAGGGAACCTGGTTCCGCACCAAGCACGCGGACCTGGCCGACCGTCCCATCGCCTACTTCTGCGCCGAGTTCGGGCTGCACTCGTCGGTGCCGATCTACTCCGGCGGCCTGGGGGTTCTGGCCGGCGACCACTGCAAAGCCTGCTCCGACCTGGGCGTGCCGCTGGTGGGCGTGGGGCTCCTCTACGGCCGCGGCTATTTCGACCAGCGACTCCGGCTGGACGGCTGGCAGGAAGACTCCGACGATCCGGTGAACCCGGCCACCGTGCCGATCGTGCCGGTGCTGGACCCGGCCGGCAGCCCCTACCTGGTGGAGATCCTGGCGGGTGGACGCACCCTGCACGTGGGAGCCTGGCGGATCCAGGCGGGGGCGGTGCCGATCTACCTGCTCGACACCAACCTCGAGCGCAACCACCCGGAGGACCGCTCCTTGGCCTCCCGGCTGTATGCCGGCGGCGCGGAAATGCGGCTGCTCCAGGAGTGGATCCTGGGCGTGGGTGGCGTGCGTCTGCTCTCGCGCCTGGGAATCACGCCGGCGGTGTGGCACGCCAACGAGGGTCACGCCGCGTTCATGATGATCGAGCGATTGCGCGAACCGCTGGCGCGGGGCCAATCGTTGCCTGAGGCGGTCCAGCAGGTACGCGCGGCATCGGTCTTCACCACGCATACCCCGGTGCCCGCGGGCCACGATGTGTTCTCGCGTGATCAGGTCCAGGCGTGCGCCGGCCCCGTCTGGGAAACCATGGGGATCACCCGGG
>DASWGV010000173.1:0-12528 GCA_036393515.1 Gemmatimonadales bacterium | reverse complement strand
TCGCCCAGGAACTCGCGCAACACCAACGGGGACTCGCTTTCGGGCAGCGCATGCGGATGCCAGCGGTTCAGTTCGCCCACCTGTTGGCGGAAACGGCCCAGGTCCAGCCGCAGCTTACCGGGAAGGCCGGTCCAGTAGGCGTACGCCTCCTCCACTTCCACTTCCCCCTCCCTCAGCCCGACGAAGATCTTGGTGCTGGAATACGGGTCGAGGGCGGACTGAAATGACACTTCGACTTCCCGCACCTCCACGTTGTTCTCGAGGGGCGCTTCCCGGGTGGCGCCCAGCCGGACGTCGGCCGTCGCGCTGATCTCGGGGTTCAGCTGGCTCAAGCTCCGCGCGCGGTCGATGAAGACCTGCGGCTGGCCGGCGGGCGGCGGCGCGCTATCACTGGCACCGGTCGCCGTCCTGGCGGCCGCGCGCAGCGCGGCCAGCTCATCCACCGCGGCGACGGTATCCTGTCCCTGTCTGGCCAGGCGCTGGACCAATATCTCCAGCGAATCAATCCGGGCGCGGAGCGTCTGCACTTCGCGCTCCAGCGAATCCACTCGTTCCGGCCCTGTTTGTGCCGCCGCCGTCCCGGCCGCGAGCAGGGAGAACAGGGTCGCGAGCGTGCGCGTCGTCTTCATGAGTCTACCTTGCGACAAGACCGACCGGCGAGGCGTCCGCGTGACGCCCCTCGCGCTAGCCGTGGAGGCGACGGCGGCGGGGGGGATGGACGGGCGGGGTGATTCGGGAATCGGCGACGGATCTGCACCTTGGCTGACAAGATAACCCGGCGGGGCGGCGGGCCGCTCCCGCCCTACCGGCGCACCGCGGCATGGAGCAGCTCGCCCACCCGGCTGTTGGTGATGATGCCCGCGAACCGTTCCGCTCGCGGGCCCCGGGCGAACACCGGCACCAGCGCCGCGGTGTGGCCCGTGGTGGTGTACACCGCCGCCACCCCGCCGGCGCTGCCCGGCTGGAGGGCCAGACCGCCGGTCTCGTGGTCACCCACCACCACCAGGAGCGTTTCCGGATGGCGCTTCTGGTAGTCCAGCGCCACATGCACGGCGTCGTCGAACGTGACCATCTCCGCCGCGATCACGTCGTACGGCTGGTTTCGGTGCGCCTGCGTATCGGTTTCTTCGTTCTCGATGAGGAGAAAGAACCCGCGCGGGTTTTGGTCCACCACTTCGAGAGCCGCCCGGGCCATATCGGCGAGGCTGGGGGAACGGGCGAACCCCAGGTCCATGTCCTGCTCAGCGAAGAGGCCAAGCAAGGTCCGGACTCGACTGAGCCGGAGGGCCTTGAGGCTGTCGGCGGACGTCACGTAGGTGTAGCGCGGCAGCATGGCGTCGAGCAGGACGGCCGAGTCCCGGTTCAAGACGTTCTCGAACACATACCGGCCGCCGCCCAGGAGGACATCAATGCCGGCGCGCGCCATCTGGCGCGCCACTTCGGCGTGGATCCGCCGGGTGACGTGACTCGCGAAGGCCGCAGGGGTCGCGTCGGTCAACAGGGTGGTGGTCACCAGTCCGGTGGCCAGCCCTCGTTCCTTAGCCGCTTCCAGAACGGTCTGCCGAGGCTGCGAGTCCGGACCCATGCCGACCGCGCCCGGGTACGTCTGGACGCCGGTGGCGTACGCGGTGGCAGCCGCCGCGCTCTCCGTCACGATGTGGTGGTCGCCCCGGGTGTCCACCAGACCCACCACCGGAAACTCCTGCACCGCCAGGTTGCCGATGCTGTGCGCGCCGATGGTCCAGTGTCCCACGCCCGCCCCGTCGGCCACCATGAGAATGACGCGCGTTTGCGCGTCCGCGGCCGACCCGATTACCACCATCAGCGCGGCCGCCAGGCCGCTTGGTACCCCTGGTCTCATGGTGCAGTTGCCTCCGCCCGTGGTCTTGCGTTCCTTTGATGGTGATAGCCGTCCCGGCATCCGTTCGTTCCGTCCTTCACGATTCCCAGTGGAGCGTCCCATGCGTAGCCGCCTTTTGGCAGCCTGTTGGTTACTGGCGTGTTCCACCTTTGTCCAGCCGGTGTGGGCGCAAGCCCCCCAACGCCCCCTCCGCATCCTGCTCGCCAACGACGACGGGTTCGACGCGCCGGGCCTTACGGCCCTGGCCGACTCCCTGCGTCCCCTGGGGCGCATCTTTGTGGCGGCGCCGCGGGAGCAGCAGAGCGGGACGGGGCACGGCATCACCTACCGCGAGCCGCTCATGGTACGTCGCGTGCTCAACGACGACAGTATTCCGTGGTACGCCGTGTCCGCCCGCCCGGCCACGGTGGTGCGGCTGGCGCTGGACCAGCTGATGGACTCGTTGCCGGACCTGGTGGTGTCGGGGATCAACACCGGCGACAACATCGGGCTGTCGGCGTGGCTGTCCGGGACGCTGGCCGCGGCCCGCGAAGCGGCGTTCCAGGGGCTGCCGGCCATCGCGGTGTCCATGGGCGGATACGACCTCGAGGACTTCCACGCCGCGGCCGGGTTCGTGCGCCGCTTGGTGGAACGCCTGTCACGAGAGGGGCGGGTCCGCGGGGGACTCTTCCTCAGCGTCAATGTGCCGGAGGGTGCGGCCCGGATGATCCCGCCGGTCCGCGTGACGCGGCAGAGTCTGGTCACGTCGTCCCAGCGCTACGATCGCCGAACCACGCCGAACGGCCAGCTCTACTTTTGGGACAACTGGACACCCCCCGCGGACGACGTCGAGGGGACGGACCTCCACGCCTTCTCCCGCGGGTTCATCACGATCACACCGATGCGCATTGATCAAACCGCCCAGGAGCGGCTGGGGGAGTTCAAGGGGCTGGAGCGGCCTTGACCGTCTCTTAGGTGTCCGGAAACGCCGCGGGCGAGACCAATGGAACAAACCGGCACGCCCCCGCACTGGACTCGCGGAAGCCCGTGGGCGTTCGCTGGTATATCAGCAGATCCTGGAGCGCCAAGTCGCCGACGGGGATCACCAGACGGCCGCCCAGATCGAGCTGGTTGAGGAGGCGGGGGGGTGGAGCCGGCGCCGCAGCGGCCACGATAATGGCTCCGTACGGTGCGGCAGCGGCGTATCCCGCCGCGCCGTCGCCGACGACGAACTCCACATGGTGGATGCCCAGTCGTTCGAGCCGGGCGCGCGCGTCGCGGGCCAAGTCGGGCAGGCGCTCACAGGTCCAGACCCGCGCCGCGATGAGCGCAAGCACGGCCGTGTGGTATCCCGTTCCCGTGCCAACCTCCAGGACCCGGGCCCGACGGGTGAGTCCGGCCTCCTGGGTCATCAGGGCGACCATATAGGGCTGCGAGATGGTCTGGCCGGATCCGGCCGGTAGCGGCCGATCTTCATACGCGCGGTTCTGGAGGTGTGGGGCGACGAACGCCTCGCGCGGCACCGCCGCCATGGCGGCGAGCACGCGGCGGTCGGTGATGTCCCGCCCCAGGAGCTGCTCTCGCACCATCCGCCGCCGGTCGCGCCGGCTTCGCCGGGCCTCACGGCCTGCGCCGGTGAGTGTCGGGTGCAGGGTCACCGGCTACGGGCGCTCGTCACGTGCCATGAGGCGGTCCAGCAGACTCCGCCGGGGGCCGTCGGAACGCTGCGGCGCGTCCGCCAGCCGGGCCTCAGCCTGGGCCGCGCGGCGCTCGATGTCCAGCTTGGACCGCCGGAGCCGATCAACCAGCTCGCGTTCCCGTGTGAGCTCATCGCGCAGGGCGTCAACGTCCACCGGGGACGCAGCTGGTGGCGGGACCGGGACCGTCTCCCCGCCGACCGCCACGGGCGACTCCCGCATTGGGCCCGGGAGCGCTCGCTCCCCCGCGGTGGCGCGCTCGAACAGTCGCTGGAGCATGGCCTGCTGGCGCTCCAGCGTCTCGCCCAGGCGAAACAGCTCGCGTGCCATCTGCCACATGGCTTCGCGGCGCTCTCGCTCGCCATCGAGGATGGTCGCGAGCACCTCGTCACGCGACAGGGTCCCACCGTTGGTCCGGGTGGCCAACCCGGTCTCACCCGGCGCACGCGCCGTACCGGTAAGCGCCGCCAGGGCTGCCTCGATGTCGGCGCGGCTCCGTCGCTCGGCGAATCCTCGGGCCACGACGCGGAGGGCGTCGACAGTTTCCGGCAGATACAACCGCCGCCGGCCGGCGCCGAGCATGGGCAGGTACCCGGCGAATGCGTCGCGGTAGTACCGCACGGTCGAATCCGGCAGTCCGAGCTGACGGGCCACCTCGCGCAGGGTGTAGAGCGGCGCGTCACTCAGGTCCATGGCGAATAGTACCCCCCCCGTTGAACCTGTCTCAACGGCGCGCTTTGAGCCAGTTCAGGGGGTCGAGGGTGATGGTCCGCTCGCGCATCTGAAACTCGACATGGGGGCCCTCGTCCGAAGCGGCACCCCCCGACTGTCCGACGACGTCACCCGCCACCACCCGTTGCCGCGGCGTGACGTTGATCTGCGAGAGATACAGATAGAGCGTCGAGAAGGTGCTCCCGTGGCTGATGATGACCGTGGACCCGTACGTTCCCAAGGTCCCGGCGAAGTGCACCACGCCGCCGGCCACGGCGCGGACCGGAGTCCCGACCGGCGCCTTGATGCCGATACCCTGGTAGCGGATCACGGTTCTGTTGGGGAGCTGGTGCGGCCCAAAGCGGTACACCAGATCTCCCTCTACAGGCCACTCCAGTTTGCCCAGATGGTCCGAGGTGATCGTGGCGGGCCCAGCAGCGGCCGGCGCGGCGCGGCGCGCCCGCTCCAGGGAAGCGATCAGGTCGTTGAGGCGCTGCTCGTCCCGCGTCAGCGATTCGAGACGAGCGGCAGCCTCCCGCTCCGAGCCCCTGGTCTGCTGCAGGGAACGTTGGCGTTGCTGCTCCAGCTGCTGGTAGCGGCCCAACTCCTGCCCCCGCTCCTCTCGGCGATTCCCCAACTCGCCCCGTAAGGCCAGGAGTTGGCGGCGCTGATCCCCGATGCGGTCGCGCAGCTCTTCCACCGAGCGCGCCAGAGCCCGATCCTGGGTGCTCACCAGATACAGGTACTTGTAGCGACTCAAGAGATCGCCGAAGCTCTCGGAGGCCAGCAGCGCCTGAAAGGTCCACAAGGGACCCCGCTTGTAGATGTCCACCAGGCGCCGGCGCAGCACGGCCTGCTTCTCGGCGTGCGCATCTTGGGTCAGGGCGAGATCCAGCGTGACCGTGTCCAGCGTGCCCGCGAGCGACCCGATTTGGCGGTCCAGCTCGTTGATCAGCCGGCCGGTGGCGCTCCGCTGGCGTTCCAGGTTGCTCAACTCGGTGGCCAGGGTGCGGGCCCGCCCGCGCAGCCGGGTCAGCTCCGACACCAGCTGATTGCGCTCTCGGCGAATCTCCTCCAGGCGCTCCTGGTTGGTGCGAATCTGGCGGTCGACGTCCTGTCCGCGCAGCAGGGCGGGCGCCAGCAGGGTCGCGACGACCGCGCCGGTGACGTATCTGCACGCCATCACGATCGCGGCCGGCCCAAGTGGCGGCGCACGCTGACCGCGCTCGCCAGGAGGCCCAGCATCGTGCCGAAGGCAATGATCAGGCCGATCTGGGCCAGGGTGAAGAACGTGGCGTCAAACAGCAGACGGTCCACGGTGAGGAACGCCGCCTGATTCAGGGCCACCGCGCCGATGCCGCCCAGGGCGCCCTTCAGCGCGCCCTCCAACAGGAACGGCCGGCGCACGAAGCCGTCGGTAGCGCCCACCAGGCGCATGATGGCGATTTCTCGTGACCGGTGCAGCACGCCCATCCGAATGGTGGTGCCGATGATGATGACGGAGGCCAGGGCGAAGGCCGCGCCCACCGCCAGGCCCACCACCGCGGCCACGTCCCGGAGCCGATCGAGCTTCTCGATCCAGTCGCGGCCGAACCGGATGTCTTCGGCGAAACGGAACCCGCGCAGGCGCTCCGCGACCGCGTTCACGTGCGTGCTGCTGCGGAAGGCAGGCTTGAGCCGGATTTCCAGGGATGCGGGGAGCGGGTTGGCTTGCAGGTCGGTGAACACTCCCTGGAACTCGGGCAGCTCGCGCCGCGCGCGCGCCAGCGCCTCGTCCTCGGAGACGTACACCGCGGACTCCACCTCGGGGAAAGACTCAATGTCCCCGAGGGCGAGCGTGGCCGTCTCCACCGGCGTCCCGCGGCGCAGGTACAGGACGATCTCCACCCGCTCCTGGATGGCGGCGAGGGCCTCGCGCAGGTTCAACGCCACCAGCCCGAACAAGCCGAGCACGAAGAGGGCGAAGGCGATGGTGGTGACGGACAACGCCGAGAGGAGCGGGGTCCGCCGGAAGGACGCGAGCGCTTCCCGAACCGTGAGGGTCATGGCATCACCCGCTCGGCGAGCCCGTCGTCCGCCCCCGAGTCGTACACCAGCGTGCCCTGTTGCAGCTCAATGACGCGATACGACGTCTGGCGCACGAGGTCGAGATCGTGCGTGGCCATCAGCACGGCCGTGCCGGCGGCATTGATGTCGCGGAGCAGCTGGAAGATCCCCCGCGTCGCCCGCTCATCCAGGTTGCCGGTGGGTTCGTCGGCCAGCAGGACCAGCGGGTCGTTCACCAGCGCGCGGGCGATCGCGACGCGCTGCTGCTCCCCGCCCGACAGCTCCGGCGGATACGCCGTGGCCTTGGCCGCCAGCCCGACCTGGGTCAGCACGCGCATCACCTTGGGCGCGATCGCCGCGCGGCGGGCGCTGGTCACCTCGAGGGCGAAGGCGACGTTCTCTTCGGCCGTCCGGTCCTCCAGCAAGCGGAAGTCCTGGAACACGATGCCCAGGCGCCGCCGGAGCCGCGGAATGTCCCCGCTGGCCATGGTGGAGGTGTGGAAGCCGGACACCCGAACTTCCCCGGCGGTGGGGAACTCATCGGCGTACACCAGCCGCAGTACCGTGGACTTCCCGGCCCCCGAATGGCCGGTGAGAAAGGCGAACTCTCCCTTGGCCACGTGGAACGTCACGTCTTTGAGCGCCAGCGATCCGCGGGGATACGCCCGGAACACGTTGGCGAACCGAATCACGGATGGCTACAGCGCGGCGAGCGCGTGCTCGAAGTCCGCGATGAGGTCGGAGACGTCCTCGATGCCGAGACTGACGCGGATGAAACCATCCGGGATACCCTGCGCCGCGCGCTCGTCCGCCGTGAGCCCGGAATGCGAGGTGAGGCGGGGTTCCGAGACCAGGGTTTCGACCCCGCCGAGACTGGGGGCGTGCTGGGCCAGCCGCAGGCGCCGGAGGACCTTTTCCGCGGCGCGCGCGCCACCCTTCACCTGAAGCCCGACCATCCCCCCGAACCCGCTCAGCACGCGCGCGGCGAGCTGATGGTCGGGATGCTCCGCCAGGCCGGGATAATGCACCGCGACGACCTTGGCGTGCTCCGCGGCCCACGCCGCGAACGCCATGCCGTTGGTGTTGTGCCGCTCGACTCGCACCGCCAGGGTCTTCATCCCCCGGTCAATCAGCCAGGCGGCGAACGGGTCCAGGGCCTGCCCCCAGACTTGCATCAGGTGGCGGACTTCCTCCACCACGGCTTCGGTGCCGGCCACGGCGCCGGCAATCACGTCGGAATGCCCATTCAGGTATTTGGTGGCGCTGTGAATCACCACGTCGGCCCCATGCTCCAGCGGCCGGAAGTTGATCGGGGTGGCAAAGGTGGAGTCCACGATCAGCGCGATGCCCTCGCTGCGGCACGTCTTGGCCAGCGGCTCCAGGTCCAGCACGCGCATCAGGGGATTGGTGGGGGTCTCCACGAACACCGCGCGGGTGGTAGCACGCATATGTCGCTTGAATCCCCGCCCCAGGCCCGGGTCCACCAGCGTCACCTCGATGCCGATCCGCGCGAACTCCTCCAGAAACAGGCGCCGGGTCCCGCCATAGATCCACGCGCTGGAGACCAGGTGATCACCAGGCCGGAGCACGGCCAGGTGGGCCAGCGCGGTGGCGCCCATGCCGCTGCCCACGAAGATGGCGCGGTCCGCCCCTTCCAGCACGGCGAGGCGCTTGGCGATCTCCACCTGGTTCGGGTTGTTGCCGTAGCGGGTGTAGAGCACCTCGGCGCTAGAGCCCACGGGGTTGATGAAGGTGGAGCTCTGAAACATCGGGGTGACCACCGGCGCCTTGTCGGGCTTGGTGTGAGGCCCGCCGTGCACGGCGACGGACGAAGCACCCAGCGAGCGGCGCTTCATGTCGCCTCGGCGCGGGCCACGGGCATCAGGCGGAGCCGCTCCAGCTCCTCCAGCGCCGCCCGCGCGGTGTCGAGGGTGAGGGCCAGGCCCTGGGCGACGTCACTCGCGCTGGACGCCCCCCCCTCGGCCACAAACTGGAACACGCGCCGCACGGACTCCGTGACGGAGCCCACCACGTCGGCCGTGCCCGCGGGGTCGCGGATGGCCACCGCCAGCTGATGGCGCTCCAGCACGAACTCCAGGGACTCACGGTGCGATGGGGAAACGTTGAGCAGCACGAACGCCCGCGCGTGCCCCTGCTCGCGCAGCAGCCGGCCCACGATTTCGTCGGCACAGGAGAGATCGAGCAGCCGCACCGTGCCGAAGTCAATGGCGGCGGGCTGCTCCCGCGCGGCGGCGGCCAGGATGTGCTCAATGACCTGCCGGACCGCCTGCCCGGTGCGCCGGGTGACCAGATCTCCGTAACGATCGGCCACCGCCTGGCGAAGAGCGTCCCGAAGGTCGATACGCATGGTCCTCATTGGTGCTGGGCTGGAATGATCATCAGCACCTGGCTCCCGGGAAAGTCTGGCAGTCCGTCCGCCAGGGGCACGTCGTCGTCCCAGGGTGGGACGATGGCGATGCGGGCCGTCCCGCTGCGCACCGACAGCTTGCCCGCCCAGCGACTGAGGTACCGGCGGATGCCCGCGAGGCCCTGGCCGCGCCCGGGGTCTCGAAACCGGCTCACCCCCTGGATCAGCGCCGCCTCCAGCGCGCTGGCGTCGCCCCAGCGATCGCCGAAGCGTTTGGCCTGGGTAGGCTCCAGCGAGCGGCGGAACCCCACGCCGGCATCCGCGACGGCGATGACCACGACGCGGCGCTTCAGCGTGCGGCGCCAATGGTAGGTTTGCACCGCGACCCAGCCGCCGGTGCCGGCGTGCTCCACAATATTCTGACACGATTCCGAAAGCGCCATAGCGAACCCCATGGTCGCCTGCGCCTCCAGACCCAGCTCACGGGTGAGAATGGCCGCGGCGCGTTCCTGGATCCGCTCCACCACGCCGTGCACGTCATCCGCTCCGCGGACCGGAGTCACCTCCAGCAGGACGTCGGACTCGGCCGCGGGCTGGACCTTGGGCGCCTTGCCGTGGAGCTCGAAGTATTCCGGGGCGTACTGGAGGAAGCCGGCGCGCGCCCAGTAATGCGCCACGTCCCGATCGCCCGGCAGGGTGAGCAACGAGCGTTCGTGCCGGCGCTCCAGCTCCGCGTGTCCCGCCGCCAGCAGGCCGACCAGCCCGTAGGGGGACGCCCACTGGGTGGCGTGCGCGTCGAACAGCAGCCGATCCCCGCCTGGGGCGGGGATGCCGTATTCCCGGGCGAACTGATCAAACGTCCGATCGTCGAAGTGGGACGGGACCTCCACCACCCGCGTCATCGCGGGAGTAGCTCGCCACGCAGATGGAAATGCAGGTCGGTAGCGCCCCGGGCCGTGACGTTACGGGCGGCCAGCCGGTTGGCTTCGATCAGCGCCGGCTCGAGGCCGTCACCGGCGAGCAGACGGGAGAACAGGGTGGCGCCGAGCACGTCGCCACAGCCGGTGGGATCACCGGCCCCGGCCACGGCGGGGGCGGGGACGCGCGCGGTGCGAATGGGACCGGGCGTGCCGGTGCGGGGGCCCAAGTCGAATGGCGGCGAGGTGAAATACACGGTGCCGCGCGGTCCGACCGTCACGATCAACAGCCGGACACCGGCGGCCAGGGCGCGGGCGGCCACCTCCATGGGTGGGTCGCCTAGCCGATCGATTTCCTCCTCGTTCAACTGCACCACGTCAAAACACGCCAACCACGATCCCGCGTCCGGCAGGCCGCAGGGCACCAGCCGCCCATCCGGCGCGTGATGGAGGAACAGCGAATGGAGGTCCGCGTAGATGGGACCGGCGAACCCCTGGCGCAGGGCGGTCGCGGTGGGGAGGTCGATCTCGTGTCCGGAGATGAAGTTCAGGTACAGCGCGTCGAGATCGCGCACCATGGGGCCCAGCTCGGTCCAGCTCCAACCGGGCACGCCGCCCCGGCGCGACTCCGTTCGACGGCCCGCGGTCACGTATCGCAAGGTGATGCGGTCGTTCAGCTCCGGCACCTCGATGAGCCGGGTGGTCCCCGCGCGCCGGGTCAGCCGCTGAAAGAAGGCATTGGCCTGGGGGGCGAGATCGCGGCCCACCTTGATTAACGGCACGACGGTCCAGTCGGCGGCAAGCGCCGCTTCGAAACCGGCGAGGGCGTAGGCCACGCCCCCCCACTCCTCGACCGGCTCCCCACCGTCCCAGCGATAGATGGTGTCCCACACCATCGTCCCCATGACGCCCAGTCGCTTCACGCGCTGCCCCAGCGTTGCACCTTGAAGGTGGCCACGGCGCCGTACACCCCGGCTGTGCCGGACAGGGTGCCCGGGACGATCCGCACGGCCGCCACGGCGGGCTTGAAGGCACGGCGGCGGACCTCTTCCCGGAGCGGGGCGAAGAGCAGATCGCCCGCCAGCGTCACGCCGCCGCAGATCACCAAGGCGTCGGGGTTCAGCATGTTCACGACGTTGGCCAGCGTGGCGCCGAGGAAGCGTGCCGTGTCGCGCACCACCTCGCGGGCGAACTCGTCCCCGTCGTGGGCCGCCTGGTAGACCACCTGCGCGTCAATCCGTGACAGGTCACCGTCGACGTAGGACGGCAGGCTGGAGGAGGCGCCGGCTTCCACACCCTCGACCGCGCGGGCGGCGATGGCGGGCCCGGAGGCGTACGCCTCGATGCAACCGTAGTTGCCGCACTTGCAGCGACGCCCGTTCAGATCGACGGTGGTATGACCGAACTCGCCGGCGATGTCCGAGGCGCCGTGAAACAGTTTGCCGTCGATCACGATGCCGCCGCCCACACCGGTCCCAATGGTGAGCCCGGCCACGACGCGCGCGCCGCGCGCCGCGCCCCGCCACCACTCCCCGAGGACTGCGCAATTGGCGTCGTTGTCGAGCGTGGCCGGCAACCCCACGGCCTGGGAGATCCGGTCGCGGAGCGGCATGTCGCGCCATCCCAGATTGGGGGTGAGCAGCACCATACCGCGCGCGGTGTCGAGGGGACCAGGAGCCCCGATCCCGACGCCGGCGATCTCCACCCCAGGACCCAGGGCCGCCCGGACATCCGCCACGCACGCCCGGATCATGGCCGCGATCAATTCCACCACGGCATCCGGTCCCTCGGCCACGGGGGTACGTCGCTGGGTCAGGCCGTAGAGCGCGGAGCCGTCTTCGGTCACGCCGCCCACCACGATGTTGGTCCCGCCGAGATCCACACCGATAATCACGCGCACGGCGCTCACTCCACCTGGAGCACGGCGAGGAATGCTTCCTGCGGGATCTCCACCACGCCGACCTGCTTCATGCGTCGTTTGCCTTCCTTCTGTTTCTCCAACAGCTTGCGTTTCCGAGTGACGTCGCCACCATAGCATTTGGCCGTGACGTTCTTCCGCAGCGGCCGAACCGATTCCCGGGCAATGATCTTGCTGCCGATCGCCGCCTGGATGACGACCTCAAAGAGCTGTCGCGGAATCAGCTCGCGCAGTTTCCCCGCGAGCTTCTTGCCCCACTCGAAGGCCTTGTCCTGGTGCATGATCACACTGAAGGCGTCCACCGCGTCGCCGTTGATCAGCATGTCCAGGCGCACCACATCCCCCGGCCGGTAGCCCAGGAACTCGTAGTCCAGGCTGGCGTACCCGCGGCTGATGGTTTTCAGCCGGTCGTAGAAGTCGAGAATGATCTCGGCCAGGGGAAACTCCCAGGTGAACTTGACCCGTGCGGGGGCCACATACTCCATCCCCAGGTAGACGCCCCGCCGCTCCTGGCCCAGCTGCATGATGGACCCGATGTAGTCCGAGGGAGTGGTGATGTGCGCCTTGATGTAGGGTTCCTCAATGTGATCCACCGTGGAGCCGTGCGGCATGGCCGTCGGGTTCTCCACCATCTCCCTGGCCCCGTCGGTACGGTACACGTGGTACTCCACGTTCGGCACCGTGGTGATCAGGTCGAGGTCGAACTCGCGCTCCAGACGCTCGCGCACGATCTCCATGTGGAGGAGTCCCAGGAACCCGCAACGAAAGCCGAACCCCAAGGCCACGGAGGTCTCCGGCTCGTAGCGTAGCGCGCCGTCGTTCAACTGGAGCTTGGCCAGCGCGTCCCGCAGGTCCTCGTATTGATTCGGCTCCGTGGGGTAGAGTCCAGCGAAGACCATGGAATGGACTTCTCGGTAGCCGGGAAGCATCTCGGTGGCCGGCCGCGCGGCGTCCAGCACGGTATCGCCGACCCGGGTTTCGACCACGCCGCGGATGTTCGCCACCACGTAGCCCACCTCGCCGGCTTCGAG
>DASWGV010000172.1:0-18788 GCA_036393515.1 Gemmatimonadales bacterium | reverse complement strand
CCGGACGGGCGTGACCAACGTGATCTCGGATTCCACCTTGCGGCGGCTGCCGACCGCGAACCGGGACTTGTATGACTTCCTGCGACTGAGCCCGCACGTGTCCACCCAACGCGGCCTGTCGGGGGGTGGGGTGAACTTCCGCTTCAATCGGGTGCTGATTGACGGGGTAAGCGCGCAGGCGCTGTTTGGCGCGCTGCCGGTGGGAACCGCCGCCGGCGGCAAGCTGATTCCGATTGAGGCGGTGAAAGAGTACCAGGTGCTGCTCTCGCCACACGACGTGTGGCAGGGGGACTTCGCCGGGGTTTCGGTGAATGCCGTGACCAAAAGCGGCACCAACGACTTCCACGGCAGCGCCTACGGTTTCTTCCGCAACGAGCAACTGGCTCGAGACGTCGCGTTCCTTCGCAGCGCCCCGTATCAGCGGGCCCAGTATGGATTCTCGCTTGGGGGGCCGATCGTGCGCGATCGAGCGCACTTTTTTCTCGCGACGGAGCTGCAGCACTTCACCCGGCCCGCGAGCGGTCCCTTTGTGGGGCAGGTAGACTCGGCCGGCGCGCCGGTCCCGGTCGACGCGGCGGACATCGACCGGTTCGCCGCGCTGCTGCGCTCCTACGGTCTGGAGCCGGGCTCCGCTGGCGCGGTTAGCAACAGCAATCCCCTGGCCAATCTTTTCGCTCGCCTCGACGTGAGGCTTCCGGGACGGGGTAGTAGACTGGTGCTCGAGCACATTTATTCCCGTGCGCGCGACGACCGCTTCGAGCGGGTGTCGAAGCCGGGGGTGTTCCCTCTGCCCCAGGGGGTGTTCCCCCTGTCCAGTTACGCCTGGCACAACGGTAGCCGGTCGTACGTAACCGCCGCCCGGTTCTACGCCAGCTTCGCCAACGGCGCAGCGAACGAGCTGATTGCCCGTCACTTCGCCGGTCCGCTCACCTTTGAGCCCAGTGTGGTGCAGCCGCTGGTCCTCGCTAATGCTCCGCTGCTCAGCGGCGCCGGGCCGAGCTCCCTGCTGGCCGGGACCAACGAAAACGTCGGTGGATCGGTCAGCCAGCACAGTCTGGAGTTCAGAGACAACTTCACGCTGCCCTTGGGGAAGACGCATCGCCTCACGCTCGGTGCCAGGGTGGAGCTTTACCTGGTCGAACAGGCCGGCGTCTTCAACGCCTTAGGGAGGTGGGAGTTCTCTAGCCTGGACGATCTGGAACAGGGCGTGGCTTCAAGCTTCGCGGTTGCGAAGGACTTCGGGGGCGGAACCGGACGGTTCTCGGGCGCGCTCTACGGCGTTCTTGCCACCGATCAGTGGGAGGTGAATGACCGGGTCTCATTGATCGTCGGCCTCCGAGCGGACCTCCCCGTGGTGCATGGCAAACCTCCGTACGCCGCGTCGGTGGACTCCGTCTTTCAGCGGCGCACGGATGTACTTCCCTTGACCAGTGTCCTCTGGTCGCCCCGGCTGGGCGTAAACTGGGATGTTACCGGTGACCAGCGTAACCAGGCACGCGCGGGGGTCGGGCTCTTTGTGGGGCCGCCGCCGTGGAACTGGTGGGTGAACGCCTTCAGGAACTACGGGGAGGGCGTCCGGACACTCCAATGCGGTACCAGGTCATCCGACTTCGGCCCGCCGCCTCCCTTTACGCCCAAAAACGCACCCGCCGCTTGCGCCAACGACTCGAGCTTCCGAATGGGTCCGGTCAACTTATTGGACCGGAGTCTCGCCTTCCCGCGCGCCCTGCGCTTGTCGCTCGGCTACGACCGCAGGCTTCCGTGGGAGGTTGTGGCGACTTTCGAAGCCGTCTACACCCGGATGCTGCGCGACGTTCTCTTCATCAATCAGAACTTGAGTGGCGCCGCCGGTACCGATCGTCACGGCCGGGTACTGTATGGGCGATTCGACCTTCGGGGCCTGGCGGGAACCGACCAGGTCTCCAACCGGTTCCCCCAGGTCATCGACCTCGCGAGCCATTCGCGGAATCACTCATACGAACTCGTGGCCCAATTCGACAAGCGTTTCTCGAATCGCCTCCAGGGGACGGTGGGTTACGCCTACTCGCGCGTGCGAGACGTGCAGACCCCACTCAATCCCATTGCGATCAACAATTGGCGCGGACGTGCCCTGTCCGGCCGTCACGATGCGTTAGAGGTCGGCATCTCGGAGTTCGATCAGCCGCATCGCGTTATCATCGCGGCGTCCTACGCCCTGCCGTGGTCCCGCTGGAAGACCGATCTCTCGTTCTATTACGTGGGAGGATCGGGTGCACCGTTCACCTACACCGCCGCCCGGATCCCGAACCGAGGAGACCTGAACGCTGACGGCACCAATCTGAACGATCCGATATACGTGCCGCGGGCCTCAGCGGACACGGCGGAGATCCGCTTCGGCGGTTCACCGGACTCGATACTCAGCCAACAGCAGGCCTTCGACGCATTCATTGACCAGACGCCTTGTCTGCGTCGCCAGCGGGGCCGGATCGCGGAGCGCAACAGCTGCCCGGCGCCGTGGGTGCACACCACGGCGCTGGGGCTTCGCCAGGCCTTGCCCGCGCCGCGGGGCCACGTGCTGTCAGTTGAAATCCAAGTCTTCAACCTGCTCAACTTGCTGAGCCAGAGTTGGGGTCTGGTCCGGACCCCTGATACGGCACTACTCAGTCACGTGGGGCAGACGGCGCTAACGCTCCCGGAGGCGCAGCCGATCTTCCGGTTCGATCCGGCCTTCCGACCGTACAACACGGACAGCCCGGACTCCTACTTTCAGCTCCAGCTGGTGGCCCGGTACTCCTTCTAAAGTACGCGAGGCCGGGCGGACCTACGGCGTCCCCGGGCGCCATGCTAGATCGGCGCCGCTGGGTCCAACCAGTAGTTGCGGAAAAGTCCCATCGGGTCTCACAAACAGGAGGGCTGGGGCGCACCAAACATCCTCATAGTCCCACGAGTCATAGTCCTCATCGGGCCCGAGCTCGCAGTTTGCGCGAGCAACGGCGATCATTGGCCCGCCGAACAGGGGGGGGACCGAGACCCATACCGGCCGGGATCCACCATAGCGCACGCGGGTCAGCCCGGTCCCATCGGGATCCATCACGAAGACTGTGGGGTCGTAGCCCCCGCCGGGGCTCTGGGGTGCGCCTCCTAAGAAGGCGATGCGCGTCCCATCCGGCGACCAGGCCGGGTAGGTACTCCACGCCAAACCGTTGTCGATGGCCGTGTCGCCCGAGCCGTCAGCGTTCATGACGTAGATCGCCATGATTCCTTCCGCATCGGTGCCCGCAAAGGCGATGCGAGCGCCGTCCGGCGACCAGCTCGGAGCGTCGGCCGTGACACTCGTGGTCAGTCGGTTGGCGGCCGAGCCGTCGGCGTTCATCACAAAGATCTGCGGGGTTCCACTGCGATTGCTCACGAACGCGATGCGGGTCCCGTCGGGCGACCAGGCCGGATACCAGTCAGCACCCGCATCGGTGGTGAGTCGGGCGTCCGCGGTCCCGTCAGGGTTCGTGATGAAGATGTCAAAGTTCCGATTGCGCTGTCCCGTATAGACGAGCTGGGTCCCGTCGGGGGACCAAGCCGGCTGTTCCGCCGCTTGATCGGTCCCTACGTATCCTACGTGGCTCCCATCCACGTTAATGATCCGGATGCTGCCGCCGTCCGTGAAGGCCAAGGTCGCCGCTGGGAAGCAGCGCACGAGGAACCAGATCCTGCTCGTCTCAGCGGAGGCCACATCCACGATGAGGCTGTCAGGGCTCGTCCTGCCGCAGTTTGGGGAGAGGTCTTTCAGGGTTACGAGATAGGAACCAGGGACCAACCCCCCAATTGTAACGCTGTCGTTGGCCTCGGCCCACCAGACCGAACGCATCGCTCCGTAGACCTGCAAGATCTTGACGAGGTAACCGTTGGCGTCCGTTGCAGGGGGAGGGCCGGTGTACGTCCAGATGGCGAGTGAACCCACGGCTGCCAACACCGTGATCACAGCTGACCCGGTCTCACCATCGCTGCTTGCCCGGATCTCTGCCGTGCCCTGGGCCAACGCGGTGACGAGGCCCGTTGCGGAAACAGTGGCCGCCGTCCCGCTCGCGGCCCAGGTGACCTTCCGATCCGTTAGCGGTCTACCGGACTCATCCAGCGGCGTGGCGGTGAGTTGCCGAGTCCGGCCCGCGATCAGCGTGGCCGTGTCGGGCGTGACGCGTACTACGGCGACCGGGGCGGGCGCAAACGGCGAGTCACATGCTCCGGCCCAGAGCCAAACGACCAGCGGGAGCGCGACGCCCCTCATGACGCTGATCCAGCGCACCCACACACGGAGGCTGTGATGGCGAGTCATGGGCGGATCCCTGCGGCGGTGGGCCGAGGCCACAACGTCGGCGAGCTCTCGTAGGCCCAAGAGCCCGCAGTCATCCGGGCGATGCCGCCACCCTCGGCGTTCATCACGTAGATGCTTCTAATGGAGTACGCGTTGAGCCCGATCTCTCCCTCCAAAGACCGCGTGCCGATGAGCGTGATCTGCCGCCCGTCCGGGGAGTAGGCACCGGCTTCCCACGCGAGGTCACCGCTGGTGAGCCGGACGACACCCGAGCCGTCGCTGTTCATGACGTAGACCTGGCCGCCCGGTTCGGCGGGGCGGAAACCGGTGAATGCGATCTTGCCGCCGTCAGGCGACCAGATAGGACCGCTACTCTGGAAATCGGTGAGACGAGTCAAGCCCCCCCCGTCTACGTTCACCAGCCAGATCTTGGCCGTGTCAATTGCGCCGAGGACGTAGGGATGTGGCTCGGCCCTCGTGAAAGCGATCCGGCCGCCGTCGGGGGACCAGGCCGGGGCGAAGTCCCCGGGCCCGTAGGTGAGGTCGACGTCGTTCGAGCCGTCCGCGCCGATGACCCAGATGCCCCCGGGCCACGCGAACGCGATTCTGGTTCCATCCGGCGACCAGGCCGGGTCGTAGTTGTCACCGCCGAAGGTCAGGCGAACGGTGCCCGTGCCGTCCGCGTTCATCACATAGACGTCCCGTCCTTCCCGGTACTCCCCGACCTCATCGAATGGGTCGTTAAAGGTGACTAAGACCCCGTCGCGATCGCTCACAAAGGCGACCTTGGTTCCGTCCGGCGAGAGGGCGGGACTGAAGTTCTCGGACGGGCCGCTGGTGAGTTGGGTCAGGCCCGTGCCGTCCCCGTTCATCGCGTAGATCTGAGTGTGGTCGCCGGCGCGGGCGAACAGGAGGCGGAGGTCCGCCAGCTCGGGCCGCGGCGTGCACGTCAGCTCGAACCTCACCGCCGCGGCCACGCCTGCCGTGATGGTAACGACCTGCTGTGTGTCTCCGCTCGCGGAGCAGTTGGGTGCAATGTCCATCAGCTCGACGCCCAGGTCGCCGGGTGTGAGGTCGTAAAACCCGCGCGTGGCGTTGAGTTCGGTCAACACACCTTCGCCTCCGCTCACACTGATGAGGTAGCCGTTGAGGTCGAACTCCCCTCCGGTGGTGATGGTGGATACCGACAGCGAGCCACTGGAGGGAGGTGGGGGCGGTCCCCCGAGGTCGTGTATCGGGTCCGAGCATCCCGCGCCCGCCAGCAATGCGCAAAGGATGACGAACCGTCCGGCAGCTGGCCGGGTCCGTGCAGTCGTGAACATGTGCCCTCTCTTTCAGTGCGGTATTCCGATCACACCCAGCCGGGGGGGTCCGGCTTGCGTGATCTTCGCCTGGCGGTGTCGGGAGCATCTCCAGCTCAGCCCGTGCGCCGGCCCGGTCATGCACGGTAGGTGCTGGGGCTCATCCGGCCCTCAGGCCTTCCTCAGCAACCGCTCATGGTCGAAAAAGAGATGCTCGGGGCTGGGCTCCTGGCGGATGCGCCAGGATTTATGGATGGGCGAGGAGGAAAGGGGATAGCCCGTGGGGCCGAAGGTCAATCGTTGCCGGGTACCGTGGTCGCAGAGTCCAACTGGTCAAAGTGGGATGACCTCGACCTCGCGAAATCCGGTAGTGGATTTGCCGTACCACAGGGAGAAGGCGGTTGCCGCGGTCGCGAGCCCGGGGGGACGGAGTCCTTGAGAGTCCGAACGGTGTGGTGATTTTGTTTTTGGCAGGCGCTTCACGGTGCGTTATCCCGATGGGTTCACCGAGACTCTGCCCAGCTTCAACAATGTGCGCAGGGTTCAGAATACGACGTCGGTGATCCTGGTCGGCTCAACGGTCGAACGCACGCTTGCCATCAACCCCGGGACGCTTGCCAACAACCCGTCTCGCTGCGGGCGGCTCCTGTTCGGAGTAGGAGAGCAGGGTGCCGGCCTCGGCAGCGAGAGCGTGCTAATAACGCGTGTCGATGCGCGGACCTGGGAGGTGCGCAAACACCCGTTTCTCGCGACCATTCCCGGCGCGGAATCCAAGGAGCTCCTCCTGCGTGAAGAGGATGTACAGGTGCTTCACGGATTCGATTCACGAGCCTCAATAGAACGCTGTCTTCGAGATGAGCAACCGGGAACATGGGTGACACAATGTCCGGGGAGTCGATTGGGGCGTTTCACCACCGGTTAGGGTACGCCGGCCCCTGAACCGGGCCCAACCGGCCGAGCCCGCCTTGAAACGCAAGTGCGCCGAGGCCGTAAGGTCGCCCATCTCCACACCACACCGGCAACACGCATGGTGCACGCCCAGGACATCCGCTACGCCCTCCGGCTCCTGGCCCGGAGTCCCGGCTTCGCGGCCCTGACGATCCTCGTCCTCGCCGGCGGCCTCGGCTTGAGCACCTTCACCTTCTCCTTCCTCCACACCGCGATGATCCGGGCCCTCCCGCTGAGCGACGGCGATCGGATCGTGCGGGTGGACCAGCTGGTGGAGGGCCGGCGGACCTCGGTGGATGCCGTGGACGTGACCGCGCTTCGGGTCGGTCTGCGTTCGATCGGCGAGGTCGGCGGGTACACCGAGCGCGAGCTGGTGGTGGGGCGCGAGGATGGGGGGCGGGTCGTTCATGCCATCGTGGCGGATCCGATCCTGTTCACCGTGGCGCGCACGCCCCCTTTGATTGGCCGGACCCTCCTGCCCTTCGACGCCGCGCCCGGCGCGGAGCCGGTGATCGTGCTGGCGTATCGCACCTGGGAGGTGGGGTTCGGCGCGGATCGGTCGCTGGTCGACCGCCACGTGACGCTCAACGGGGTGAGCACCCGGGTGGTGGGCGTGATGCTGGAGGGCTTCGGTTTCCCGGTCGCGTCGGAGGCGTGGGTGCCGCTTCCGGGCACGGTCACGAGCGGCACCGAGGCTGGGCTCGAGTCGCTCCGGCTGGTCGGGCGGCTCGGTCTCGACGTCTCCCACCAGCAGGCAGCCGCCGAGGCGGGCACCCTGCTCCGCCAGATCGTGACGTCGCGGGACACCTCGCGGGCCGCGACGACCATCGCCGCGGCGGTGGAGTCGTTTCCCGCGGTCCAATTCGGCGAGGAGCGGGCGCTGGTGTTCACCGTGCTCAACCTGCTCGCCGCGCTGATCCTCCTCCTGGCGCTGGTCAACGTTACCAACCTGCTCCTCGCCCGGGCCAACGAGCGGATTCGGGAAACCGCCGTCCGCCTCGCCCTCGGCGCCTCCACCAGCCGGCTGGTGGTCCAGGGAATGTGGGAGACGGTGATTCTCTGCCTGGCCGGCGGGATCGTCGGGACGGCCGGCGCCGCCTGGGGCCTCGAGGCGATCACCCGCTGGACCCAGGCGAACATGGCCGAGAACATGGCTTTCTGGTGGATCTGGGAGGCGGATCGGGTGACGCTCTGGTGCGCCGGCGCGTTCGTGACGGTGGCGATCGCGACGCTGGGCGTGGTGACCTCGCTCCGGGCCACCCGGACCGACGTCCGCGAGGTGATCCACGAGGGGACCGCCCGGGCCGGCTCCCGGCGCGAGGGGCGGCTCTCCCGCGCCTTGCTGGCGCTCCAGGTGACCACGGTGACGGTGCTGATGTTCTTCGGGGTGCTCTCCGGGGTGGTGGCCCGCCGGTTCGTGACGATCGACCCGGGGTTCGACCTGACCAACCTGCTCCAGGGCGGGATCAACCCGCCGGTCGCGCGTTATGCTTCCCCGGCGGACCGCGCCGCGCTCTTCCGGGCCGCCCACGCCCGGCTGGCCGTGGAGCCGGCGCTCACCGCGGTGCTCCTCCGGCGCACGCTGGCCGATCACGGCTCGGCAAGCGGGCGGTTCGCGATGCGGGACGCCCGGGCCGCCGGCACCGAGCCGACCGCCCACGTCCGGGCCGCCCTGGGCGACTTCGCCACCACGGGCATCTCGGTGCTCGAGGGCCGCGCCCTCGAGACCAGCGACGACGCGAGCCGCGCCCCGATCGCGGTGGTGAGCCGGTCGCTCTCGACGCGATACTGGCCGGGCCGCTCCCCGGTGGGCGATCAGCTCCGGCTCGCCGGCGTCGGCGACACGGCCCAATGGCGGACCATCGTCGGGGTGGTGAGCGACGTGCCCTACGGTAACCTGCTCGCGCGGGATCGCTCCTCCGACGCCATCTACCTGCCGCTCCTCCAGGAGGACGGCCCCCGGGCGGTCTTCGTGGCGCGGTACCGGACCACCGAGGTGGCGGGGCGGGAGGGGCTCATCGAAGCGTTCAAGGCAGTGGATCCCCTGCTGGCGCCGGACGGAGTCCAGTCGTTCGCCGAGGTGCTGGCGAAGGCGGGACTCATGACGACGTCGGTCGCCAAGTTGTTTGGGGCGTGCTTCGGGTTCGCGCTCCTCCTCGCGGTGGCCGGGACGTACGGGCTCATGTCGCGGGCCATCGGTCTCCGCCGCCGGGAGGTCGGTGTCCGTCGCGCCCTCGGCGCCACCGACGGGAATGTCACCCGGATGCTCCTGAGCCAGGGTGGCCGCCAGCTCGGCGTCGGGACCTTGATCGCCGCGCCGATCCTGGTGATCGTGGGATTGGCGTTCAACCACTTCTTCCCGATCAGCGGGTGGCTTGCGGCTTCTGCCGGGGTGCTGGTATCCGGGTCGATCGTGGGGGTGGTGCTGGCGACGACCTGGGTTCCGACCCGGGAGGTGCTCCGAGTGACCCCGCGGGACGCGCTCTGGAGCGATTGAATCGATCCGACGTAGAGGAGCGGGCCTCTCGCTTGGGAGGCACCTGGCCGGTGCAGGAGCATGACCTCCTGGCCGTGCGGTCAGTCGGGCCGTCAGGAGGGCGTACGCACCTTATTCAAGAGCTTCAACGGACTCGGGACGAGACGCTGAAATGCTTCTCGCTCAACCGTGGGGACCTGGCGCGCACCTACGCGCCGGGCAAGTGGTCGGTCGGCTATATCCTGCACCACCTCTCCGATAGCGAGACCGTCTTCTTTGATCGCATCCGTCGAGCGCTCAGTGAGCCTCGTCCGGTGCTATGGGTGATGGATCAGGATGCCTGGGCTCGGGGTCTCGACTATTCGCGCGTGCCGCTGGATATCTCCCGGCGCGTGTATGAATCGGTTCGCCACGCAATCCTTTACTATGCTGGCGCGCACTATGAGCGCAGCGGCCATCTCGAGTTCGTGCATAGCGTAGACGGCGTGCGCACGTTGCGGGATGAATTCGACAAGGTCGCCGCTCATAACGAACATCACCTGAGTCAAGTCAGGTTGGCGCTTGCGGCCTCGCAAGATCAAGGGACGTGAGAATCATCGGGTGTCGAACTCGAACGTCGTCACGACCGCGGGTCGAGATCATGGTGTATGCCGTAGAACGCGGTGTACCACATGCGCACCTACGCGCTGGCGAGTGTTGTGGCCGGCGCAACTCGCGCGGCCGCGACGGCGGGCCGGAGCGACGCAAGCAACGCGGTCAGCGCGAGCGTCAACCCCACCATGGCATACACGACGAGATCGTGCGGGTTGGTGCCGAAGAGTAGATCGCTCATGAAGGGCGCCAACATGGCGGCCACGCCAAATCCAAAAACCAGTCCCAGTCCGAGCCGTCCCAGGCTGCTGCGTACGGGCAGGATCATCAGTGCGAACGGGCGCGCACCCAGCGCACTGCGGATGGCAATCTCCCGGGTCCGCTGGCGAACCGAAAACGACAGGACACCGTAGAGTCCCAGCGCCGCCAGCAGGAGCCCCGTCACGCCGAAGGCCGTGAAGAGTGCCGCGAACACCTTAGCCGGGCGGCGCGCGTCGCCCAGTTGCGCCTCCAGGCTCGCACTCTGATCCACGGGCACGTCGGGATCCACCGCGGCCACGTGTGCGCGCAGCTGCCCAACAAACTCCAGGGGGTTCCCTCGCGTCCGGACCAGGATCGTGACCGCGCGCGGCTGGAGCTGCGTCACGGACAAGTAGACGATTTCGGACGCGCCGGGATCCCTGCTGACGGATCCGAGGTCGGGTGCAACGCCGACGATCGTGACGCTCGCGGTGTCAGCCATTCCACCGACGCCGTGAATGCGCACCTGCTGTCCAACCGCCGCGTCCTGGGCGTAGTGACGCCGGGCAAATCCCGCGCTCACCACCGCCACGCGGAGGCCGCCCGGCCGATCGCCGGCGTTGAGCAGGCGACCGGCCAGGGGCGCGGCGGCGAACATGGCAAAGAAGCCGCCGCTCACGGCGTTCACGTTGGTTCGCGGCGCGTCTTCGGGGCGCGGGTACACCCCTCCCGCCAGCATGACGCGCGCCGGCATCCCGGACAGCCCGGGGAGCCTCGAGGCCATCGCGACGGCTCCCACGCCCGGCTGGGCCGAGAGGCCGTCGATCACTTCGTCATAAATGCCCGGCCGCCCCATTTCGCCGGCATCGCTCTGGATCGGGTCGAGGCGCGCGGTGAGCACGTTCTGCACGTCAATGGCCACGGTACCACGCGTCTCCTGCACCACGCCCTTGATCATCAAGCCGGCCACGACCAGCAGCGCACACGACAGCGCCACTTCGGCAACGACGAGACCACGCGTCACGCGCCCCAAACGGAGACTGGTGCTGCCACGCCCTCCCTCACGGAGGGCCGCGGCGGGATCCACGCCCGATGCCTGGACGGCAGGCGCGAGGCCTGCCAGGAAGACGGCGAGGGTTGTCAGGGTCGCCGAGAAGCCAAGTACGGCCGGATCGATGGCGATCCTCATCCAGAAGAACGGGATCACATCGGCGACCGCGCGGTTGAACACCGTGATGCCCGCCTGGGCCAGCCCGATGCCCAAGAGCCCGCCGACCACGGCCATGACCCCGGACTCGACGAGGACGCCGCGCACGATGGTCGCGCGCGAGGCTCCGAGCGCCACCTTCACGGAGGTGACCTGTACCCGGCTTGCGGCGCGGACCAGGAGGAGATTGGCCACGTTGGCGCACGCCACCAGCAGGACCAGGCTCACGACCCCCAACATCACGCCGAACAGGACCACGTCAGACGGCTGAATCTGACTCTCCCGAAAGGGAACGGCGCTGGTGACGAGCACCGGCTCATCGGGGCGTCGTTCCAGTCCGGAGCGGGCTGCCAGCGCCGCGAACTCGGCGCCGGCCTGGTCCCACGATACCCCTTCTCGAAGCCGACCGAAGCCCTGAAGGGTGCGGGCATCGTCCGATCGTGACGCCGGCACGATGAGTGGCAAAGGCACCCACAAGTCTTCCTTGAAGGGGAACCGAAAGCTGCCGGGCATGACACCGATGATGGTGACCGGTGCCCGATTCAGCCGGATGCTCCGGCCCACGATGTCGGGGTCGGCTCCGAAACGGCTGCGCCACACTGCTTCTCCGATCAGCACGACCGGCTCGGCAAACGGCGCCTCATGTTGGTCGGTAAAGGTCCCGCCGAGCATCGGAGGAACGCGCAGGACCGACAGAGCGTTCGCGGTCAGCCGCGCGCCGCTCCGACGCTCCGACCAGGTGCCTCCACCCGAGACGCTGAACGTCTCCACCGCAAACGCCGCCAGCCCCTCCAACGTGCGCTGGGAGCCGCGCCATTCGATCACCTCGCGGGCGGTCAGCCCGACGTCCCGCTGACTCTGAACCGCGTCTGATTGGAGAACGTAGGCGAGCCGCTCACCTTCGGGGAACGGGAGATCTCGGAGGAACCCGCGTACGATGCTGAACATCGTCGTGGGCGCGCCAATGCCTAACCCGATGGCGAGGCTCGCGAAGATGCCTAGGCCCGGGCTGCGAGCCAGCAGGCGCAAGCCATCCCGCAGGTCATCTCTAAGGGCTGTCATCTGGGATCGCCGTGTCTCGGTGACCGTCTCCGTGGCAAGCCCGATGCCAATTCAGCACGCCTTGCCAACCGCAGCCGGCATCGGCACTTGACGCCTCACCACGGGCCGCCAACGCCGCTTGAGCGTTTCATTTGCGGGATCATGCTTCGCGAAACGCGGGACGGGCTTCGACGTCCGCTTCTGGGACCACGCCATCCCACAACCGGACGCCGCCCCAGCCAGCACCGGGGGCCTCCAATCCCAACTCCAACCGCACCAACGCACTAATCAGAGCCGGCATGCTGGTACGCGCGTTGCACGCGGGGCGGGTTCGCGCCCGCCTTTTGTGTGCTCGGCGCCGTGGTCTGATGTCTCGGTCCCGGTTCCTTGGGGGAATCCATGCACGGCTTCGGCAAGACCCTGATGTACGCGTACCGCTCGGTGCGCGGCAGCGTGGCCACCAGTCTTGCGGTGGTATTGACGTTCGCGCTGGGCATCGGCGTGACCACCGCCGTTTTCAGCATCGTGTGCGGCGTGCTGCTCCGGCCGCTGCCGTACCCGGAGTCCGATCGGCTGGTGCGCGTCTGGCTGAACAACCCGCTGCAAGGCCTCGAGAAGGACGTCACGTCCTATCCGAATTTCCTGGACTGGCGCGAGCAGAGTCGCAGCATCCAGAGCTTGGCCGCGATCGCGCGCGGGGGGCGGCCGCCGGCGCGTGCGGGGTCGGGATCCGGCCCGAGCGGGGCCCCGAGCCAACCCGCGTGCAGCCGGCAACTCCCCGAACCCAGGATCCAGAGGCGGGGGCGCACGCGGCTTACGCCGATGGGGTGGCGCGGGCACTCGCGCGGCGGGCGGGGGGCGCAGGGCGGCGCAGGTGGGCAAGGATCCGGTCGATCACGCGCGGTTGGGTAATGACCCTGACGACGCGCATCGCGTCGCCGCACCGGGGACAGCACAGCGATCCACTTCGAAGATCCGGCGCAGCAGCTCCGCCCAGCGCCGGCGCACGTCCGCCAGCGCGGCCGGCACCGCCTCGGCCTCCACCACCGCCACCACCGCCGGCTGCTCGTGGGGTCCACCCTTGCGCCGGATGCCGCGGGTGCGGTTGACACACCAGACTGTCCCTGAGCCAGGGGAGTCCGGCTACTTAAGGGTCCCGAACGCGGGTGGGGATGGAGCGATCCGTCGTTGTCCCATCCCCCAAACCGCCGGTCGAGTTTTGGCCCCAGCAGTAGAGGGCTCCAGTCACCGCCATAGCGCAGGCGTGGTAACTGCCGACTTCGAGATCGAGCAAGACCCGCCCACCAAACACTGGCTGCGGCGTCGCCTTGTCGGCCAGGATCGCACCGTCGCCGAGCTGGCCGAAGGCATCATCGCCCCAACAGTATCCGATGCCGGCCGTGGTGACCCCGCACGCAAAATCGGCGCCAACTTCGATCTTCCGCCAGGTGAGGCCGCCCGCAACCGGTACCGGCAGGAGGCGTTGTGTGGTGGAGTTGTCTCCGAGCTGGCCGTTGGTGTTCCGGCCCCAACAGAACCCGGAGCCAACATTGTCAACGGCACAGGCGCTGCCGCCGTTAGCGTCCCCGCCCGTCGAGATGCTCGCGAATGCCGCGGACCCGGATACGGCAGTCGGTGTGGTCCGATCCGCGGTCACGGTCCCGAGGCCAGCCTGCCCGTTGTTGTTGCGTCCCCAACAATAAGCGCCACCCGCCTGCGCGATTGCGCACGTCGCACGCAATCCCCCATCCACTTGCGTATACCGCAGGCCGCCGTGCACGGAATCTGGATAACTTCTGTTGGCGGTCCCCCCGTTCCCGAGCGCCCCATTCGAGTTGTATCCCCAGCAATAGGCCTTCCCCCCCGAGAGCAAGCCACAGACGTAATCGGCGCCGACGTCGAGCCGCGTGAACGCCAGGCCGCCGACCACAGCCGTCGGCGCAACGCGATCCGTCCCGCTCGTACTGTCGCCCACCTGGCCGAGGTTGTTGTGCCCCCAACAGTACGCCGCGCCCGCGACGAGACCGCAGGACATGTTCCCGCCCGCCACGAGTGAATCGAAGGTCAGTCCGCCGGTCACTCCACTCGGTGACTGTGCTGGGGTCAGGGATGCGTTGCCCAGCTGGCCGAAGCTGTTGGCACCCCAGCAGTAGCCGATGCCCGAGCCGGAGATCGCGCAGGTGTGATAGGCTGAGCTGATGGACCGGAATGGGGCGGCCGGTCCACGAACCGTCACCGCCATGGAGTCGGCAAGCGGTCCAACCTCAGCTCTGATGGTGACCGTGCCCGGTCGAAGTCCGTGAACCGTCCCAAACCGGTTTACCCTCGCAATCGTGGAGTCCGAGGGCGACCATGTCACGGGCACGCCAAGAAGGCGATTGCCTGCCGAGTCAAACGGCTCCAGCAACAGGCCGAGCTCGTAGCCTTCTTCGATCGTCGTGCTGTCGGCGCTGATCGCCACCGAATCAACTGGCGGACCGAGGGCGCCCTCACCGGCCAACGCCGCGACTTCCTGACCGCTCAGGGCGCGGCCGAATACGCGAATGTCGTCCAGCGATCCCTCGTAGAAAGCGTGCGGGGGGGCGGCGCCGATGGTCCCGGGTCGGGCAGAGTACGCAATCGCTCCGGCCGTGCCCGGACCGTTCTCGGTGGCGCGCTGGACTCCATCCACGTAGATCCGGATGTCAGCGGCCGCCGCGAAAACCACGGCGATATGATGCCACCGATCCGTGCCCAGCACTGGATCAACGGTGCTCTGTTCGCGTCGATTGGCCCCGGACGGTATGCCACCATTTCCAAACTGACCACGGATCCCGCCCGACGGGTCGAACGTCATATGGACTTTGAAACCCTGATACCGATCGTCGAAGGTCCCCGCCCCCCACGTTGTGTCCCCCACAATGAACTCCTGCGCCTGGCTTTTCGACGTGTCTGACGGGAATGCCCACAGGCTGATGCTGAACGGGAACGGCGGTTTGACGTGGTTGCCGTACACGATGTAGTCGTCCACACCGTCGAAGGCATAGGCCCGATTCGCCGCCCCAAAGCGGTCCTGCGTGAGGGTGGCGCCGACCACCGTGGAGAACCGCTCCGCCGCGACGTCGTCGGCGTCCCCGCTGAACGGGAAGTAGGCGATGAGCCCGCTGTTGGGGATGGGGATGACCTGGGCCTCAACGGGAGTCGCGGCGGAGATGGTTCCACTCTCCACCGTGATGGTGGTGGTGCCCACCGCCTTGACCACCATCAAGCCGGCCACGCTCACCGTCGCGACGGTGGTGTCGGAGGAACTCCAGGTGAGCGGCGCACCCGCGACGACGTTCCCTCGCGCGTCCCGCGCCTGAGCGGCCAGCAGGTACTGTCCCCCCACCGACACCGGCCCGGCGGGCCCGTTCAGGGTGACCGTGGCCACCACCTGCGCCACCGTCATCGATGCCGTCCCCGACGCCGTGTCCGCCCGGGCCGTGATGGTCGCCGAGCCGTTCCCGACGGCCGACACCACCCCGTCCGATCCCACCGTCGCCACGCCGCCGTCACTGGTAGACCAGTTGATCGGCTCACCAGGAATCGCATTCCCGTTGGCGTCTCGAGCCACGGCCGCGAGGCGCGCGGTGTCCCCCAATGACGTCAAGGTCCTGGATCCCGGCGTGATGCTGGTGGTGACAGCGGCGAGATCAAAGTCGAGTCGGGTGGAATCGCTCCAGACGCCCGCCGCGGAATAAGTATTCACCGCGCGAGCGCGGACGAAGTACGTACCCACGGAGTCGAACGTCAAGCCGACCGTGGTCCCGACCACCGTGGTGTCCCGCGCCGAAGCAAAGGTCGCGACCCTCGAACGGGATACCACGTACTGCGCCGCACCTCCCACCGGCTGGATCACCACCTGCGCGGAGAGCTGGTTGCCGCCGGGGGTGACCTGGAACGACGGCTCGAAGGATCCCACGGTGATGTTGGCCGCGGTGTTTTGCCCGACCGTGACGGTCACGCCCGCGATCTCACCGAATTCCGCTACGGCTCCGGCGGTCAGTCCCTCAAGCGCCACGGTGTAGGACCCCGGCGCCAGCCCGCCCACGGTATCCACGAACGCCGAGCTGCCCCGAAGCGTGAGGGTCACGACACTGGTTTGGGAATTGCCTCCGCCGGGACCGATGATCCGGGCGCGGGCGCCGTCAATGGCCGCGGGCGCGCTCGCTTCGCTACGGCGCACCTGGAGTTGGATCCCTCCGGTGGATGGAGGGTCAAAAAAGAGATCGCACGCCAGGGCCCCGGCGGCCACGAGCGTAACCACGATGGCGTCCCGGGACCGCACGGATCAGGGGATGGGATAGTTGATGATGATGCCGCCGGTGGTGGGATTGCCGTTCCCGTTCCCACCGTCCGTACTGCCTCCGCCCCCAAGGAGCAACGCAGCCGCGGCGCCGGCCAGGCCCAGACCGCCCAGCAGGGCCACGACCGGAAAGCCCCCCCGGGTGCGGGGGACGATCTGCCCGGGTCCCGGCGGCGTGTCAGGACCCCCCGGGGCCGCGGCGGCCACCGGCATGGGCAGGCGGAGATTCAAGATGGTCGTCACTCCGGGAAGGACTTCGCGTTGAAACGTACCGAACTGGGTTGAGGTACCGGACACGGTGACATCGTAGGTCCCGGCAGGCAGGGTCAGTTCGCCGGTGAGCTGACCCCGGCCGGTCACCAGCACGGAAACGTCGTCCGGCACGGCGATGCGGTTCAGCCTGAGCCGCCCGGACCCGCTGCGGGCCGCGCCCGCCCAATCCCACGTGGCCAGCGTGTCCGCGGTGCTCAGGTCTCCCACCTCGCGCCTCACCCGCTCCAGCAAGGCCAGCACCTGGGGCTCGGTTTCCACCGGGTCAATGGCGAACTGGGGGTACCAGCGAACCGCCCACCGCAGCCAGAGAGCGGCGTTGGGATCATTCAACTCGATGGAAAGATCCTCCACCATTCTGGCCACGGCCCGGACCCACCGCTGGTCCGGCGGGCCCCGGTTGGGATCAATGACCCGCAACAACGCCTGCACCCGGTCCGCCGCGTCCGGCAGAGTCAGCGCGCTATCAATGACCGGCTGGCGCCCCTGGGCCGAGCCCGTGGCCGGCGACACCAACCTGGCCGCCAGCACCATGACCAGCGCCCCCGTCAGCCGGATCTCCCGTGCGGGCGCCATTCTAGTTCCTCCGGATCAGGCGCACGTTCAATCGCAGGGTGTCACGCGCGCGCAGGGTAACACTGGTGTCCACGGTGACATAACCTTCCCGCTCCAGCCGAACACGCAAGGGCGCGGCAGCCGGGAGGGAGACGGTGAAACTCCGGCCATAGCCCGCGGTGCCGCCGGCCACAAACAACTCGGCCCGCGGGTCCACCACCACCACCAGGACGCCGCTATCGGGGCGCGCCGGTGGAACCGCGACGGGGGGCGGCTGCGCAGCGGGCAGGGTCACCCCGGCAAAGGTCACCGTCTGTGTCCCGTTGGCGACGACCCCGATCTGTTGCAGGTCCGCCTGAAACCCGGTCGCTCGGAGCTCCACCCGGTAGGTCCCGGGGCGCAGCTCAAAGTCCACCCCGCTCTGGAGCATGTCGTTCACCCACACTTCGCCGTTCCGCGGCAGCCCGATGACGATGACCCGCCCTGGCCTGGCGGGTGCCGGAGCCGAGGCTGCGGGCGCGGGGCGGCGCACCACCGGCTGGGATGGCGCGGTGTCGGGCGCGGCCGGCCGTACCTCCCTGGTGGCCGGCACCGCGGGTGAGCTGGAGTCCCGCGCGGCTTGCCCCGGGAACGGCGGAACCGGCGTCCGGCCGGAAAGGAGCTGCCACGTGCCCAGGCCGCCCCCGGCCAACACCACGGTCGCCACCAGAGCGCCGACGGCTCGGGACCGGACCCGCCGCGCCGGCGTACTGGGTGATGACTTGACCGGGGCGGACTCCGGGGTGGGAAGGCTTGAGGCCCGGGGTAACGGCGGAGGCAGCTGGGTGCGGGCCAGCTCCCGCTGCACCGCCACGCCCTCCTGGGCCAGTGTCACCAGCTCGGTGCGCGTGGCCTCGTCAACGCTGGAGTGTTCAGTCCGGACAATCCGCACCACCTCGCTGAGCGAGGCGAAGCGGGACGCCGGCTCCTTTTCCAGCATGCGGCGTACCACCTCGCTCAGATGGCGGGGGCAGTCGGGTCGCAAATGCTCCACCGGCGCCGGAACATCGGTGGCGTGCCGGGTCATGATCTCCCAAATCGAGTCGCCGCGAATGGGCCGGCGTCCGGTCAACATTTCGTATGCGGCCACGCCCAACGAATACTGGTCGGCGGCGCCGGTGAGCTTGCGCCCGGCGCCCTGCTCCGGGCTCATGTACTCCGGTGTCCCGATGATGGTACCGGTGCCGGTGGCGCCCTGCTGGGCATCCGCCTCCTTGGCGATGCCGAAGTCCGTGACGACGGCCAGCCCCTCCGTGTCAATCATGATGTTGGACGGCTTGATGTCGCGGTGGATCACGCCGTGGCGGTGGGCGTGGTCCAGGGCGCCGGCCACCTGGGCCAGGATCTCCTCCACCATGCCAAAGGGCAGCGCGCCCCGCGCCTTGATCACCGACTCCAGGGACCGCCCCGACACGTACTTCATGACGAAGTACATCAGGTCGTCTCGTTCCCCCACCGCATAGATCGGAATGATGTGGAGGTGACTCAAGCGCGCCGCGGTCCGCGCCTCC
>DASWGV010000171.1:0-1917 GCA_036393515.1 Gemmatimonadales bacterium | reverse complement strand
AGGGCGTGATGGCGATTCCCCGCAACCGTGCGAGCGTTGCGAGCCATTCCGCGGCCCACACTCGAATGGCGCCGGAACTTGGTGACGTGGAGGCTGTCACGAGATCTTTCGCCCGCTTCTTGTACTGCTGGAGGTTGGGGTGGGGCGGCAGGGGCAGCGTGTCCATACGAATCTCCTTTCATGGGATCGCCTGGAGTCCGCCCGCGTCAGGCTGAAAGAAGGTTCGTACGCTACGTTGTGCTGACCTGGGTGGGCACGGCCCTTTCCGCGGACTGGATGCGCCCCTCGCGCTGGCTCTGAGGTTAAGGTGCTCCGGCAGCCCGGGCAAGCGCGATGGACTGGTGAGGGAGAGGGCCGGTCGTTCATTATCACCTGATGCCAGCGTGGCGGCCCTCGCGACCTCGACGCCTTGATCGAGCAGTCCGCCCTGGCTGGAACCCGCTCGGCCCGATTATCGTCATCCTGAGCGTTCTGATCCCTGTCGCCTCACCACAGGACGGAGAGACCATGCGAACGGAATTCCTGGTTGCCTTCGTGGCCGTTTCGCTCGGCGGGGCGCTGGCAGCCCGGGCCCAAGGCCCGCCACGCCAGCAGGTCCAGCTGCCTGAGGGGACCGGTAAGGAATTGGTCGAGGCAACCTGCGCGGGATGTCACGCCCTCAACCTGGTGACCAACTCCGGGGGGTACACCCGGGAAGGGTGGGAGCGCCTCTTCAGTTCCATGGTGGCGGTGCCCGGCGAGCAGGCCGCAGTGTTGGCGGAATACTTGAGCCGGAACTTCCCGGTGAAGCCGAGGCCAGCCGCGGTGTTGGTATCCGGCGGCGCGACGGTCTCCATCAAGGAATGGCTGGTTCCCTCGCTCGGCTCGCGGCCTCACGATCCGCTCGCCGCGGCGGACGGCTCCATCTGGTGGACGGGCCAATGGGCCAACGTGCTGGGCCGGCTCGATCCCAGAACCGGGGCCATGAAGGAGTTCCCTCTCAAGACGCCGGCGTCGGGGCCTCACGGACTGGTAGCCGACCGCGCGGGCAACATCTGGTATACCGGAGTCTCCAAGCGCCACGTGGGCAAGCTGGACCCGACCACCGGCGCAGTGACGGAGTATCCCCTGCCCGAGGCCGGCGCGCGCGGCCCTCACACACCCATCTTCGACCAGAAGGGCACGCTCTGGTTCACCCTCCAGTCGGGCATGGTCGGGAGGCTGGTCCCGGCAACGGGGGAGATGAAGGTGGTCGCGACCCCAACGTCCAATACGTATCCCTATGGCATCCAGGTGAATTCCCGGGGCGTTCCCTGGTACGTGGATTTCCGCGGCAACCGGCTGGGCAGCGTTGATCCCGTGACGATGGAGATTCGCGAATACCCCCTGCCCGACCCTGCGGCGCGCCCCCGGCGGATCGCCATTACGCCGGATGACGTCCTGTGGTACACCGACCATGCCCGCGGCTACCTGGGCCGGTTCGACCCCAAGACCGGGGCCGTCCGGGAATGGCCGTCTCCCGGTGGGCCGGCGTCCCGGCCGTACGGGATTGCGGCGATCGGACCGGTCGTCTGGTTCAGCGAATCCGGCGTGCGGCCGAACACCCTGGTGCGGTTCGACATCCAGACGGAAACGTTCCAGACCTGGACCATCCCGTCGGGCGGCGGCGTGGTGCGGAACATGATGGCGACATCGGACGGCAACCTGGTGCTGGCCTGCAGCGGCGTGAATCGGGTTGCCCTGGTCGAAATCGGCGGCAACGACTAGCACGAACCGGGAGCACACCATGCCTCGTTGGTTTGCCGTCTTTGTAGCGGGCACGCTCACCGTCAGCACGTCGGTCCTTGCCCAGGAGCGCGGTGCGGGCCAGCTGCGCCCCCGCCCGGGCCAGGGACGCCAACCTGAGTTCCCGCCGCCGACCATTCTGGAGTACCAGCC
>DASWGV010000170.1:0-3515 GCA_036393515.1 Gemmatimonadales bacterium | reverse complement strand
CGTGTCGTTCGTCATGAAAGGCGGCGAGGTGCTCAAGGGGCCGGGTCCCGCGCCACCTTCAGCTGCATGAACTCGGTCACTCGGGCCGCCCTCAGGATCGGCCGGATGGGGACCGGGACCAGCGTTGCGCTCGCGTCGGTCACGATGTGGGGATGTTCCAGATGAAGCACCGCCCCACGCGTCTCGACATCGCACCTGCCCGCCGCCATCACGTTTCTCACCCAATCCCGATCGCGTCCGTACGTCAGGGCGATCACGTAGGCATCACGTGACCGGAAGAGATTCACCGGCGTGCGGTAGCGTCGCCCGGACCGTCGTCCCGTGTGCGTGAGGATGGCGAACCCGGGAAGCCGTCCGGCGAACCGCCCTGTCACGCGGTTCGTCACGGTGCGGTTGAACCGTCCCAGCCATCCCGGAAGTGGCATCTCGGCCAACGCTACCGCGTCCCTCCCGTAACGCCTCGCCCACCCGCGTTTGGCAGTCCTGATGCCTCGCTTGCCTTCTCACCGCTTCTGCCCGTAGCGTTGGGAGCCGCGAACGGAGGTGCCGCCCATGAAGAAGTGCCCCTACTGCGCCGAGGAGATCCAGGACGAGGCCATCAAGTGCCGGTACTGCCAGAGCTGGCTGGTGGACGAGATCCCGGCCGGCGCTCAGCGGCCCCCGGCCACCGTGGCCGTCCAACCGACCCCGGCGGACGTCACCCAGACCCTGCCGGCCTCCCAGGCCGCTCCGGCGGGGACCGATCAGGTCGAGTTCACCCACTCGGGCGAGCGGTATCTGCTCGGCTACGGCCGCGACTACTTCGGCATCTGGGACCGGCAGTCGCCGGCCACCCCCGCGCACCGGTTCCCCCGGTCCGACGATGGCTGGGTCCAGGCCTGGCAGAAGTACACGGCGATCGAGTCGAACTTCATGGACCTGCGCACCGGGCAACGCTAGCCGCGCAGCCGTCCACGATCGGAGCGGGCGAGGGGAATCGAACCCCCACCACCAGCTTGGAAGGCTGGAGCTCTACCATTGAGCTACGCCCGCGTGGCTCCGCAAGCGTAGCAAGCGCTCCGGGCTCAGACGAGGAGGCGCGTTAGGGCCGTCGCGGCCGCCGCCGCCACGATCACCACCAATACCGGCGCCTTCCGCCAGAGCGCGATTCCTGCTGCCGCCAGCCCGACCAACCGGGCGTCGGGCGAGATCGACTGTTCGGTGGCGAGCGCCTGGGTCACGACCAGCGCGGCCAACAGCGCGGGGGCGAGGAGCTCGACCACCCCGGTCAGGGCCGCGGGCAGCGGCCGGCCGCCCAGCAGGACCGGGCCGAGCGACTTGATGGCCACGGTGGCCGCCCCCACCGCGATCACCACGATCCAGGCCTCGCTCATGAGCGTCGCACCCCGATCAGACACGCCGCGGCCGCTGCCAAGATGGGGACGCCGGCCGGCGCGATGGGCGTGAGCGCGAGCGCGATGGCCGCGCCCAGGAACGCGGCGAGGAGGGCCCGCCGGTGCCGGAGCTGCGGGAGGAGCAACGCGAGGAACAGCGCGGGGAAGGCCGCGTCCAGTCCCAGCGCCGCCGGATCCCCGAGCGCCTGGCCGCCCCCGGCGCCGACGGCGGTGCCGGCCACCCACGAGACGTACAGCGTGAGCCCCGCGCCGACCAGGATCCGAGGGTCGAACCGGCCCTCACCCTCGGCCGCCACGGCCCACGACTCGTCCACCACGAGCTGTGCACGAAGGAACCGGGACCATCCCGGCCCCTCCAGCCAGGGCGCCACCGACACCCCGATGGGGCCGTACCGGGCGTTCAGCAGGACCGCGGCGCCCACGGCCGCCGCCACGGTGCCGCCCGCCCCAAGGATCGAGACCGCGGCGAACTGGGCTGAGCCGGCGAACGTCGTGGCCGACATCGCGATAGGCGCCAGCCACCCCATCCCCGCCGAGCGGGCCAGCAGCCCGAAGGAAACGCCGAACCCGACCACCGCGATGGCGAGCGGGGCAACGGCCCGCGCGCCGTCCCGGTAGCTCCTGCGTGGCCGGTCGTCCATGGCCGTTCACGGTAGCAACGCCCGTCGCTCCGAGCCTTGCGGTACCTTGCCCCGCGTGGCGAGGACAGTTCCATTTCGAGGGTGCCTGAGAACCGTGGGCCCCGCTTCTTGATTGCCGAAATCGGGCGGGGTCGGCGTGCCTGAACGGCCGTCATGACCTCGTGTCAGACCCTGCCTTCACAATCAGCGCATGGACGGGAGAAAGAAGTGCCCTCGGTGCGACATCACGAAACCGCTGACGGAGTTCAGCTGGCGTGATTCGAGCAGGACCAAGCCGCAGTCTTACTGCCTCGATTGCGCCCGGGAGGCATGGAGGCGGTGGTATCGGGAAGAGCGGAACCAGGTGAGGCATCTCGCTCAGCTCGCTCGTCGCAGGCGACGTCGGATCGATCGGAATCAGCGGCTCATTGCGGAGTTGAAGAATCGCCCGTGCGCAGACTGTGGGGGGCTCTTCCCTCCCCATGTCATGGACTTCGACCACATCAACGGCGACAAACGCGGGGAGGTGTCATCTTTCGTTTACTCGTCGAGTACCGAAACCCTCTTGGCCGAAGCCGCGAAGTGCCACGTGGTGTGCGCCAACTGCCATCGAATCAGGACGCATGCCAGATTGAGCATCCAGTCGGAGGTTTGATGATCCCCACTCATTGTGCTCGGGAGAAGTTCGTCCGGTTCGATCTGTTGCCAGGTTGCGGACGCCGAGGGCTACAATTCTCGGCTGACGGGATGTAGCGCAGCCTGGTTAGCGCGCGGCGTTTGGGACGCCGAGGTCGCCGGTTCGAATCCGGCCATCCCGACCACATCGACTACGTCGAACTACGTACGTGGGCACCGTGAGAATCGGGATTCCGCCACCACCGGCCTCGCCGTACCGTTGCCATCTAGGTTGCTCATCGTGGAGGACTCCGTCCGATCGTAGGAGGAATGAACTGATGGCTCTCGGCCCGGCCGTGAAGGCCAGGCATGTCTTGGCAACGCTGTATGGGAGGACCGTCGACGAGCTGGGGGCGGTCGCCACCGAGTACGGCCTCGTGCTGATGCTATCGCCTTGGCGATCGTCGTCGCGGCGGCTCTGTTCGGGGTCGCCGTGGCCGATCTCTCGGACCGGGGGACCGCGGGCATCCCGAGCTCCTGACGAGCGGGAAGCCCGGCGGCCCGACCCGTCCTCGCCAAAAAGACCACCCTCACGCCCTGGCGGGAGGGGTCTGTTTCCCCTGGTCGCTGGCCGTTTCCCTCGCTGTCACCGGCGTGCGCTACCGTCCGTCCCGTGAGGGTGCGATCCGAGCTGCCGGCCACCCCGGGGCCCCGGGCGAAGGCCATGCTGAACGGCCTGCCGCCCGCCAACGGCTACCGGGTCGTCGTGAAACCCTTGCGCTACAGGGAGAAGCCACACCTGTCGGCCTGGACCGACTTCGACTTCAAGGAGATCGTGCTCCAGGTGCCCCAGCCGTTCTTCGCCTTCGGCGAGATCGTGGCCTAT
>DASWGV010000169.1:0-2700 GCA_036393515.1 Gemmatimonadales bacterium | reverse complement strand
GCGGGCGCGATCGAGTTGTGGACCTACCGCTTCCCGCTCGACGCCCAGTCCGCCGCCACGCTCGCCGCCCAGCTCGGCACCATCCCGCCTATGCTGACCCAGGCCCGGATCAACCTGGTGGAGGACGCGCGGGACCTGTGGATCGCCGGCATCCGGGTCATGAACGAGCAGAGCGGCGACTTGGAGGCGCTGCGATCCCGCGCGGCCGGGGCACACCCCGACCTGGACCAGGCGATCCAGCGCGCCAAGGAAGCCACGGACGCCTTCCGCGCCTGGCTGGAATCCGAGGCGCCTGCCCTGCGGGGCCCGTCAGGCGTTGGCGTCGAGAACTACGACTGGTATCTGCGGAACGTGCATTTCCTGCCGTATACCTGGCAGGAGGAGGTGGCGCTCATGCGCCGTGAGCTGGCGCGCGCCCACGCGGTCCTTCGGCTGGAGGAGCACCGGAACCGGAGGCTCCCGCCGCTCGCTCCCATCGCTGCCGCCGCCGAGTACGACCGCCGGTTCAATGCCGCCGTCACCGAGTACATGACGTTCCTCCGCGAGCGGGAGATCGTCCCGATCAAGGACTACATGGACGCCGCATTGCGCGAGCGGATTGGCCAGTTCAGCCCCGGACCACGGGAGTTCTTCGGCGAGGTGGATTACCGCCATCCGGTGGTGATGCGGACCCATGGCTACCATTGGTTCGACCTGGCCCGGATGGCGCGTGAGCCCCACCCCAGCCCGATCCGCGGCGCGCCGTTGCTCTACAACATCTTCGACGCCCGCGCCGAGGGGCTGGCCACGGGCATGGAGGAGATGATGATGCACGCGGGCTTGTTCGATTCCCGCCCGCGCGCCCGCGAGCTGATTTACGTGCTCCTGGCGCAGCGTGCGGCCCGCGCCCTGGGAGATCTCTACATGCATGCCAACAGGTTCACGCTGGACCAGGCCATCGCGTTTGCTTCCGAATGGACCCCGCGGGGCTGGCTCCCGGTGGACGGCAATACCGTGTGGGGCGAGCAGCACCTCTACCTGCAGCAGCCCGCCTATGGGACCAGCTACCTGATCGGCAAGATCGAGATCGAGCGGCTCCTGGGCGAACGCGCGCGCCAGCTGGGGGACGGATTCACCCTCAGGGGATTCATGGACGAGCTCAACGGCGCCGGCGTGATCCCGGTCTCGCTGATCCGGTGGGAGCTGACAGGCCAGAACGACGAGGTCGCCCGGATGGGAGACGGTCGCTAACCGCGCGACCCGGGGCGCCGGAAGCCGCGGCGCGGCGTCAGTCGCGGGGCGGGGACGTTTGCCACATGACGTGCTGGATCATCCAACGCCCATCCACCTTGGCCAGGTGCAGGTAGTCGCTGCCCCACCACGCCACCACCTTCACCGCGGCGGTCTGGTCCAGCACGTCGAGCAGCATCACGTCCTTGGGCGCGGTGGCCGGGGCCGGCTGGTTCCGTTGCTTCACGCCTCGCGCGTACCCGATCGCCTCGGCATAGGACATAGGTTCGCCGGTGTACGCCGATTGGCCACGGGGAATGAAGTAGCCGTACTTGACCAGCGTCGGGCTCAGGCTGCGCACCAGCTTGGTGGTGTCCCCTTCGTAGAATCCCTCCAGGTAGTCGAGCGCCGCCCGGCGGACGGCTTCCCGCTCGACCTCCGAGGCTTGAGAGGGCACCTGAGCGTCAAGGGCCGCCGGGGCGAGCGTCGCGAGGGCGATCAAGGCGGCTGACAACAGAGACGGGCGAGACATCGGGCGGCCTCTCGGCATGAGAAGTAGGGGCGTTGACTGCCGTATTTAGACTACCACGCCGGACGGGCGGTTGCACGTGAGCCGACCTACGCCGTGACCCCCGTCACACCCTGGGGAAGGGGTAGCTGGGGTGCTTGCCATCGCTCTCGCCCGAAGCCAAGATGAGCGTTGCTCTGCCACCACGCCTTCTGGAATCGGGGGAACCCATGACGCGCCTCAGGCCCATCCGTCGTTTCGCTCCCGCCATCACCGTCATGTTCGGTGCAGCCCTGTGGTTCGGCTGCTCCGACCAGGTGATTGACCCATCCAGCGACCTGTCCGCGCGGCTGGCGCCTTCGCAGGCGGCGCAAGGAATCGCCGCGGCTATCGCCGCGCAGGAACGTCACACGGCGGCGTTGCTCCGGATTCCCGGCGTGGTCGGCACGGCCGTCGGGTTGCTGCCCAACGGCCAGGTGGGCGTTCGCATCCTGCTGGAAACCGCCGGGGTGCAGGGCCTCCCGACCGCCCTCGACGGGGTGCCGGCCGCCGCGCAGGTCACCGGACGTTTCATGGCGCTCAGTGATCCGACCACCAAGCAGCGCCCCGCCCCGGCGGGATTCTCTGTGGGCCATCCATCTATCACCGCCGGCACCATCGGTGCCCGCGTCCGGGATGCCTCCGGCAACGTGTACGTGCTCAGCAATAACCATGTCCTGGCCAACAGCAACGACGCCTCCATCGGCGACGCCACCCTCCAGCCGGGTCCGTTTGACGGCGGCACCGCCGCCGACCAGATCGGGGTGCTGCACGCGTTCCAGCCCATCGACTTCTCGTTCAGCGGTCAGAACACCATCGACGCGGCGATCGCGCTCTCCAGCACCGCCAATCTGAGCAACGCGACGCCGACGGACGACGGGTACGGAACGCCCAGCGACAAGATCTTCGGCGACGGTAACGGCGACGGCGTGTTCGACAACAAG
>DASWGV010000168.1:0-3658 GCA_036393515.1 Gemmatimonadales bacterium | reverse complement strand
CCTAACAGCCCGAGTTCGCCACCCGGCACCAATGTGCTCGTGCTGAACGGGTTCCTCGCGTCTGTCACCGGCGACTTCGTCGTCGGCACCGGCTTCGGCGGTGTCCGGATGGTGGATGGGGATACTCTGGTCGTCTCCGGCAATGCCTCGTTCAGCGGCGGCAACACTACCAATCGGCTCGACGGCGGTGTGCTCCTGGTCGGTGGGGACTTCACGCAGTTCAACACGCCGGATGGTTACGCACCCACCGGGACGCACAAGCTTGTGTTGAACGGTACAGCGACTCAGACGATTACGCTGGCAGACCCCGGCAACTCGGTGTTCCGGGATCTCGAGATCGTCAACTCACTGGGCGGCGTGACGCTCGCGTCGGTCGTTGCGGTCGGCGGATCGTTCTCGCATACGAGCGCCGCCATCCTTCAAGGGACCGGCACGCTGGATCTCAGCGCGGCGACCATCGTGGCCTTCGACGGTGACGTGAATCCGGGGACGTCTCCAGGGATACTTGGCATCATCGCGCCGGCGGGCGGCCTTCCCCAGAGCGCCGCGAGTTCGTTCAACATCGAGCTCGAAGGCACCACCGTCGGGACGGGATACGATCGGCTCAATTTCAGCGGCACCGTGACGCTGAACGGCGACCTCTTCGTCGATACCAACGGCTTCGCGCCTACGGCGGGCGACCAGTTCGCGATCCTCACCTACGGATCGCGCACCGGGCAGTTCGCGAACGTGGTACTGCCCACGATTACGGGGGTGCTCCTGGACACGCTGTGGGCCGAGGCGGGGACGACCGACACTCTCTACATTCTCGCCGCTTCGGCGGCGCCGGCCAACCTCAACGCCTGGACCAACGCGTCCGGCGGCACGTGGAGCACCGCCAGCAACTGGAGCGAGAATGCCGTTCCGGTGTCGACCGACAGCGTCGTGATTGAGATCGACGGGACGTACACGGTGACGCTCGACGTGGACCCGGCGTTCAGTAGCATCACGCTGGGCGGAGCGACGGGGACCCAGACGCTCGCAGGGTCTTCTCGAACGATCGGCGGTACCGGCACGGTCACGGTGCGCCCCAACGGGAGGCTGTCGCTGACCTCCAGCACGGTGAACGCGGATGTGGTGAATGAGGGGACGGTGGTGATGATCCCCATCGGCACGGGGCAGTTCACCGGGGCGGTGACGAACGCGGCGGGGGCGATCCTGCGCGCGCAGGGCCCGGACGGTTTTGCCCGGACGGTGACGGTGGCGACCGGGTTTACCAACGAGGGGACCATTGAGCTCACGTCCGCGGGCGGCGGCACCCTCACCTTTGCGGTGACCTCGGGCACCCTGGTGAATGCGCCGAGTGGCACCATCGTCTCGCTGGCGGGCGCCGGGGGCGACCGCACGTTGGCGGCGCAGCTGGACAATCAGGGCACCGTCACCGTCACGCAGCCGCTCACGCTCACCCAGAGCTCGGCCGATCACCTCAACAGCGGGCTCTTGGAGCTGACCACCGGGAACCTCACCATCACCCAGAGCGGGACCAGCCCCAGCTTCACCACCACGGGGACCGTCACCATCGGCGCGGGTCGTACCCTCACCGTCAGCGGGGGGACCTTCGATTACCAGAGCGGCGCGCTGGGGGGCACCGGCACGCTGGCCTTGAGTAGCGCGACGCTCGCGCTCGGCGTGTCGTTGACCCGAGACACCCTGGCGCTGTCGGTGACCAGCTCGACCATCAACGGGCCGGGGACGCTGACCGTCCCGGCCGGGCGCACGCTGTCGCTGACGTCGAGCACGGTGAATGCCGATCTGGTAAACGAGGGGACGGTGGTGATGATCCCCATCGGCACGGGGCAGTTCACCGGGGCGGTGACGAACGCGGCGGGGGCGATCCTGCGCGCGCAGGGCCCGGACGGTTTTGCCCGGACGGTGACGGTGGCGACCGGGTTCACCAACGAGGGGACCATTGAGCTCACGTCCGCGGGCGGCGGCACCCTCACCTTCGCGGTGACCTCGGGCACCCTGGTGAATGCGCCGAGTGGCACCATCGTCTCGCTGGCCGGTGCCGGGGGCGCCCGCACGTTGGCGGCGCAGCTGGACAATCAGGGCACCGTCACCGTCACGCAGCCGCTCACGCTCACCCAGAGCTCGGCCGATCACCTCAACAGCGGGCTCCTTGAGCTCACCACCGGGGACTTCACGCTCAGCCAGAGCGGCACCACGCCCACGTTCACGAACGAAGGCCTGATCGACATTGGCAGTTCACGCACTTTCGCGGCCAGCGGGGGCACATTCACCAACGCGTCCGCTGCCACGCTCCGCGGCGCCGGCACGCTGGACATATCCAATACGACGTTTGCAAACTCGGGGAATACCAACCCCGGCACTTCTCCGGGTATCCTCAGCATCACGGGCACGTTCCCCCAAGACGACGTGGCCGCCCTCAACATCGAGATCGGCGGTACCGCCCCGGGCAACACCTCAACCGACCACGACCAGCTGGGCGTGAGTGGCGACGTCACCCTCGCTGGAACGCTGAACGTGACACTGCTCGGCGGCTTCACCCCCAGCCCCGGTGATCGGTTCGTGATCCTCACCTTCACCGGAACTCGCACCGGCACCTTTGCCACAGAGAATGTGCCCGCCGGCTGCAGCGTGGACTACACGCCCACGAACTCAGTCGATCTCGTGTGCTCTTAAGAACCCCAGCGGAGACCATGAGGCAAGCGCCGTGTAGCTCGCGCCCCGCCCACCGGAACGCGCACTCGGCGACGTGGCCGAGGCGCCCGGGCCATCGCGGGCTCCTTCCGCCAACCGGCCGCGCACCACGGCTCAGGCGCACACCAAGTCTGTCGATCCTGTCGGCCCATGGGACGAAGGCCGAGATCGGCAGTTTGGCCAACGCGCCCAGGTCGTTCGCGTAATCAGGGTGGGTTCGACCTTGAATCCCGCCGGCGCTCCAGAAAGTTCTTCAGCGACATGATCTTGATCCCGTGGGAGCCCCGACCCGGGCAACGTGCCGGGCGCGCGGGCTGGCAGCGTATCGTGGATTGACGGGAGCGGCAACCTGTGGCTGTTCGGCGGATTCTGGAGCGGCGAGGGCGGTTACAACGACCTGTGGCGGTTCGACGGCGCGAACTGGACCTGGATCTCCGGCAGCTCGAGCTTCGACCAGCAGGGTGTCTATGGAACCAAGGGGAGCCCCAACCCTGCCAACGTGCCGGGCGCCCGAAGCAGCAGTGTCTCGTGGATGGACGGGAGCGGGAACCTGTGGCTGTTCGGCGGCCTCTACTTCATCGGCAACGTCAGTTTTCTCAATGACCTGTGGCGCTTCGAATACTGAGGCGGCAAGCACCATCCGCGGCGCTCCCCCGCGAGCATGCTCTGCTTTGGTTGCGGCGGGCCCGCGCCGCTCACGGTCGACATGCCGCTCCACCTCGAAGACCACATCGGTGCCGCGACCGTCGTGGGCTCGGAGGTGCCGGCCAACCCGCCGCAGCGCGTCGAGTGGCGCTTCGATGAGCCGTAGCCGGATTGGAAGCCCACGCCGCTGCTGAACCGCCCGTCCGCGACGCCGACGTTGGCGCGGACCGCCGAGGGGTTGCGGGTTACCCTCACTGCCCGCACCCGCATTCCCGATGGCCGGCTGCGCGGAGCGATCCACGTGGGCCTGCCG
>DASWGV010000167.1:0-3154 GCA_036393515.1 Gemmatimonadales bacterium | reverse complement strand
TGGCGGCCCGAAAACGAGCCCGTCAGCTTCCCTTGATACACTCGGGGCGCGACGTGTCGTCGGAGCGACCCACCTTGCACTGCTGCATTCTGGTGCAGGGCGAACGACAGTGAAAGAAAGCGTATTGACGTTCCATCGCGATGCTCCCACCTTGCTCGACGGTGGGGCGGGTGCGGTCGCGGCCAGCATTCAGTGTGAGAGTGCCGCTGTCCCAATCCGATGTCAGGCGCCACCCCGGGATGGCGAAGGCAGAGGTCGGGCCGTGGGGCACCAGTCCTTCAAGCCAAGGACCCCGGTCGCCCCCACTCCACCTTCAACTTGTTTGCCCTTCCCCGGTCTACTGTGCCTCCACCCCCAAGATGTGCGGGCTTCCCACGGCTTCGAGCGCGTCGCGCAGGGTGTTGGGCGTCATCTTCTTCCGCAGCCGCACCGCGAATTCCAGGACGGTCACGCCATCCCCACCGGTGGACATCCCGGTGAACCGCCATTTTTTCAGGCGCTCCTGGAGCACCGCCTCCACCGACCGGCGGGCCGGCTCGGGGTCGCGGGTCCGCACCCGGAGCAGGACGTCGAAGTTGGGCTCCGCTTCGTCGTCTCCTTTGTCATCCTCGCCCGCTTCCCGGCGTCGTTGCTGGGCTCGGTCGGCCAGGACGTCGAGCTGCTCGGCCGACAGCGCCTTGAGCACCTCATCGTCCAGCTTGGTGATGAAGCTGCTCTGCCGGCCCGCGAACTGGCGGGCCTGGGCCAGGTGCTGCTCGGCAATCGTCCCCTCGAACACCGCGGCGGTGCGACCGAAATCGGTGTACCACAGCAGCAGGATGATGGTGTTGTAGATGCCGGAGATGGCGAGCGCCACGGGAGGATCTACCCCGGCCGCGAGCCCCAGCGCCGTCGCGAGAAAGATGTAGACGGCGTCCTTGCTGTCCTCCAGCGTGTTGCGGAACCGAACCGCGGCCACGATGCCCGCCAGGGCAAAGGCCAGCGCCAGGCTCGACTTGACCAATACCACGACCCCAGCCACGACGACCGGCAGGACGATCTGAGTATGAACCACGGACTGCCGGAATCCCTTTTTCCGCCGCGTCAGGATGTAGAGCCACGCGACCGGCAGCGCGAGTAGGGCCGCCACTGCCATGGCCGCAGCCACGCGCGCCATCTGGGTGAACGGCCCCAAGGGCTGCGCACCGGCCAGGGCCTCCGCCGCCCCGGACCGGCTGAGCTGGTCCAAAATGGGGATGCTGCCGGCAGGGGCCAGCAGGAGCCCGTGGAGGCTCGGTACGCTCTGCCACAGCGCCGCGACGCTGCCGAGGAGCACGATGTAGTACCCTATGGTCCTCGCCGCCAGGTTGTCCCACAGCCGGCGGAGCGGTCCGCGCTTTCCCGTCATCTTATCCCCGAGTCGTCACCGTCGAAGATGACGCCGGCGGACCGCGAAGACAACTGAGGGGGCCCGGTTTTCTCCCTCCATCGCTCGCCATCACCTATCTTCGACATCCCTCGCTCCCCACGAGGATCCCATCGTGTCCCAACCCAGGATCGGCTTGCTCGGCCTCGGCGCCTATGCGCCCGCCCGGGTCATGACCAACGACGAATGGGCGCAGTACGTGGACACCACGGACGCGTGGATCACGGAGCGGACCGGGATCAAGCGCCGGCACGTGGCGGCCCCCGACGAAACCACGGTGGACCTCGCCGCCCACGCCGCGCGCGGAGCCCTGAGCGACGCCGGGCTCAGCGCCGCTGAGGTAGACGAATTGATCGTGACGTCCGACACACCGGAGGTCTACACGCCCGACACGGCGTCCTTTCTTCAGGTGCGGCTCGGCCTGCGCGAGGTCCCGGCGTACGACTTGGCCGGGAGCGGATGCGCCGGCTTCCTCCTGGGGCTGGACCTCGCGCGCTCTCGGGTGCGGGACGATCCCGCGCGCCGGATACTGGTGGTCGGTGTCGAGCTGATCACCCGCCTCATTGACTGGAGCGACCGGAACGTCTGCGTGCTGTTCGGGGACGCCGCCGGTGCCGCGGTGGTGGGCCGGGGCCCGCGAGCCGCCGAGATTCTCGCCGCCACTGCCGGAACGGACGGGAGCAAGAGCGATATCCTCAAATTGGAAGTGGGCGGCACTCGGTCGCCGGTGACCGCGGAGCGGGTGGCGCAGCGACTCCACCAACGGCTGGAGATGAACGGTCGGGAGGTGTTCAAGGAGGCCGTGGCTCGTATGAGCGCGGCCACGCGGGACGTGCTCCAGAAGGCGGGGTTCCCGGTTGCCGCCCTGGCACTGCTGGTGCCGCACCAGGCCAATCTCCGCATCCTCGAGGCGGTGCGAGCCGAGCTGGGGCTGCCGGAGGATCGGGTAGTCATCAACTTGCAGGAATACGGCAACACCGGGTCGGCGTCGGTGCCCCTGGCGCTGTGGGAAGCGCGGCAACAGGGGCGCATTCGATCCGGTGACCTCGTGGCGCTGGCGTCGTTCGGGGCGGGGTTTCATTGGGCGGCGATGCTGGTGCGGTTCTAGGGAGCGAACGGTGGGAATGTAGAAAAAGGGCGTACCGGCGGTCGGGCGGTCGGGCGGACATTGCAAGGCGGTCCGGCGGGCCGGCGGACCGCGGACGGACGGGGAAGTGTGACGCACCTCACATACCCGTCCACCTTTCTTGGTGCGCCTCCTCACCGTCTTAACGTCGCGGCCGTGGCAACGTCTCACTGTCAAACCGGAACCGTTCGTTGCCAGCGTCTACTCCTGAGGAGGGAAAGACCGTGAAGACGCGTCCGTCGTACCGACTAGTGGGTGCCGCCGCCGTGGTGCTTGGACTGGTGGCCTGTACCGATGCCAACGTGCCTGAAGGGCTCACTGACGGCGAAGTGGCCGAGGATATGGCCCTTTCGTCCGGCGACGCCGTGGCCAGCGTCGTGGCCGAGCTGATAGGAAACGAGGTGTTTGGCGGTCTTGCCGGTGCGGCCCCGGCCGGCGCCGCCCAGGCGCCTGAGGACGTCGAGATCACCCGTTCGCGGACCTGCTACGACGAGAACGGGAATGTCCAGCAGCAGTGCAACGCCACCACCACCGCCTCGATTCGGATCCAGTGGACCGTGGATGGCACCCGCGAGACGGAGCATTTGTCGGCGAGCATCCACCACGCGCATGACGCGCTGATC
>DASWGV010000166.1:0-19626 GCA_036393515.1 Gemmatimonadales bacterium | reverse complement strand
GGCGGGCAGCGCCTGGCGCAACGCCGTTTCAATGCCCTGCCGGAGCGTGACGGTTGCCATCCCACACCCCTGGCAGCCACCCATCATGCGCACCACCACGGTGCCGTCCTGAATGTCCACCAGGTCCACCCGCCCCCCGTGACGGGCCACCATGGGGTTGATATCGCCGCGGAAGATCTCGGCAACGACGTCATACATGGCATCGTCGGCCATCTCCGGCGTCTGCGTCGCGTTGGGCATGGGTGGGAATCTAGCCTGGTTGGGGGCAAGTGGCAGAGCGGCACGGCGGCAGAGCGGCAGAAAGCTGTCCCCACCCCCTGCCGCTGTACCGCTGTGCCGCTGCCCTACGGCACCAACCTCGGCGCCCCCGGGGTCTCCCGCTTCGGCTTCTCCGTATTGATCGGCGGCAGGTTCGCGTTCCGGAGCAGATCGTTCAGCTGTGCGATATCCGTGGCAATGACCGCCTCCAACCGCTCGGATTGCCTCTGCACCAGCGTGTCCAGGTGGCGGAACACCTCGAGTGACGGTGCCGTGGGCGAGGCCTCGGCACTCTCGACGTGGCCGATCAGCGCCGCCAGCTTGTTGTTCAACTTGATGGGGAAGTTGAGCGGATCCTGACTGCTCCGGTTCCGCACCTGGTAGATCTCCTCCTCCACGCCGCTCACCTTGGTCTTCACGGTGCCACCCAGCCGGCCGATGGCGGCGTCGCTGGTCTGCTTGAGCCGGTCGTCCACGTCGGTCTTGATCCGGCGAATCCGGATGACCTCCTCGTTCGCGTCACTCACGCGGTCGCGGATCCTCACCGCGAAATCAAACCGCTCCCTGAGCTGCGCCACGGTGACCTGTCCCTGGAGCCGAGGATCCATGCGAATCTCGAAGTCCTGCGTCTGGGTTTGCCCCCCCGCGCTGAGCCGCACCTGATGGCGGCCCGGAGGCGCCACCGGACCGACGTTGCCGGCCGCCCAGAAAATGCGCCCGTCGAAATCCGTGTAGCCCGGATACCGCAGGTTCCAGGTGAAGCTCTGCGAGCCGGCCTGAACGGAGGGCGGCCGCGGCGGGCCGCCGAAGAAGAAGGCGAATTCCCCCTGTGGCGCGGAGGCGCGCGCGGAGTCCGCCCGCGTCCCCTTGAAGGCCTGGATGACGGTGCCGGCGCCATCCAGGAACTCGATCGTGAGCGAGTCCACGGCGTTCTTCAGGTAGTAAAACACCTGCACGCCCTGGTCCACGTCGCGCACCGGATCCACCGGACGGAACAGGTGCACGTCGGCCCCGGCGATCTGCGGGGTGAGCTGCCGGAGCGGCCCAATGTTGTACATGATCCAGAACGACCGCCCATGCGTGCTGATCACCAGGTCGTTCTCCTCCACCGCCATGTCCGACACCTGCTGGTCCGGCAGGTTCTGCGCCAGCCGCTGCCAGTTGGCGCCGTCGTCCCATGAGACGTACACCGTGTGTTCCGACCCGGCATACAGGAGCCCCGGCCGCTTGGGGTCCTCTCGCACCACGCGGACAAAGTCGTCGCCGCCAATGCCGTTGACGATCTTGGTCCAGGTGGCGCCGTAGTCGGTGGTGCGCCACACATAGGGCGCGCGGTCGTTGTCCACCAGATAGCGGATCCCCGCCACGTAGGCCTTCCCGGCCGTGGTGGGAGAGGCTTCGATGGTGTTGATGCGCACGAATGGCGGGGCGTCCCTCGGCGTCACGTTCTGCCAGGTGCGACCGCCGTCGCGGGTCACGTGCACCAGGCCGTCGTCCGATCCGGCCCAGAGCACGTTGGGGTCGTGGTGGGACGGCGCCAACGCGAACACCAGAGCGTAGGTCTCGACGCCCGTCTGGTCCTTGGTGATGGGCCCGCCCGACGCCCCCATCGTGGTCGGATCATGACGCGACAGGTCCGGACTGATGCGCTCCCAGTCCTGGCCCTCGTTGGTCGTCTTCCATACGTGCTGGCTGGCCACGTAGAGCACGTTGGGATCGTGGCGCGAGAACACGATGGGGAAGTTCCACTGGAAGCGTTCCCGGATTTCCGAGGACGTGTGGCCCATAGGATTCTCGGGCCACACGTTGATGGTGCGCTGCTGGCCGGTCCGGTAGTCGAACCGCGTGAGCAGCCCGCCGTAGGAGCCGGCGTAGAAGATGTTGGGGTCCGCCGGGTTGTTCGCGATGTGGCCGCTCTCCCCGCCACCCACCGCGAAGAAGAAGCTGCCCGTCCCACCGCCCCGAGTGCCCAGGTGCTGCCAGCCTTTGTGGGCGGCACAAGCGGTGCTGTTGTCCTGCTGGGCGCCGCAGACCAGGTAGGGCTGGTGGTGGGTGGTGATCACCCGGTAGAACTGCGCGGTGGAGAAGTCCTGTTCGGTCCAGGTCTGCCCGCCGTTTACGGAGACGTTAGCGCCGCCGTCGTTGGCGTTGACCATCCGGTCGGGATCGTTGGAGGCGATCCACAGATCGTGATTGTCTCCGTGGGGCACCTGAATGCCCTGGTAGGTCCGGCCACCGTCCCGCGATCGGTAAAACCCCGTGTTCAGCACGTACATCACGTCCGGGTTCTTGGGATCGGCGTACACCCGGGTGTAGTAGAATGCGCGCTGTCGCAGACGCCGCTCGTCGTTGACCTTGATCCAGGTGGCTCCCGCGTCATCCGAGCGGAACACGCCGCCGGAGTCGTGCTCCACGATGGCCCACACCCGCCAGGGCGCGGCCGGGGACACGGCCACGCCGATCTTGCCGACCGGCCCCGTGGCCGGAAGACCGGGATTGCGGGTGATCTCCTGCCAGGTCTCGCCGTAGTCCGTGCTCTTGAAGAGGCCGCTGCCGGGTCCGCCGGACGACATGGCCCACGATTTCCGCCAGGCTTCCCACAACGCGGCGTAGATAACCGCCGGGTTGCCCGGATCGAATACCAGATCCACCCCGCCGCTCCGGTCGTCCCGGAACAGCACTTTCTTCCACGATTCGCCGCCGTTGGTGGTCTTATAGATGCCCCGGTCGGGACTGGGCATGGAGTGGAGGCCGAAGGCCGCGACCCAGGCGGTGTTGCAGTCGGTGGGATGCACCCGGATACGGGCGGTGGCCTGAGAGGCCCGGAGCCCGATGTGCCGCCAGGTCTTGCCGCCGTCCACGGATCGGTAGACGCCGTCGCCCTGCATGATGTTGCCGCGGAGCTGGGTTTCTCCCATGCCGAGGTAGACCACGTCCGGATTGGCTTCGCACACCGCTACCGCGCCGACGGACGAGCTGCTGATCTGGCCGTCCGTCACCGGCTGCCAGGTCTGCCCGCCATCCGTGGTCTTCCACAACCCGCCGCCGGTGGCGCCGAAATAGTACTCGTGGGGCCGCGCCGCGCTTCCCGCCACGGCGATGGAACGGCCGCCACGGGCCGGTCCGATGTTTTGCCATTGGAGCGCGCCGAAAAGCTTGGCGTCGTAGGGGGTCTGCGCCCGGGTGTCGCCGGGCAAGCTCAGCGACAACCCCACCGTCGCCGTCGCCAACAGGAACGATCGCCGAATCAACCAGCCTGACATGGTGTGACTTCCTCCGGTGGACGCCTGCGAGAGGGCTGACGCCGCAATGTAGCCGGCGGGCCCCGGGGTACGCGAGACGCCGGAGAGGCCCCTTGCTCTAAACGCCCGCCGGCGTTCGTTTTGTGCCCGCTCCACCACCGAGGATACCTCGCCATGCTTCGCAGGCAATGTTTCCGATTCTCCCTGACCGCCGGGCTCGCGGTCCTCCTGCTCAGTCTCCCCGCGTATGCCCAGGTGGACGTCAGCGTCCTGGCCGGCATGAAGGCCCGCAGCATCGGCCCGGCGGGCATGAGCGGCCGGATCGGCGCGATCGACGCGGTGGATGCCGACCCGAACGTGATCTATGTGGGCGCTTCCACCGGCGGGCTGTGGAAATCCACCTCGGGCGGGGTGACCTGGACGCCCGTGCTGGACGGCGAGCCGGCCAGCTCCATCGGAGCGGTGGCGATCTTCCAGGCTGCGCCGGACATCGTGTGGGTGGGAACCGGCGAGCGGAACCGGCGGAACTCCGCGGGCGTCGGCACCGGTGTGTACAAGACCATGGACGGCGGCCGCACCTGGCAGCGCGTGGGACTGGAAAACACCGGCGCCATCGAGGCAATCATCCTGCACCCCACCGATCCCAACGTGGCCTACGTGGGCGCGTTGGGAAACACCTGGGCCGAGAGCCCGGACCGCGGCGTGTTCAAGACCACGGACGGCGGCAAGACCTGGACCAAAACCCTCTACGTCAACCAACGGACCGGCGTGGGGGATCTGGTGATGGATCCGTCAAACCCCAACAAGCTGCTGGCCGCCATGTGGGAGCACCGCCGCTGGCCCTGGTTCTTCAAGTCGGGCGGCCCGGGCAGCGGGCTGTACGTCACGCACGACGGCGGCGGAACCTGGAAGCAGCTCACGGCCAAGGACGGTCTGCCGGAAGGTGAACTGGGACGCATGGGCATCGATTTCTCCCGTTCCAACCCGAAAATCGTCTACATGGTGGTCGAAGCCGCCAAGAACGTCATGCTCCGCTCCACCGACGGGGGCCTCACCTGGACCGTGGTCAATCGCTCCAGCGGCATTGCCGAGCGGCCGTTCTACTATGCGCAGGTGCGGGTGGACCCGCTGAATGAAAACCGGGTCTACAACGTCCACGGCACCATTGATTTGTCCGAAGACGGCGGCAAGAACTTCCGCGTGCTGCTGCCATTCGCGCGGGTACACGTGGACCACCACGCCTTCTGGGTGAGCCCGGACGGGAAGATCCTGCTGGATGGAAACGATGGCGGGGTCTACATCTCCCGCGACCGCGGCGAGAGCTGGCAGTTCGTGGAGAACCTGCCGCTGGCCCAGTTCTACCACATCAACGTGGACCTGGACACGCCCTACAACGTGCTCGGCGGTCTGCAAGACAACGGCTCGTGGCGGGGGCCGTCCGCGGTGTGGGAAAACGGCGGGATCAGGTATTACCACTGGCGGGAAGTGGCATTTGGCGACGGGTTCGCGGTGGTCGCCGACCCCAAGAACGCCCGGTTCGTGTACGCCATGTCCCAGGGTGGCGCGATCGTCCGTTCGGACCTCGAGACCGGGGAGTGGAAGGCCATTCGGCCCGCCCATCCCGACGGGGTAGATCTGCGCTTCAACTGGAACGCCGGCATCGCCATTGATCCGCACGACGGCGCGGTGTACTACGGCAGCCAGTTCGTGCACCGCTCCGCCGACCTGGGTGCTACCTGGACCATCATCAGTCCGGATCTCAGCACCAACGATCCCGAGAAGCAGCGGCAGCTGGAGAGCGGCGGGCTCACCTACGACGTCACCGCCGCCGAGAATCACACCACGATCATGACCATCGCGCCCAGCCCGGTGGAGCGCGGCGTGATCTGGGTGGGCACCGACGACGGCAACGTCCAGCTCACCCGGGACGGCGGCGGCGCCTGGACCAACCTGGCAGATCGCATTCGGGGGGTGCCGCGGAACACCTGGGTCCCGCACATCGAGCCGTCCAAGTTCGAGGGCGGGACCGCGTTCGTAGCCTTTGACGACCACCGCCGGGGCAACAACCAGCCCTATCTGTTCAAGACCACGGACTACGGCCGCACGTGGACCAGCTTGATCACGCCGGATATTGAGCCGTTCAACTTTGTGCACGTGGTGGAGCAGGATCCCGTGGTGCCGGACCTGCTGTTTCTCGGCACCGAGTACGGGATGTATGTTACGCTGGACGGCGGCACAAAGTGGCAGCTCTGGCGCCACGGCCTGCCTCGGGCGCCGCATCAGGCGCTGATCGTCCACCCGCGGGACGGCGACCTGGTCATCGGCACGCACGGACGCGCGGTGTACATCCTGGACGACGTTCGCCCGCTCCGCGCACTGGCGCGCGACCCCGGTCTCGCCGCGCGGGACCTCCACCTGTTCGAAGTCCCGCCCGCCATCCAGTACCAAACGAAGTCGGTGCTCGGCATTCGGTTTCTGGCGGACGCCAAGTTCGTGGGGCCCAACCGGCCTTACGGCGCGCTGCTGACCTACGTGGTGAAAGACGGGAACGACACCGCCAAAGTGAAGATCGAAGTGGTGGATGGAGCCGGCGCGATCCGCACGTTCCAGGGTCCGGCCAAGACCGGAATGAACCGTGCCGCGTGGGACCTGCGCCGCGACGGTTTCAAGCAGCTCCAGGACGACGACACGCCGAGCGAGTTCCTGCCGCCGGGGCCGCCCGCCCTTCCCGGGACCTACACGGTCAAGATTACGCACGGCGACCACCAGTCCTCGGCCACGGTGGAAGTCACCGTCGACCCGCGATTCCAGCTCGCGTTGGCGGACCGCCGTTCCAAGCTCGATCTGCTGCTGACCGTTGGGCAGCGCCGCGAGGTCGCGGTGGAGGCGGTGGAGCGGCTGCGCAACGCCCGCAAGGCGGTGGATCAAGTGCTGGAGCGATTGAAACCCAAGACCGACGACGGGGCCCGGGCGCTCCGGCAGGGCGCCGATTCGCTCAGGCGGCAGCTGGATGCCGTCGAAGAACTGTTCGTGGGCCCGTTGAACCGGCAGGGGATCGTCGGCAACCCCAAGGCGGTCATGAACCGGATGAGTGCCGTCTACGGGTCGCTCAGCTCTTCCTGGGGACCGCCCACCGAGGCCGAGCGCACCTACTGGCGGCTGGCCGAGGCGGCCCTGCCGCCGGCGTTGGAACGGGTGAACCTGTTCGCTGAGGACCTCGCCGCATTCCGGGCGCGGCTCTTACCGGCGGACGTGGACCTTTTTCCAGCGTACCCGCCATTGACGCCGGAGTGGCGCCGCGCGCCCGGGGCGTTGCCCTGATCCCCGCGCCGTCCAGCAGGTGCCGTGTCGAACTTGATACCTCCTGTTCGACGTATCGGTAGGGCGGCGGTCCGCCCGCGGTCAGGATGGACCACATAGAAGGGAGAACCACCGTGCGTTACGCGTTTCGTTCGCTGGCCAAGTCCCCCGGCTTCTCCGCCGCGGTGATCGTGACGCTGGCCCTCGGGATCGGGGCTAACACCGCCGTCTTCAGCGTGCTGCGCGGAGTGCTGCTCCGGCCGCTGCCGCACCGGAACGGCGAGCAGTTGATGTATCTCCGCCAGTCCGCCGCCCAGGCGGGCCAGGAGAACGTGCTCTTCTCCGTGCCCGAAATCCTGGATTACCGGAGCCAGGCCGGGTCGCTCACCGGGTTTGCCGAGTTCTCCGCGATGCCCTTCAACCTGCTCGACGCCGGTGAGCCGGTCCAGGTGCTGGCCGGCATCGTGACCGGCAATTATTTCGACGTGATGGGCCTCGGCGCCGTAGCCGGCCGGACGCTGGACGCCCGGGACGACGGTGCCGCGGCCGCGCCGGTCATGATGCTCACCCAGGATTATTGGCGCACCGCGTTCGGTGGCGACCCGGGCGTGATCGGCCGGGTCGTCCGGATCAACGGCAGCCCAACCACCATCGTCGGTGTGGCCCAGGCGGCGCCGCACTTCCCGCAGGAGAACGACCTCTTCGTCAACATGGTGACCAGCCCGCACCACCTGGACGCCACCATGGTGCACGGGCGGACCCACCGGATGACCGAGGTCTTCGCGCGGTTGGCGCCCGGAGCATCGGTCGACCAGGCGCAGGCGGAGCTGGACGGGCTCGCTGCGCGCGTGCACGGGGACCATCCCGACGCCTACGACCCGGCGGCCGGCTACAGGATCACGGTAAGGCCGCTCCGGGACGCGCTCACAGTGCGGGCTCGGCGCACTCTGTACCTGCTCATGGGGACGGCGGCGCTGGTCCTTCTCACCGCGTGCGCCAACGTGGCCAACCTGGTGCTCACCCGCAGCGTGCGGCGGGAACGGGAGCTGACGGTCCGCTGGGCGCTGGGCGCGGACCGGGGCCGGCTGCGGCGGCTCCTCCTCACGGAGACCGGCATTCTCGCAACCGTGGGCGCCGGGCTCGGGCTGGTGGTCGCGTATGGGGGACTCGATCTGCTGTCGGGCTTCGCGGCGCGGTTCACCCCCCGGGCTGCCGAGATCCGGATCGACGGCGGCGTGCTGGCGTTCGCGCTGTTGGCCGCGACGGGGGCCGCCCTGCTGTTTGCTTTCGCGCCGTCACTCCGGGCGCAGGAGGAGGCCGCCGCGTCGTTCACCCGGACCGGGGCGCGCGCCACCGGCGTGGGGCAGCGTCTCCAGCGCGGCCTGATCGTCGCGCAGGTGGCGGCCACGGTCACGGTGCTTACGGCCGCGGGGTTGCTCGGCCGCACGTTGTTGCGCCTCTATGAAGTGGATACGGGCGTGAAACTCGAGAACACGCTCACCATGGAAGTGCCGATTGATCCGGGATCGCGCCCCGCTGAGCAGACGCTCACATTGCAGGAGGAGATGCGGAACCGCCTTGCGTCCCTTCCCGGAGTCACGGACGTGGGCGTCGGGTTGAGCGTCCCGCTGCGCACGGCGGGCGTCTTGCTGGAGGTGAAGGCCGAGGGTCGGGTGGAGGAGCCGGGGGTGCCCAGGCCCATGGCGGAGTACCGGACGGCGACGCCGGAGTACTTCCGGGCCGCGGGGATGCTGCTGGTGGCCGGCCGCGAGTTCGCCTCGACCGACCGGACCGGCGGGGCGCGCGTCGCGATCCTGAACCAGGGGCTGGCGGAGCGGCTCTTCCCCAATCAGGACCCGATCGGACAGCGCGTGGCGTGGACCGGTGACGTACTGCGGTTCATTGGGATGGCGGGCGACTGGCTGACGGTCGTGGGCGTGGTGGGCAATACCCGTGACGCCGGCCTGGACGCGCCCTCACCGCTGGCCCTGTTCCAGCCCCTGGCGCAGAACGATCTCGGGTGGTTCCCCGGGGCATTCGTGATCCGAGCCCCCGCCGCGGCGGCGCTGGCCCCGCAGGCCACGCGCGTCATTCGCGAGCTTGCCCCGGACCAGCCCATCGAGCGCGTGGCCACGTTGGAGCAGATTCGCGACGAGACCGTCGCGCCGCAGCGGCTGAACGCCCTCCTGGTGGGCGCCCTGGGCGCGCTTGCCCTGGTGATCGCGGCGGTCGGGATCGGCGGCGTCCTCGCGTTTTTCATCAGCCAGCGGACCGCGGAGATAGGCATCCGGATGAGCCTCGGCGCGGAGCCCGCGCGGGTCATGCGCTTGGTGTTGGCCGACGGAGGCGTCCTGCTGGGTGCCGGCATCGGTCTTGGTCTCTTGGGATCGGTTCTCGCGGCCCGGCTGCTCCAGGGGCTCCTCTTTGGCGTGGCGCCACGGGACCCTGCGACCTTCCTCACGGTGTCGCTGCTGATGACCGTGGTGGGCCTCGCAGCCTGCGCCCTGCCGGCACTCCGGGCCGCACGGGTCAACCCCCTGGTGGCGATCCGCGCCGAGTGAGCGGGGCTCAGGTGACGATGCTCCGGGCCACCACCATCAACCAGCGCTCCACGACGAGAAGAGCAAATCCGGCGCAAGCGCCGCCAAGCAAGGCGCCGCCAGGAAGGAGGCCCGGGCGATAGCTTTGCGAGGTCCCGATCTCGAGCCTGGATCCTATGTGCAGGAACATCAAGACGCTCGCCAACTTCGAGCCCGCGGCGACCGACGACGAGATTCGCGCGTCGGCGCTGCAGTTCGTGCGCAAGCTCAGCGGCGCCACCCACCCGTCACGCGCCAACGAGGCCGCGTTCAATACGGCGGTGGAAGAGGTGACCGCCAGCGCTACTCGGCTGGTCCGCTCGCTCACCACCAACGCTCCGCCGCGCAATCGTGAGGACGAGGCGCGCAAGGCCCGGGAGCGCGCGGTGAAGCGGTTTGGGTAGGGTTCGTTCGACGTCATGGTTAGAGAAAGGGGACGGCGAGATCGAGGTGCGCCAGCTCGCGGCGCGATGATCGTGCATCTGGTGGACGGTACCTACGAGCTGTTCCGCCACTTTTACGGCCTGCGCCGGTTCAAGAAGGACAAGGACGCACCCTTCGGGGCGGTGATCGGCGTGCTCAACACCGTGCTGGAGATGGTCGAGACGGGCGCCACCCACCTGGGCGTGGCGACGGACCACGTCATCGAGTCATTCCGCAATCAGCTCTGGCCCGACTATAAGACCGGCGAGGGCATTGAGCGGGCCCTCTTCCGGCAATTCCATCCGCTGGAAGAAGCCCTGGCCGCCATGGGTGTGACCGTGTGGCCCATGGTGGAGCTGGAGGCCGACGACGGGCTGGCCTCCGCCGCGCGGATCGCGGCCGAGTCTCACGAGGTGGACAAGGTCTGCATTTGGGCGAACGACAAGGACCTGGCGCAGTGCGTCCGGGGGGAGCGGATCGTACAGGTAGACCGGCGGGGAATGAAGGCCCGGGATGCGAAGGGCGTCCGGGAGAAGTTCGGGGTAGACCGGGAGCTGATTCCCGACTACCTGGCCCTGGTGGGCGATGCGCAGGACGGATACCCCGGCATTCCCGGCATTGGCGCCGGCACGGCGGCCCGACTACTGAATCAGTACGGCGTGATCGAGCGTTTTCCGCCGACCGTGCTGGGGCACCAGCGCGAGCTGGCGCTGCGGTTCAAGGACCTGGCCACGCTCCGGACGGACGCCCCGCTCTTTACCGACCCCGACCAGCTGCGCTGGCGCGGTCCCACCAGCTCCTTCGCGCAGTACTGCGAGCGCCTGGGAGATGCCCGCCTGCTGGAGCGCGGCCGGAAGGCGTCGAATGGTGGTTGATCTATTCGCGCGGCGGCGACACGACTACCTTCTCGCGGCACTGACCCGTCCGATGGGATGATGCTCATGCGACGATTTTCTTTTCCCCTGGTGGCCGCGGCCGCCCTGGCCGCTCCCCTCTCCCTCCCGGCTCAGGGCGCCTCGGCGACGCCGCTCCGGCCGGTGGTGCTCGACTCGACCCTGCTGGCCGGGTACCGGTGGCGCAACATCGGCCCGGACCGCGGCGGTCGCTCGATCGCGGCGAGCGGCGTCAAAGGCCGCGCCGACGAGGCCTATTTCGGCGCGACCGGTGGCGGGCTGTGGAAGACCACCGATGGCGGCGAGAACTGGTTCCCCGTCACGGACGGGCAAATCCGCAGCGCGTCCGTGGGCGCGGTGGCCGTGAGCGAGACCAATCCCGACTTGGTTTACATCGGGATGGGCGAGACCTGCATTCGCGGCAACATCATGCCGGGCGACGGCGTGTATCGCAGCGCGGATGGGGGCAAGACCTGGACCCACGTGGGCTTCGCGGAGTCGCACGGGATCGCCAAGATCCGCATTCATCCCACCAATCCCCAGATTGTCTTCGTCGCCTCGTTCGGCAAGTACAGCGTGCCCAGCCCCGAGCGGGGCGTGTTCAAGAGCACGGACGGCGGCCAGACCTGGCGCCGGGTGCTCTATCGCGACGACAAAACCGGCGCGGTTGACATCTCGATCGACCGGAACAACCCGAACGTGATGTACGCCGCGCTTTGGGAGGCCTACCGCAAGGAATACCAGATGTCGAGCGGCGGTCCCGGCAGCGGGCTGTTCAAGAGCACCGACGGCGGCGAGACCTGGACCGAGATCACCCGGAATCCCGGGATGCCGGCGGGCATGGTGGGCCGGATCGGCGTGTCGGTCTCCGGCGCCAATTCCAATCGGCTCTACGCCCTGGTCGAGAACGACAATGGCGGACTCTTCCGGAGCGAGGACGCCGGGGCCACCTGGGCGCTGATCAACGACCAGCGTTCCATTCGCCAGCGGGCGTTCTATTACACTCACGTGTTCGCCGACCCCAAGAACGCCGACGTGGTGTACATGCAGAACACCACCATGTTCCGCTCCGCCGACGGCGGCAAGACCATGGAATCGGTGAACAACGGCACGCACGGCGACTTCCACGATCTGTGGATTGATCCCGACGATGCCGCGCACCTGGTGGTGGCGAACGACGGTGGCGGCGCCGTTTCCAGGAACACGGCTGGGCGGTGGACCGATCTGGAGTACCCCACCGAACAGTTCTATCACGCCATCACCACCAGGCACATTCCCTACCACGTCTGCGGGTCGCAGCAGGACAACAGCACCATCTGCACGCCGTTCAACTGGAACGCGGCGGCCTTCGGGTTCGGGACCGCGGGACGGCGCCCGGGCGGGGTGGGGCCCCAATCGCAGGACATCACCGCCGGCGGCATGGAGGTGTCCTACGTCGCGGGCGGCGGCGAGCCGGGGTACATCGCCCCCGATCCGCTGGACCCGGACGTTTTCTATTCCGGCACCAACAACGGCGCCTACGTGGACAAGTTCAACCGGCGGCTGAACACCTCGCGCGAGGTGAATCCGTATCCCTGGTTCTACTCGGGTGAGCCGGCCAGGGAGATTCGGGAGCGCTGGCAGTGGACCTTCCCGATCCTCTTCTCGCCGGTGGACCCGCGCACCCTCTACGTGTCATCGCAGCGTCTCTGGCGCACCCGGGACGGCGGGAGAACGTGGGACGCCCTGAGCGGCGACCTGACTCGTCATGACCCCATGACGCTGGAGCGCTCCGGCGGGCCGATCACCGGCGACATGAACGGCCCCGAGGTGTACGCCACGATCTTCTCGGTGGGACCGGGCAAGCTGGACGTGAACACCATCTGGACCGGGTCCGATGACGGCGTGGTGCACGTCACCCGGGATGGCGGGGCCAACTGGACGAACGTGACGCCCCGCGAGATGCCCGACTTTGGCCGCGTGAGCCAGATTGACGCGTCGGCGTTCGACGGCGGGACCGCCTATCTCTCGGTGCGGCGGCCGCTGCTCAACGATCTCTCCCCCTACATCTTCAAGACGGCCGACTACGGGCGTACCTGGACCAGGATCGTCAATGGCATCCGCCCAGACGCCTACGTGCACGCCGTGCGGGAAGATCCCACGCGGCGCGGGCTGCTGTACGCCGGCACGCAACACGGCGCCTACCTCTCCTACGACGACGGCGGTTCCTGGCAGGCGCTGAACCCCAACCTCCCCGATGTCCCGATCGCCGACCTCATCGTGGAGGGGAACGAGCTGGTCATCGGCACGCATGGCCGCGGCTTCTGGGTGCTGGACAACATTGCCCCGCTGCGCCAGGCGTCGCCGGAGCGACTCGCCGCGGACGCGTGGCTGTTCACGCCTCCGGCGGCCGTTCGATCGGGCCCGGGCGTGACCTTCAGCTGGTGGCTCAAGACCAAACCGCAGGCCGCACGGCTCGAAATCCTCGACTCGGCCGGCACGGTGCTGCGCGTCTGGCAACCCGACACCACGCCGCCACCTGCCCCGGAGGACACGGCGAGAACGCCGCGCGGAGGGGGCGGCGGCACGCAGTGGCTGCCGGTCGGGGCGGGGCTCAACCGCATCTACTGGGACCTCCGGACTCAAGGGTTTGAGAGCTTCCCCGGCATGATCATGTGGGGCGTGCGATCGAACGCCCCCGCCGCGCCGCCGGGCCGGTACACCTTGCGCCTCACGGCGGACGGCCGGACGCTCACGGCCCCGGTTGCGGTGCAGCGCAATCCCTGGATCGCCGACCTGACCGACGCCGATCTCCACGCGCAATACGCCTTCTCCCGCCAGGTGCGCGACAAAGTGAACGAGGCCAACACGGCGGTCATCGAGATCCGGCGCGTGAAGAGCCAGTTGGACGATCGCCTCAAGCGATCCAACGACGGGCGGCTGCGCACCGCCGGTGAGACGCTGCGAACCAACGCGTCGGCGGTGGAGGAGAACGTGTACCAGGTGCGGAACCAGAGCAATCAGGATCCGCTCAACTTCCCCATCAAGGTCAACAACCGGCTGGCCAACCTGATGACCATGGCGGAGCGCGGCGATGGCCGGCCCACCAACAACATGCCGGAGATCTTTGGGATCCTGACCACGGAGCTGAAGGGTTACACCGATCGGCTGGCCCAGGTGTGGGCCAGGGACCTGGCCGCGGTCAACGCCCACCTGGCGCGGCTCAACCTGCCGCCGCTCGATCCGAAATGCCGGCAGGCCGAGGGGTGTAATCTCGTTCCGTGATCCCCCGCCTGGCCGGGCCCCTGGCGGTTCTGTTGCTGGCGACCAACGCCGCCGCCCAAACCACGGCGTTGGCTGGGGGGACGGTCATAGACGGAACCGGTGGACCGGCTATGGCGGACGCAGTGGTCGTGGTGACGGGCGGCCGCGTGGCCTGTGTGGGGACGGCCCGGCAATGCGCCGTGCCCGCCGGCGCCACGCGGGTGGACGTCACCGGCCGGTTTCTCACGCCGGGCCTGGTGGACGCACACGTCCACTTCAGCCAGACCGGTTGGATTGACGGCCGGCCGGATGGGCTCAGCGCCCCTCAACTTTATCCCTATCCGGAGACGGCCCGGGACCTGAGGGCCAATCCGGCCCGCTGGTTCCGGTCGTACCTGTGCACCGGCATCACCGCCGTCTTCGACGTGGGCGGTCATCCGTGGACCACCGCGCTTCCCGCCCTGGCGGAGGCGGACACCATGGCGCCCCACGTCCGCGCCGCGGGACCCCTGATCACCCACGCCGGCCGCTCCGCGCTCAACGTGGACGACGAGATCTACACGTTTCTTCCCATGACGACGTCGGCAGAGGTGCGTTCGAGCGTAGCGGCGTTGAAGGCGATGGGATCGTCCGCGGTCAAGGTGTGGTACCTGGCGCCGTCCGCCGCGCGGCGCGCCGAGTTGGATGCCCGGATGATGGAGGTGGGCGCCGCGGCTGGTGAGGCCGGCCTGGATCTCATTGTCCACGCCACCGGACTCCGCGAGGCCAAGGTGGCTCTGCGCGCCGGGGCCGTGCTGCTGGTGCACAGCGTGGAAGATCAGCCGGTGGATCAGGAGTTCCTCAATCTGTTGGCCAGCAACCGCGCCATCTACGCGCCCACCCTGGTGGTGGGTCGCAACGCCACGCGCGCCAGCGTGTCCATTGGCCTGGGGGTGCGCTATCCGGTGGATGATGGCGGCGGATGCGTGGACCCCGACACCAGAGCAAAGGTGGCGAACGTGGAGCCGCTCCGGGCCTTGCTGCCCGAAGACCGGCGATCACCGGACCTCGCCTACCGCCGGCTGGAGACCGTCGGGGCCCGCGGCGTGGTGATGGCCGAGAACGTCCGCCGGGTGCACGCGGCGGGCGGGACGGTGGCCACCGCCACGGACGCGGGGAACCCGCTCACGCTCCACGGCCCGTCCCTCTATGACGAAATGGAGGCGATGCAGGCGGCCGGTCTCGCCGCGGCTGACATCATCGTGATGTCCACCCGGAACGGCGCGCGGGCCATGAAGCGGGAGGCCGACTTCGGCACGCTGGAAAAGGGGAAGATGGCCGATCTGCTGATTCTGGCCGAGGACCCGCGCGGGGATGTACGAGCCTTCCGTTCGCGCACCCACGTGATGCGGCGCGGCCAGCTTCACCGACGACAAGATCTGGCCCACCACTGAGCCGGGCCCGCGCCGCGCGACCCTACAGTCTGGCCGTCAACATCACATAGAGAAAATGCAGGTCCCCGGTGAGCCGCCCCAGCGACCGGAGCACCGGACCGTCTGCCACCCACGCCCCGCCGATCTCCGCGGTGAGATTGGCGCTGTAGCGAAACCGGGCCGTCAGGTCCACCTCTTCGCCCAGACGGCGCGACGCCAGACCCCCACCCTCGGCCACCAGGAAAGCATGGCCGTCCAGGCCGATCCGAACGTCAGGACCGGGGACGTAGGCAAGCTTAACGGCGGCATCCTGCAAGCCCAGGCCGCCGGTGTGCCGAGGAATATCGGTGAAGAGATCGGCGATACCGTACAGGGGGTGATTGGTGGCGAACAGCGTCTCGAATACCTCGGTGCGCCCGTCTCGCGGGGTACCGTCGCCCGATAGATAGTCATACCACAGCGTGACCTCGGCGCGGTTGGCGAACAGCTGTTTGCTCAGCCGCGCACCCGCCATGAACGCGCGCACCGTCGCGCTGTCGCGGTCACCCAGCTGGTAGGTCCCTTCCACGCGATAACGCCAGGAGCCGCGGGTGGCGGCATACCGGGCGCCCACCGTGGCCTGGTTGGTCTGGACGCCCGCGACGCGGGTGTGCAGGCTATAGAGGTCCAGCGTGCCTCCCGCTACCCGCTCGAGCTGTGCGTACCCTCCGACGAACTCGGCCTCGTGAGGCACGCCCGGCGCCGCGGTCTCCGCCAGGGTGAACCCGAAGGCCTCCACCGAGCCAAAGGACCCGCTGAGGCCCGCCCGAACCCCGTCGAACGACCGCCCCTGCTGCGCCCAATTCACCGACCCGATCAGCCGCTCCTCGGCAATCGCCATCTCCTGGCGCCCCACCCGGGCGCTCCAACCGCGCTCTTCACCCGAGCGGACTTCGAGGTATCCCTGGCGCAGGTCCAGATTGTCAGCCCGAAAATCGTTCAAGGTGTTGCCCTCTTCACCCCAGAGCCGCACGTCCTGCACCTGGACGAACAGGCTCACGCGTCGCTCGAGGCCGGCGGCCACATCGGCCCGCGCCCGCATGGAGGTGAAGCCGTTGACGCTTCCGGCGTCCGGGGAGCGGTATTCGTATCGCGGTCGCAGCTCGCCGCCGATGCGAGCCGCCTGCGCCGCCGCGGCCGGGGCGACCCCGCCCAACAGGCTGAGCGTCAGGGCCAGGCGCCTGGCGCGCTCAGCGTCCATGGCTCTGATCCGGTTCCGGCTGCGAGGTGCCGACCTGGCGGCGGACTGCCGCCACCTCCGCGGGCGTCACGTCGAGGCCGGCATTGCCCCACTGGCTGTAGACATAGGTCAGGACATTCGCGACGTCGTCGTCGTCCAGCCGGAGGAGTGGCATGACGCCGTTGTAGGTCTCGCCGTTCACCACGACTTCTCCCTGGAGGCCGCGGAGCAGCACCGTAATGGCGCGTCGCTTGTCGGCGTTCAGGTAATCGGACTGGGCGAGCGGCGGGAACGCGGGCGGGAGCCCCACCCCGCTCGGCTGATGGCACGCGGCGCAGTTCTGCTGGTACACCCGGCGGCCAAAATCCGTGCGCTCGGCGCGGGTCCGGGCCCGCGCGGCGCCCGCGGCCGCCACCCCGGGCACCACCTGCACCGCCCCACCTTCGGGAGCGTAGATCCCCTCGCTTTGGCGGCCGGAGTAAATCGCCACCGCCTCCGGGCCGCTCACCCGCAGCATGCCCAGGGCGCCCTTGTTGAATGCCCGCAGGAGCGAGTGATCCACCAGGATGTAGGTTCCCGGGACCTGGACCTGGAACTCCACAATGGCCGCGCCGCCCGCCGGAATCAGCGTGGTCTGCACGTTGTGATTGACCATGCTGCCGGCTTCAGCCATGACCCGGTCGAAGATCTCGCCGATCACATGGAACGAGGACAGCAGGTTGGGACCGCCGTTGCCCACGTACAGGCGTACGGTTTCGCCCACGTTCGCCGGCAACGCGTTGTCCCCGGTCAGGGCGCCAACGGCCCCGTTGAACAACACGTAGTCGGCGTCCTCTTTGAGCGCCTTTTCCATGCTGAAGGGTTGGTGGCCCGCCTGGCCGTACGCTCCCGCGGTGTAGAACTCACCCTGCACCACGTAGTACTCACGGTCCACCTTGGGCAGGCCCGCCGCTGGCTCCACCAGGATCAGGCCGTACATCCCATTGGCGACGTGCATGCCCACGGGAGCCGTGGCGCAGTGGTACACGTAGAGTCCGGGGTTCAGCGCCTTGAAGCTGAACACGGAGGAGTGCCCGGGCGACGTGAAGGACGACGTGGCACCGCCGCCGGGTCCGGTCACCGCGTGCAGGTCAATGTTGTGCGGGAAACGGCTGGTCGGGTGATTATTGAGGTGAAACTCCACCTCGTCCCCCTCCCGGATGCGGATGAACTTCCCGGGCACCGAGCCACCAAACGTCCAGAAGGTGTATTCCACGCCGTCGGCGATCTCGCGGGTGACCTCACTGGTCTCCAACTCCACGATGATCCGCGCGGGCCGAGTGCGGGTGATCGGCGGCGGGACGGCCGGCGCACTGGTCAGGACGGCCTGTTCCTGGGAAAGGCCCTGATCGCCCCGGGTGTTCAGCCACCCCCAAATGGTCAAGGGCACGGCCAGCAGAGCGGCCGCCGCGGTGGCGGCCAGCGGACGGTTGCGTGACGGTGGTCTGAACACAGGACAACTCTCCCATTCGTCGGGGGGTACGCGTTGGGTCATCGGTTGCTTCGCGATACCAATACGACGGACCGGCGCGAGGGAGGCTGAAAGCACTATGAGCAGTTCTTCACCTCTAGCGGGGCGCGGCCGGCGACCTACCTTCGCGTCGTGACCGACCTCCGCCGCACGCTCCGCCTGGGCGACAGCCTCGCGATGGTGGTCGGCATCATTGTCGGCGCCGGGATCTTCCGTACGCCCGGCCTGGTGGCGGCCCAACTGGGCCGGCCGTGGCTCACGTTCGTGGCCTGGTTGCTCGGGGCGGGACTGGCCCTGCTCGGCGCCTTGGTCTTTGCCGAGCTTGCGACCCGACGCCCCAGGGCGGGCGGGAAGTATGTCTACGTCACGGAGGCGTTCGGCCGGCGGGCCGGATTCGTCGTGGGGTGGACCGAGGGCCTCGTCATCTACCCCGGTGCCATCGCCGCCATTGGGGTGGTGTGCGGCGAATACACCGTCCGGCTCACGGGCGCGCCACCGGGTTGGACCCCGCCCATCGGCGTGGGTTTTGTCCTCGCCATGACCGGCGTCAATCTCCTCGGCGTCACCACCGGCCGACGGGTGCAAAACGTGGTCACCTCCGCCAAGGTCTTGGCGCTTGGCGCGGTGGTGGCGCTCGCGCTGGCGGCCGGCACCGGGGCGGGTTGGACCGGTTCGCTGCCCACGGCACCGCGCGACGCCTACCACGTGGTGACGGCGTTGGCCGCGGCGTCACAGGCGGTGATCTGGACCTATTACGGGTACCCGGAGGTGGCCAAGATCGCCGAGGAGATCACCGAACCCAATCGCACCATCCCCCGGGCGTTTCTCCTGGGCATCGCCATTGTCGCCGGCCTCTATCTCCTGCTCAATGCCGCGTTCCTACACGTGCTCCCGTTTGAGACCGTTGCGGCCTCGAACCTGGTGGCGGGTGATATGGCCGCCGTGGTGTTTGGAAGCCGAGGCGGGACCGTGATGGCCGCGGTCGCGCTGCTGGTGGTGCTGGCGTCGCTGAACGGGAACGTTTTCGTCACACCGCGGGTGCTCTTTGGCCTGGCTCGCGACGGCCTGGCGCCGCCGGTCCTGGCCCGGGTGAACCGCGGTGGCACCCCGTGGACCGCGACGCTCGGCGTGTCCGCCGCCGCCGTGATCCTTGCAGCCACCGGAACGTTCGAATGGCTGCTGGCGCTGGCTATCACGTTGGTGCTCGCCGTGGACGGGCTCACCGCCCTGGCGCTGTTTCGGTTGAGAGCGGTTCAGCCGGATGCACCCTTCAAGGTGCCCTGGTATCCCGTCACCCCAATCGCGTTCATCGGGCTTTACGTGCTGCTCCTGGTTGCTGCGGTGTTGACCAGCCCGGGCTCAACCGGCGTCGCGGCGGCGGTGTTGGCGGCAGCGTACGTGGCGAGTTAGGGGGCGGTGAGGAGGTGAGGGCGCCTATCTCCTCACCGCCGTCACATCCCTCAGCCGCCGCCGCACCGCCCCCGCTTTCCCCGCTCGGTCAAGCGCCGCCCACAAGCGTGTGACCGTGTTGGGATCCACCAGCCCCG
>DASWGV010000165.1:0-3011 GCA_036393515.1 Gemmatimonadales bacterium | reverse complement strand
GGACGTGCTCGTCGGGCTGAGGTGCTTTGGCATCCTCGTGAGCTGGTAGCTGCTCGGCACGGGGGAGAGGGGCTGGATGTGCGAAAGCAGCCCGAAGGTATCGGCGCAGTCGTGGCAATAGGCGGCCTGGGGTTCACTGGTGCTGGTCGACATGAGAGCAATCTAGCCGAACTATCGGCGGAGTGGAGAGGTGGGCCAGGCCCTGTAGGCAGCTGGCTAACGTAATGGATTGTATCCGGAGTGCTCACGGCCCAGCAGACACACGATGGTGGCGGGCGACCATCTCGCCGGCGCGAGGCGCGTGAGCATTCCGGATACAATCTGTTGAACTGAGCCGCTGCGGGCTAGGCGCTTATGGGGATTGGAAGGGGGTGGGCGGAGCGCGACGGCCGTCTGCAGCGGTCCAATCGAGCGCGCGGCGCGGCGGCGATGGCAGCGAGGGGGTGGCGTGGTCGCGGCCCTGGGGTGGCGCGGCGCGCAGGGGTGGTCGGGGGCACGGGCGGACACGCGCAATTCTCCCGCGGACGGAGGGCCGGATGGCGGAGGCGTGCTGGTCCCTCGCCGGAGCTAGGACGTGTTCCACGGGAGCGGGCCCGCAGCATCGTGGCGTGGCAGGGTCGCGACGATCACCAAGCGTCCGGTGCCGCACTGCGGGCACGCGTCGCGCGGTGTCGGGTCGGCGGCGCGCTCGGCAGCGTGATGCTCGACGGCGCCCGGCGGTTCACCGAGGAGTGCGCGGCAGCGGGCGAGGTGGGTCGTCCGGTGGCGATTCCCGAGGAGCCCATACTGGCGAATGTGATGCAAGCCCCGGGGGAGGCGGTGCAGGAGGAAGCGCCGCAGGAACTCCACGCCGTCCAGGGTCATCGTGCGCGCGCGGTGGCCGTGGGCGTAGTCCTTCCAGTGAAAGGTGACCTGCCCGTCGGTCACGGCCACCAGCCGCTGATTGGCAATGGCGACGCGGTGGGTGTAGCGCGCCAGGTACTTGAGGACTTGCTCGGGCCCGCCGAAGGGCGGTTTGGCATACACCACCCATTCCACGCGCTCAAGCTCTTGGACCCATCCTCCCCAGGCAGTGGGATCGGCGAGGGCCGCGAGCGTGCCGCGACACCGGAGTTCCCCCTGCGTATACGCCGCGCGGAGCAGGGTGAGAAAGGTCCGGCGGAAATGCCGACTCAAGACGCGCACCGGCAGAAAGAAGTGGGGGCGACAGGCCACCCACCGCATGCCATCGGGGGCCAGGCCGCCGCCCGGCACGACGCAGTGGAGATGGGGATGATGCTGGAGGGTCTGCCCCCACGTGTGCAGCACGGCGAGGACGCCGATGTCGGCGCCCAGATGCTGGGGATCCCGCGCGATCGTGCGCAGCGTGGCGGCCACCGCCCGAAACAGCAGACCATAGACCAACCGCTTGTGCTGCAGCGCGAGCGCGCCGAGCGGCGCCGGCAGCGTGAAGACCACGTGGAAATACGGGACCGGCAGGAGCTCCGCCGCCCGCGCCGCGAGCCAGCGCGCGCGGGCACCGGCCTGGCACTTGGGGCAGTGGCGATTGCGACACGAGTTGTACGCGATCACCTCGTGGCCGCAGTCGGCACACCGCTGCGTGTGGCCGCCGAGCGCCGCCGTGCGACAGCAGCTCAGATCGCGCAGGATGCGGGTCTGGGCGGGGGTGGTGCCGTACCGGGCCTGATACGCCGCACCGGCCTGCGCGATGACATCGGCCACCTCGGGCCGATGCCCGGTCATGCGTCGGGGCGACCGTCCGTGGTGTGGGCCAGGAGATCCGTAGGGCCGTCGGTCACGTGCCGCGCGCGCGTGGCGACGTGGAGATAGACCGCCGTCGTCTGCAAGCTGGAATGCCCGAGCAGGTGCTGAATGGTGCGCAAATCGGTGCCCGCTTCCAGCAGGTGGGTGGCGAAGCAGTGGCGCATCGTGTGGGGCGACACCCGTTTCGCCAGGCCAGCCCGCCGCGCCGCCAGCCCGCAGCGGCGTTGAATCGCGCTCGCCGTGAGCGGCTGGTGCGGCCGCTGGCCGGGGAAGAGCCAGGGAGCCGGCCGCATGAGGCGCCAGTAGTCCCGCAGCTGCTGGAGCAGGGTCGGCGCGAGCAGGGTATACCGATCCTTCTGCCCCTTTCCCCGCTCGACCCGCAAACACTGGCGGTCGCTATCCACATCGGCGACGCGGAGCCCGAGGGCCTCCGACAAGCGCAGCCCCGCGGCGTACATGGTCATCAGCACGGTGCGGTGTTTCAGATTCGGGATGGCCGCGAAAAACCGCGCCAGCTCCGTGCGGCTCAGGACGACCGGCAGCGGCTTCGGCTGGCGGGGGAAGGGGATGTGCGGAATGGTGTCCGGCCGCGCCAGGGTCGTCCCGTACAGAAACCGGAGCGCGCACACCGTCTGATTGAACACCGTCCAGGAGGCATGCTTGGTCTGGATGAGAAAGAGCTGATAGGCCCGGATCTGCTCGAGCCCCAACGCGGCCGGCGACTTCCCGAAGTGCCGGGCAAAACTGGTGACACACTCCGTGTACCGCTCGATCGTCCGCGGCGAATAGTTCCGGATGCGGAGATCGTCGATCATCCGCTGGCGCAGTTCGGTCATGATGCCCTCCGGGTGAGATGACAGGATCCTGGGATCAACCGGAACCTGCACCGCACACCGAGGGACGCGAGCCCAACCGTCCTCGATCACATCCTGGGAGATCAACCGACCTGCGGAAGGAATCCCAACGCCTGCGACACTACCGCGCAGCGGTTTAGTTCAACTTGTGATTGGACCTGCAAAGGTCCCACCCCCCGCACCACGTTATCCCGCGAGCGATCGCAGCGTACGTGGTCTGAGGTACCTGCGCTACGGCCTGCCTATCCCTGGCCAACCTACCGCCTTCGGCCGGGACCAACCAGTTCCCCTGGACGGCCGAACGCTGCCTCGGTCGCCTCCCAATTCCGGAGTGCTGCATGGGCGCCACCGAACCCGGTTTCCTTGCGGGACGCTCTGGCCCCCGCAACAACC
>DASWGV010000164.1:0-9153 GCA_036393515.1 Gemmatimonadales bacterium | reverse complement strand
GGCCTCCCCTTTGCGCAAAACCCGCCGCCGCCGGCGGCCCGGCGCGCCCGGTACGACGCGTACGTGGCCCTCTGGGCGTTCGGCGACGGCGCAAAGGCGGTGTCCCTGATGGAACAGGCGCTCCGCGGCCAACCCGCGGCAGGCGGATCCAATCTGGAGCTGGCGGAGTTCTACGCCCGGGCCGGGCGGGTGGCGCGGGCCAAGGCGCTCCTGGAAGCATACCGGTCCCGGGCCGACTCGGCGGAGCGCGCGGATCCTCCGCTGGCCTGGTACGAGGCCACGGCCGCGATCGCGCTGGCCGAGGGCCGGTTTGACGACGCGATCGCGGAGCGCATCCAGGCCAACGAGAAAGACGAGGAATGCTGCAGTCGCAGCCAGTTCGTGATGGCGGAGGCGCATGACCGGGCCGGTCGTCCGGATTCCGCCATAGCGTACCTGGAGCAGTTTCTGGCGACGCCTGAGGTCTTTCGCCTTTCGTGGGACATCTACATGCGGCCGCAGGCCTTCCGCCGGCTGGGGGAGCTCTACGAGGCCCGGGGGGACCGTGAGAAGGCCGTGAGGTATTACGGGAATTACGCGGAGTTGTGGAACGACGCGGATCCGGAGCTGCAACCGCTGGTCACCGACGTGAAGCAGCGGATCGCGCGGCTGGTGCGCGAGCGGGAGTAGGTCGCCCCCGCTGCCGTGCGGGGGAGGTGCGGCTAGTTTTCTGGTGTACGCGACCGTGGCGGAACTGGCAGACGCGCAGGACTTAGGATCCTGTGGGGCAACCCGTGGGGGTTCGACTCCCTCCGGTCGCATGAGGCACGCAGATGTTCTCCGTCGCCATCGCGGCGTTTTCGTTAGGACGCCGGACTGCTGGCATCCCCGTAAACACAGAGGCCCGGACCAACCGGCCCGAGCCTCGTGGGGTGGTGGAACCACCCAAACAACCCCACATGCAACTCGAGTGTACGATGGCCCCCGACCAGCGTCAAGCTTGTGGTACATAGTGTAGCGGCTGGCGTGGTGTAGCGGCTGGCGTGCCCGGGGCGGGAGTCGAACCCGCATGGCCTTGCGGCCAGCAACATGTGGGGTTGCTGTGTCTACCAGTTCCACCACCCGGGCACCCGTTCACGCCGGTGAGAACCGGTTGATGACGGCACAGACGCCGTATGTCGCTCGTAACCAGCCAACACGAACGATTCACCGGCCGGCCCGTTAGAGCCGTACCAAAACGCCGCAAACCGTAGCGTTTCGTGCATGCTGGCGATTCAGGGAACCGGCGGTTACGATGCCCCTGACCGCTATCGGACGGCCCTCCATGTTCCGCCGCATTCTGCTGGCACTCGTCGCCGCACTGCTGGTCGTCCAGACCGCCGCGGAGGCTCAGCGCCTCCCCTACCCGGCCACGCGCAAGACCGAGGTCGCCCATGAGTTCAACGGCACCCGCGTCCCCGACCCCTACCGCTGGCTCGAAGACCTGGACGGCACGGAGACCGCCACTTGGGTCAAGGCGGAGAACGCCGTCACGTTCGGCTACCTGGAGACGATCGGCATCCGCCCCTGGCTCCAGACCCGCCTCACCGAGCTGTGGAACTCACCGCGCACCAGCGTGCCGTTCGTGGAAGCGGGACGCCTCTTTTATAACAAGAACTCCGGACTCCAGCGGCAGTCGGTCTGGTTCACCCGCGCGACGCTCTCGGCCGCCGAGCGCATGGTGATTGACCCCAACGAGATTTCCCCGGACGGCTCGCAGGCGCTGGCCGGGTTCTATCCCTCTCCCGACGGCCGGTATCTGGCTCATGCGCTGGCCGAAGGGGGATCGGACTGGCAGACCTTCTACATACGCGAGTTGGAAACCGGGCGGCAGCTCGCCGATACGCTGAAATGGACCAAGTTCACCGGGGCTTCGTGGACCAGGGACGGCCGCGGCTTCTTCTATTCCCGGTATCCCGAGCCCGCCGGCGAGAAGATCGCGGCGGATCTCACCGACTCGAAGATCTACTACCACGTAGTGGGAACACCCCAGGCCGCGGACCAGGCGGTCTATCAGCGGACCGACCTGCCCGGCTGGTTCCTGGGGGGCTCGGTCACCGAGGACGGCCGCTACCTGGTGGTCTATGTGTCAGAAGGCGCTACGGTGAAGAACCGCCTCTACTACGCGGACCTGGGCGACCCGCTGCGGCCCACCGTCGCCGCCCCTATCAGGCCCATCGAGGAAGGCGGGGCCTGGGAGATCGCGCCGCTGGGAAACGTAGGCGGTGCCTTGATTGCCCGCACCGATCGCGACGCGCCCAAGCGAAAGTTGGTCCGCATTGACCTGGCCGACCCGTCACCGGCCAAATGGGGCACCGTGGTCCCGGAGGGGCCGCACGTGATGGAGTTCGCGGCGCTCACCCGGTCCCGCATCGTGGTGCAGTACCTGGAAGACGTGAAGGCGGCGGTCCGGTTTTTCTCACTCGACGGCCGGCCCATGGGCTCGCTCGACCTCCCCGGCATCGGCACGCTTGCGGGCCTGGCCACCCGGCAGGACTCCGACGATCTGTTCTTCGGCTTTGCCTCGGCACTCATTCCCAACACCGCTTACCGCTGGGAGGCCGCGACCGGCCAGAGCACCCCGTTCGAACCGCCCCAGAGCACCTTCGACGCCAGCCGCTATGAGACTCGGCAGGTGTTCTACCCGTCCAGGGACGGCACCCGGATCCCCATGTTCGTCACGGCCCGGAAGGACCTGACGCTCGACGGGAACAACCCCACCATGCTCTACGCCTACGGCGGCTTCTCCATCAGCGAGACGCCGGTGTATCGCCGCGATGTGCTGGCCTGGCTGGAGCTGGGCGGGATCTACGCCGTGGCCAACCTCCGCGGCGGCGCGGAGTACGGCGAGGCGTGGCACGAGGCCGGGATGCTGGAGAAGAAACAGAACGTGTTCGACGACTTCATTGCCGCGGCGGAGTATTTGATCCGCGAGAAGTACACCTCGCCGCCCAGGCTGGCCATCAACGGCGGCTCGAACGGCGGGCTCCTGGTGGGCGCCGTCATGGCGCAGAGGCCGGAACTGTTCGGCGTGGCGGTGCCGGAGGTGGGCGTGATGGACATGCTGCGCTACCACAAGTTCAGCGCCGGCCGGTACTGGGTCACCGAATACGGCTCGGCCGACAATCCGGCGCAGTTCCCCTTCCTCATCAAATACTCGCCGCTCCACAACCTGAAACCCGGGGTGTGCTATCCGGCCACTCTGGTGACCACCGCCGACCACGACGACCGCGTGGTGCCCAGTCACTCCTTCAAGTTCGCGGCCACCTTGCAGGCCGCCCAAGGGTGCGACCGGCCCACCATCATTCGGATCGAGACCCTGGGAAGCCACGGGTACGTACCCACCGACAAGCGGATTCAGGCGGCGGCGGACAAATGGGCGTTTGTGGCGGTGAACCTAGGGGTGAGGACAGCGCCGGTACCGTAGTCCTTCACGGGACTCTTTCATACCACCATCGGTGGTGTTCGCGGAGCCCGGCGGTCGCGGCGTAGGGCTCGCCCGCTAGGCCGGCTCCTGTTGCCGCTGCCGCTCGGCTTCATGCTGCCGGCGCATGGCGGCGTCCGCCTCAGCCTGACACCGCCGACGAGCCAAGACGATTCCGCACTCCACCGCCGGATGGGGTTGGGTGATGGAACACTCGGGCGCGGCGATGTGAGTGACCGTGTTGTCCATGGTTGCGGTGGTTCCTTCATTCGTGGTGCTACTCATGAGAAGGAGGGCTGACCATCCCGCCCTCCTCCCCTGAACAAACCGCTCCGCCCTGGGTCAGGCCTTCAGCAACGCCGTTTCAGGCGTGAGGTCCACCTTGATCAGATGGGGCTTGGCCGTCTCCGCCTTCGGCAGCGTGATGGTCAACACGCCAAGGTTGTAGGTCGCCTTGATCTTGCTGGAATCCATCGAGGCGGACAGCGTGAACGATCGCTCGAAGTCGCCATAGGTCCGCTCGTTGCGATAGACCCTCTCGACCTTGTCATCCACCACCTGCTCCTTGGTGCCCCTGATGGTCAGCACGTTGCGCTCGACCGAGAGCTTCACGTTCTCGGGATGCACCCCGGGTAGCTCCGCCACCAGGCGAATGGCATCGGGCTCTTCGAAAATGTCCACCAGCGGCTGCCAGGCGGCCGTCGCGGCCTCGGGAGCGGGCCACTCGAACGTGGGGAGCGGATCGCGGTAGAAACGGCCCACCCGGTGCTCCATCTGATGCAGCAGGTGCGCCATCGGGTCCCTCTGTGTGAGACTATACATGTGGTGCCTCATTTCGGTTAACTCGTAACGTCCTACCAACGAAAACTTGCTTCCGCGCGTCAGGGCTGAAGCTCACGGACGAACGCCAGCGCCTGTCCATCGCGCCGATACTCCAGACTTCGCTTGGGGCTGCCGCCGTTGGGGGCCACCTGCACCGTCACCCCAACGCGTCCCTCATCCAGCCACACCACCTGTCCACTCAAGGGTCCACCGATGAGTCTCAAACGGATGGGTGTCATTGCGCTGTTCCGGTCCTTCCGGCGGCTGGCGGGGATGGCGCGTTCACCGGACCGGAAGAAGGGCGACCTTGCCCCCCTCCGTCCGGACACGGCATCCGGCCTTAGACGCGGGCCGCGATCTTGTGGAACGTCGAGTTGGAGACCTCGTAGGAGTTCACTTGAGGCGTCCCCTCAACCACGTTCTCCAGGCTCTTCAGCACCGCGGGATAGGTCTCCCGGCCATAGGCTTCCGCATTCTCTTTTCCATCCCAGAAGCTGATGGCAAGGGCCTGCCTGCCATCCGCGGCGAGAAGCGTGACTTCGTCCTTGAAGCCGGTCCGCTTCCGCAGCACCGGAAGCACATCGTTCTCCAGCATCCGGGTGAAATCAGCGCCCGTGCTGGGCTTCAGGCGCAGGGCAACGTTACGTGCGTACATGTCCAACTCCCTTTGGGTAGGGCCGCCCGGTTCATGAGAGTGGCGGCATAACTGAACTGGTGAATCTACCTAATGGCTGACGTTACGTCACTGTACCATTCTTGTCAAGTCAGAGACCAGCGGGTAAATTGCTTGAACACCGGCCGAAGACGGACGGGAGAAAGGACGCCTGAGTGGACCTCGCGTTTGTGATCAGCCATCGCCTGGAGGAGCTGGGCCTGGAGCAACGGGACCTGGCCCGTGCCGCGCGGGTGACCGAGTCCTACATCTCGCAGCTGTTGACGCGGAAGAAGGCGCCCCCCGCTCCGTACCGCACCGACATCTACGGAAAGATGGACCGGGTCCTGAAGCTGCCGCCGGGGGAATTGGCCAAGGTGGCGGACCTTCAGCGCAAGGACCGCTTGAAGAAGCAGCTGGGGGACCAGCCCGAACCACTGTTTCAAGAGGTCCGCGAGCTCATCCTCCATAAATGCCATCCCGATCGGAGACAGCTGGTTCGCGCGATCTTCGAGAGACAGCCTTTTGGCGAACTCGAACGGCTGGTGACCCAGACGCTGCTTGACGTGGTCAAGCGCGTCGCCCGGGACGAATTGGAGAATCAACGATGGCTCCGCGCCGTGGCTCGGCTCAGTGGGCGGAGTTATGAAGAGATGCGGGTGTTTGTGCTTGAGTTCCTGGACACGGACGTGTTCCAGGTGTCGGTGGAAAACAGCGTCACCTTTCTGGATCCGCTCATCGAGTCGTGGGACATGGATCTCGGAACGTTCGATCTGGACATCGTACTCAACCGCAAGGTGGTGGCTGCCCACGTCAAGCGATTCGGGTTCAGTGAGGCCCAACCCGCACAACCCCGGGCCGAGGAGCCGGGGTTCAAGGCGTTTCTGCAGGATCACTCTCTCAGCGGCTCGGCGACCAAAGAGGAGGTCGAGTTTCTCCGGAGCCTGAAGTTCATGGGAAAACGGCCCACGCCGGTCTACTACTATCGGGAATTGCAGAACCTGAGAGACCCGCTCCACTTTCGGATCGCGTAGGCCGGTGATTGCCGCCATGGCGGCGTAGGCTCACGCACGCTCCAGGACCAGGGCGGCGCATCGTCCCCCAAAACTCTCCGCTAGCAACAACACGGCGCCCGTCGTCGAGCATTCGGGCCTTGTAGCGACGGTACAGGGCGGCAACTCGGGATCGATCTGTTCCGTGTTCACCGTCGGCGGCACGGCCCCCACCTCCAGCGACAGCACCGCGCCAACGGCTTCCACGGCCCCACTGGCACCGAGACAATGGCCCAGCGCCGGCTTCAGGCTGGTCAAGGGGGCGCGCACCAGGCCGCCGCCGAACACGGCGGCCAGCCCGCGGCACTCCGCCAGATCATTGGCCCGGGTTCCGGTGCCGTGCGTCTTGATCCAGCCGATCTGGTTCGTGTCGAGCGCGCCAAGGGCCTGACGCACGGCCGCGCTCACGCCCGCCCCCGTGGGGTCAGGAGCAGTGAAGGAGTGCGCTTCGCACACCAGTCCGAAGCCTTTCACCACGGCGCGAGGCGCTGCCCCGCGTCGCCGCGCATGCTCCTCAGCCTCCAGGATCACTACTCCCGCACCTTCACCCAATACCGTGCCCGCCCGGCGGGCGTCGAAGGGACGACAGGCCGGCACCCCGCCGTCGCACGGGGCGAGGATTCCAGCCGCGTGAAAACTTGCCACGATGTCGGGATGGAGCGGGCATTCCGCGCCGCCTGCAATCACCAGGTCCGCTTCGCCATTGAGGATCTTCCGGTAGCCCTCACCGATAGCCGCCATGGCCGAGACGCTGCCGACCGATAGGTGCACCACCGGCCCACGGATGCCATGGGCCTGCGCCAGGGCCGCGCCACCTGCGCCGGTCATGAATCTGACCAGCACCGACGGGCGAGGTAGGCCCGGTTCGGCCTCGGTCACGCGTCCCTCATGCCAGCGGAGAAGATCCGCCATGGGTCCAAGCGAGGAGCCTTCGATGAGCATGGTTCGCTCCGGCGCCGGGGGCTCGGCGGCAAGCCCAGCGGTTTGCCACGCCTCGTCGCCCGCGGCCATGAAAAGACCGGCCGACCGATCGAGGTGCCGTGCGTGGGCCTTACGACGGGGCGTGGGCGCCCGGCCCGCACCGAGCCCGCTGAGCTCAGGTACCGGCACTACGGCGCTCCGGCCATCCAGCAGGAGCCGGAGCAAGGCATCACCGCCATCCCCGGCCGCCGAAACTGCACCAACGCCGGTCACCCACACCGCGCGGTCGCTCACTTGGCGGCCCGCGCCATGGCCAGTAAGGCCTGGTTGAGCCGCGCCACGGCGAGCCGCGAGATACCCATCGGCTCGTTGGCCACGCGGTTGAGCAACTGAATGTCCGGTTCGCCGGTTTCCGCGACGCGAATCCGATACCACCCGGTGGAACTCAGGAGATAGGTTCGCGCCAGACCAGGAGCATGATCCGGTACGTCGAACTCCAGCTCGGCGACATCGCCGGTCTCCATTACCAGGTATCGGTCGTCCGTTGCGGCCAGGAGAGCAACCGCCGCCCTGCCTCGGGAATCCTGCGCACGCGCCGGTGCGAGGGCGCGGGTCACCACCGGCTGGTCCACGGTGAAGTCCAGTCCCACCTGATCAATCATCCAGAACAGCGGCACCGATTCGAGCTTGATCCGGACGGTGTCGCCGCGGACGGCTGACAGATCCAAGTCCATCACCTGGCGCTTGATCACCTCAGGGCCCGCTTCCCAGAACAGTCCCTGATGTACCCACTCGCCTCCGGTCCATACCGATGCGCCGAGGAAGGCCTCACGGGCGAGCCGCATGCCCATGGCGTGGGCACGTTCCGGGGTGGCATTGAGCGAGTCATACCACGCCTGGGTGCCCGCACCGTGCGCCTGCACGAAGTCCGCCAGCAGCTTGGCGGCCCAGGGAGAGTTGTGGCCGTCCAGCACCAGGTGCGCATGCCGGGCGCCGCGCGGGCGGACAAACTCGAGCTCCAGTCCGTCCCGGATATCCGCCAGGTTCGCGGTATCCCGGCCTGATGGACCGGACTCCCAGCTCCAGCCGTCGGCGGTGCCCACCCGGGCCAACGCATCCCGGCCGCGGAAGTCCGTTGCACGGCTGGGCGCCGCGAGCGGCCCCATGGTGTGCATGCGGCCGGCAGCGTCAGGCGCCACGGTGAGCGCGGGATCGTGATCCACCGCGAGGAGGCCGAGCGCGTCGACGTAATCCGTCTCCTGGAGCTCATTGGTCAGCTTGAGGCGGAGCGTGCCGTCCTGCGCGGTAGCGAAATCCAGGTTGTCCAGGTCGGTCCGCTGGAGCGCCCGCATGATGGCTCCACCGAAGGTGCCAGAATCCAGGCGCCACCGGTTTCCATCCCAGCTGTAAACCAGCGGGCAGGAGATGTAGCAGTCGGTCCCGCTGCACCCTGAGGACGAGGGCGGTGGCGGTGGCGGCGGCGGCGGTTCATATGTTGCGGCCGCGATGATGACGGCCGCGGCCACACCCGCGAGCGTGGTGGCTCCGATGGTACGGCGGGCATTCACTCGCTCAACCTCCACCCGCCGGACGTTGGAGAGGGCCACCGCCCGGGCCCGCCACTGCCCCCGGCCGAAATGGGCTTCGCCCAGCACTGAGTCCGCCACGATGCGCGGTCGCCGGAGCACCACGACCTCACCGTCCGCCTGAATCACCCGGAGGCGGCGCTCACTCCCAGCCTCCAGCACTGCCGGAATGGACCGGCGCTGAGGAATCCACTGCATGCAGGCCTGAAGCATCAGCGTCAGCAGCAGCAATGCCGCCGTCGGAACGCGGTGCCAGCTCGGTATTGCACGGTTCATGAGTACCCGGCCCTGACCGGAGATGGAGCCATGCTACTCCGCCCGCCGCAAGCAGGCGTCAAGCGCCAATCCTGGGCGGCTTGACCCGCCCCGGCCCAGCGAGCAACGTCATGCCGCACCGTCTCTCCCGGGACATCACCGTTATGCGCTCACCCGTCGTCGTGCCCGCCGCCATCACCTTGATCTGGACCGCCTGTTCCCCAACGCCGGAACGCCAGGAGGCCACGGCAACCGCGCAGTCGTGGGAGATCCGGCTCTACGTGGCCGACCGCTACGAGGGTGTCCTGCGACTCGATCCGAACTCCCTCGCGGTCCTCGACACCATCCAGACCGGCCGCCGGCCCCACGGCCTCATCGTCTCGCCGGACCGGCGGTGGCTCTACATCACGGTGGAGACCAGCA